>JACADV010000035.1 GCA_013388425.1 Thermoanaerobaculaceae bacterium | reverse complement strand
GGTCTGGGCGCGCTGCCAGAGCGCCTCGGAGCGACTCCGCTGCCTGGCCCCACCAGAAGCAGAGAAGGGTGTCACAGCCACCCCTCCGCCAACACTTGTCTGGCGTGGTAGGTGATGATCATGTCCGCCCCGGCGCGCCGAAAGGCGTGGAGGTTTTCCAGGGTGACGGTGCGCTCGTCGATCCACCCCCGCTGGGCAGCGGCCTTGACCATGGCGTACTCCCCGGAGACGTTGTACACCGCCACCGGCTGGGGAAAGTTTTCCTTGAGGTCGCGAAGCACGTCCAGGTAGGCGAGCCCCGGCTTGACCATGAGGATGTCGGCACCTTCCTCCACGTCCAGCTGGGCCTCCAGGAGTGCCTCGCGGCGGTTGCGGGCATCCATCTGGTAGGAACGGCGGTCGCCGAACTGCGGGGCGGAGTGGGCCGCCTCCCGGAAGGGGCCGTAGTAGCCCGAGGCGTACTTGCAGGAGTAGCTCATGATGGGCGTGTCCACCAACCCCTCCGCGTCCAGCGCCTCGCGGATCGCCAGGACCCGCCCATCCATCATGTCGGAAGGGGCCACCACATCGGCACCGGCGGCCGCGTGGGCCACGGCCATCTTGGCGAGATGCGGCAACGAGGCGTCGTTGACCACGCGTCCCCCCTCCACGACCCCACAGTGGCCGGTATCGGTGTAGGCGCACAGGCACACGTCGGTGATCACCACCAGCTCCTCGCCGAAGCGCTGCTTGAGGGCCGCCACGGCGCGGGGGATGAGGGCATCGCCAGCGTAGGCGCTACGACCGTCTCGGTGCTTAGGGGCAGTCTCGTCGGGGACTCCGAAGAGCAGCACCGAGTGGATCCCTAGCCGCAGGTCGGCCTCCACGGTGGCGAGCAGGCGCTCGATCCCCTCGCGGCGAATCCCCGGCATGGCTTCGATCTCTTCCACCGCCCGGTCCCGTTCCAGCACGAAGTGCGGCATCACCAGGCAGCGGGAATCGAGCCGCGCCTCGGCCACGAGGTCGCGTAGTTTCGGGTGAAAGCGCAAACGTCTCGGTCTCACGACAAGATCCGACATATCTCCTCCTCGAAAGCGGTGACGGTTGGTTGGGCGAGGGCCCGGGCGGCGAGACCCTGGGCGGCTGCCGCCGCAGCGGTGGTTTCGCCCATGGCCAGGTGAGGGCAGGCAAGGGGCACCCCTTGGCGCACCTCGAGGTAAGCCAGGGCCGCCCGCGGACTGGTGAGCAGCACGGCAACGGGGGTCCCTGGGGGGAGCGGCGGGAGCTCTCGAGCATCCACTTGCTCCATCTCGTACACTGGCACCGGCAGCACGTGCACCCCCCGCGCCTGCAGGGTCTGGGCCAGCTCCGGGCGGTGCTGGCGGCTGCACAGGTGCAGCACCCACCCCCCCGGCGATAGCCGGCTGGCGAGGGTGGCGGCCAGGGCCGCCGCTCCCCGCTGCCCCACGAGCTCGACCCGCAGACCGGCTCGCTGCGCCAGCTCCGCGGTGCGCTGACCCACTGCCGCCACGGGCAGACGCGCGAGCACCTCGGCAAGAGCGTGGCGCCCAGCCGCCGACACGCCGTGCTGGGCGGCCCGGGGGCTGGTGAGGGCGAGCCACTGGAAGCGCTCCGGCTGGCTGCCCACGGCGGCCCACCCCTGGGGATCGTCCACGGCCCGCTCCACCAGGACCGGGAAGGGGTGCACCTGCACGCCGTGGCGGGCCAGGGCGCCGGCGTACTCGACCAGCTCCGGTTCCGAGCGGGTCACGAGTACCCAGCGGGTCATGGGTTCGCTCCCCCTGCGAGCGCCCGCGCCACGGCAGACGCCACCTCTCGCCGGTCGCTGCCGCTGGCGCTGGCACGGCGCAGGGAGGCGTGGCGCAAGTCGGCATCCAGCTCGCCCAGCACGGCGGTGAGGCGGAGCTGTCCGTCTGCCGGCACGGCAAACGCCCCCAGCGGCATATGGCACCCCCCGCCCAGCTGGCGCAACAGTTCGCGCTCGCACGCGGTGGCCTCGCCGAGGGTCTCCTGGTGCAGGAGCGAAGCCAGCCCATCCGCAGCGCTGCCCTGGCGCGTCTCCACGGCCAGGGCGCCCTGCCCGGGGGCGGGCAGAAACTCGTCCACCTCGAAGACCTTGAGCAGGCGGTCGTGGGGGTCGATGCCGAGGCGGCACAGCCCCGCGTACGCAAGCAGGATCGCGTCCACCTCCCCTTCCTCCAGGCGGCGCAGGCGGGTTGGCACGTTGCCGCGCAGGGGCTTGATCACCAGTTCCGGCTGCAGGGCCAGGGCCTGGGCGGCCCGCCGCAGGGAGGAGGTGCCAAGGACGGCACCGGGCCGCAGCCCCAACCCCCCGGGGCCGCGGCGGTCCGGGGGTGCCAGGAGCGCATCGCGCGGTTCCTCGCGACCCAGCACGGCGGACACCGTGAGGCCCGGGGGTTCGTCCACGGGCAGATCCTTGAGGGAGTGCACCACGGCGTCCACGCGTCCCTCCAGGAGCGCCTGCTGCAGCTCGCGGGTGAAGAAGCCGCTGCCAGCCAGCTGGTGCAGGGGGCGGGAGCGGTCGCGGTCGCCGGAGGTGCGCACCACCACCAGCTCGCTGGCGATGCCGGCGGCCTCGCGCAGCCGTGCCGCCACGTGCTGGGCCTGCCACAGGGCCAGCTCGGAGCCGCGGGTGCCGATGCGCAGGGTGCGTGTCATGACGCCACCGCAGGTGGGACCGTAGCGAGAACTGGGGCAGAGTGCAACCCGGAAGCTCCCGGGGCGCCAACCCTTGGCGAGGCGGGGTGGGTACGCTACCGTGGGCCGGTGATGGGCCGTCTTCCAGGCACCCTGGTGGCCACCTGCAGCCGTGGGCTCGAGGAGGTGGTGCAGGCCGAGCTTCTGGCTCTCGGGCACAGCGCAACGCGGGCAACTCGCGGGGCGGTGGAGTTCTCCGGGGGGCTTGAGGCGCTGTACCGGGCCAACCTGTGGCTGCGGGGCGCCACCCGCGTCCTGGTGCGCCTGGCCAGCGGGGTGGTAAGTTCTCGGGAGGATCTGTACCGTCTGGCAGCCGAGGTGAGCTGGGAGGAGGTGGTGGCGCCGGGACAAACCATTGCCGTGGCCGTGGCCGGCCGTCACCCTGCCTTTGCCAACACCTCCGTGGCGGCGCTGGTGGTCAAAGATGCACTGGTGGACCGTCTCCGGCGGGTGCGGGGGCAACGCCCCGACGTGGACCGCCGGGACCCGGCCGTGCGCGTCCAGCTCCACCTGGCTTTAGGGGAGGTGACTCTCCACCTGGACGCGTCGGGGGAGCCGCTCTCCCACCGCGGGTACCGCCGGCACGGCGGGCCGGCGCCGCTGTCCGAGGCGCTGGCGGCTGGTGCGCTGCTCCTGGCAGGTTACGATGGCACCGCACCGTTTCTCGACCCCATGTGCGGCAGCGGCACCATTGCCATCGAAGCGGCCCTCATCGCCACGGGGACAGCGCCAGGGTTGCAGCGCGGCTTTGCCTTCCAGCGCTGGTGGTTCCACGACCCGGTCCTGTGGGCCGACCTCGTTGAAGGGGCACGGGCTTTGAGCCGGCGCGCCCCCGCACCCATTCACGCCAGCGACGTGGACGAGGCGGCGGTGCGCGCCACCGGGCGCCACGCCCGCCGGGCCGGGGTGGGGGAGTGGATCGAGGTGCAGCGCCGTGACGCGCGACAGCTCAGCCTCCCCGGCCCCGGTACCGTGATCCTCACCAACCCCCCCTACGGGGAACGCCTGGGCGAGCGGGACCGGCTGCGGCCCTTCTACCGGGAGCTGGGCGATGCACTGAAAACTCGGGCCGCGGGTGCCACCGCCTGGCTCTTGGTGGGGGATCGGGAGCTTGCCAAGGAGGTGGGGCTGCGGGCGAGCCGGCGGATCCCCCTCTTCAACGGGCCCATCGAGTGTCGGTTGCTGCGCTTCGACCTCTTTGCCGGTCCCGCGCCGCGCCGGGGTGGCGGGGGTGGCTGCCCGTGAGCTGGGCAGGATGCTATTCTCCGGCCGAACGGCCATGATGGTTGCCGCCCTCATCCCTGCCTTCAACTGCGAAGACCGCATCGGCGGCGTGGTGGCCGGGGTGGCGCGCTTTGGGTTGGAGGTGCTGGTGGTGGACGACGGCTCGCAGGACGACACCACGGGGGCGGCACGCCGTGCGGGCGCGCGGGTGGTGCGCAGGAGCCAGAACGGCGGCAAAGGCGACGCCACGCGCAGCGGCCTGGCGGTGCTGCTGGGCGAGCCACACACCCACATCTTGATGATGGATGGCGACGGCCAGCACGACCCCGAGGACATCCCCAAGTTTCTCGCCCTGGCGGAGGAGGCGGATTTTCTCCTCGGCAACCGACTGTGGCGCCGCGAGGCCATTCCCCCCAAGCGGTTCTGGACGAACTACATTGGCACGCGCGCCTTGGAACTCATGAGCGGCTTTCCGCTCGAGGACTCCCAGTGCGGCTTCCGGCTGGTGCGTGCGGGGCTGTTGCGCCGCATGGGGTTGGTGGGGCGCCGCTACGCCATCGATACCGAGATTCTCGTGCGGGCCGGCAAGCTCCGGGCACGGTTCGCCCACGTGCCGGTGCAGGTCATCTACGACGGCAGCCCCTCCCACTTCCTGGCGGTGCGGGACACCCTCCACATCGTCTTTTCCTCGGTGCGTTTCAAGGTGGACGAGGGGGACCTGCGGCACGACCCTGGGCCGGAGTTGTGGCGGCGGATGGTCACCGCCCCCCCGGTGCTGCCCCCGCTCCCCCCCGCCGACGAGTCGAAGCCTCCAGCCTAGTTGCGCTAGAGTAAACGGGCGGCCGGCGGGGTTCGACGGCTGCACGGGGGTGGTGGGGGAGGATGCTGAAGGCCATTGTCAGTGGGGGATCGCGGGGGATCGGCCGGGCCATCGTGCACGAGTTGGCCGAGGCCGGCTACGCCGTGCACTTTCTCTACCGGGAGCGACACGAGGCGGCGCAGGAGGTGGTGGCAGCGGCCGCCGCGCGGAACCAGCACGTGGTGGCCCACTGTTGCGACGTGCGCGACGCGGCTGCGGTGGAGCGCCTGGTGGCGGAGGTGGGGGAGAGCGATGTCTACGCCCTCGTCAATAACGCCGCTACCCTGCGGGACGGGCATTTCCTGCTCATGGACGAGGAGCGGTGGGACGCGGTGATGGACACGGTGGTGAAGGGCGCGTACCGCCTCACCCGGGGGTTCCTGCGGCCCATGCTGGCAGCCCGACACGGCCGTATCGTCAACATTGGCTCGCTCAGTGGCGTGGTGGGACACCGCGGTCAGGCCAACTACGCGGCTGCCAAGGGGGGGCTTGCCGCCTTCGGCAAGGCACTGGCGCGGGAGGTGGGGCGCTACGGAATTACCGTCAACACGCTGGTCCCGGGCTGGATCGACACCGAACTGCTGCGCGCGTTGCCCCAGGCGCGACAGCAGGAAGCGCTGCACTCGATCCCCCTGGGAAGGTTTGGCACGCCGCAAGAGGTGGCCTTGGCGGTGCGCTTCCTGCTGTCTTCGGCGGCCAGCTACGTGACCGGCGCCACCATCCGCATGGACGGTGGGCTCGTCGCGTAGGTCCAGCGTTTCGGCAATGAAGCAGGCGCCGGCGACGGCTTGGTGACGCGGCAAGACCGGTCGGGTGCGCTACTCTTGGCAGGGAGGGACGTGATGGCGGGGATATTCAAGGCGTACGACATCCGCGGGCTGTACCCCAGCGAACTGGACGAGAAGACCGCCTACGCCGTTGGCTACCACTTCCGGGCGATTCTTGACGAAGAAGATCTCGCCCGCGGTGGGCGCGTGGTGGTCAGCCATGACATGCGGGCGTCCTCGCCGCGCCTTGCGGCGGCGCTCTCCGACGGGTTGCTGACCGCCGGACTGGGCGTGGTCCACATTGGCCTTGCCACCACACCCATGAACTACTTCGCCATCGGTCATCTGGGGTGCTCGGGGGGGATCCAGACCACGGCCAGCCACAACCCAGCAGCCTACAACGGCTTCAAGCTGTCCCGCCGCGACGCCATCCCGGTGTCCAACGAGACGGGGATCGGCCGCATCGAGGCGCTGGTTGCGAGCACGCCTCCGCCGGATCCGGAGCCCCAGGCCCCCATCGCCCACGCGGACGTGAGCGCCGCCTACCGCGAGCACATCCTTGCCTTCCTCCGTGACCGCGAGCCGCGCCTTAAAGTGGCGGTGGACGTGGCCAACGGCATGGCCACCCTCTACCGCGAGCTCCTGGAGGCCTTCAACCTTGAGCTGGTGCCGCTCTTCTTCGGACTCGACGGGAGCTTTCCCAACCACGAGGCAAACCCCTTGAAACCGGAAAACCTCCGCGACCTCCAGCGGGCGGTTGAGGAGGGGGGGTGTGCGCTGGGGGTGGCCTTCGATGGCGATGCCGACCGTGCCATCTTCGTGGACGACCGGGGCGCGGTGGTGGGAGCGGACCTGGTGACGGCGCTGCTGGCCCCGGCGATCCTTGCGCGTTTCCCGGGCGCGCCCATCGTGTACGACATCCGCTCCTCCTGGGCCACGCGCGAGGCCATTGCCGCGGCGGGCGGCCAGCCGGTGCGCGAGCGGGTCGGCCACTCCTTCATGAAGGCCACCATGCGCGCCATTGGCAGCCCCTTCGGGGGGGAGCTGGCAGGGCACTTCTACTACCGGGAGAACTACTTCGCCGACTCGTCTCTGATCACCGTGGTGGAGGTCCTGAACGTGCTACGGCAGGCGGGTCGCCCCTTGAGCGAGCTGCTGGCACCCCTACGCCGCTACCCCAAGACCCCGGAGATCAACTTCCACGTCGAGGACAAGGAGGGGATGATCCGCCGCCTGGCGCACGAGTTTGCCGACGGCCGCATCGATTACCTGGACGGCATCACCGTGGAGTACCCGGACTGGTGGTTCAACGTCCGCCCCTCCAACACCGAGCCGCTGCTGCGCCTCGTGCTCGAGGCCAAGGAGGAGGGCACGCTCCAGCAGGCCAAGGGGAGGTTGCTGGCTATTCTGGGGAAGCCGGAGGGCGGGGAGCGGTAAAGGTGCCAGGCCCTCCCGCGTGCAGGATGCGGTAGAGGCCGGAATCAACAGCCACGGGCCCCCCGGAGGTTTCTTTCTCCAAGCCAGTGATGGCCTCGATGAAGGCTTCCACGACCACTGGGTCGAACTGGCGCCCCGCCTCCTGCCGCAGCTCGGCAATTGCCTCCTCCTGGGGCCGCACCACCGAGTAGGGGCGCTCCATGGTCATGGCGTCGTAGGCGTCCACCACCAGGATGATCCGCGACTCGATGGGGATCTCCTCGCCCTTGAGGCCGCGGGGGTACCCGGAGCCGTCGAAGTGTTCGTGGGCGCAGCGGATGATCTCGGCGGCCCGCTCCAGCTTGCCCATGCGTTCCACGATCACGGCCCCCACCTCGGGGTGGGTGAGCATCTGCGAGCGTTCGGCCACCGAGAGGGGACCCGACTTGTTCAGGATCTCGTTGGCAATGGCAATCTTCCCCACATCGTGGAGGATGGCGGCCACCGAGAGGATGAAACGCTGGTGGCTGGAGAAGCGAACCCAACCCCGCTGCTCCAAGACCTCGGCGGTGAGGCGGGTGAGGCGTTCCACGCGATCGATGTGCTGCCGGGTGTAGTGAGATTTTGCTTCCACCACCTCCGCTAGCGTCGAGATCACGCCCACGTAGGTGTTGCGGATCTCGTCCGCCATGCGGTTGAACTCCTTGGTGAGGGCGCCCAGCTCGTCGGAGCGGGTGGTGGGCAGGCGGACCATGAGATGGCCCCGCGCCATGGCCGCCGTGCCTTCCAGCAACGACTGCAGTGGCGCCAGCAACTGGGCTGCCACGCCGCTGCCCAGCGCCACCGCCATGAGCACCCCGCCCACCAGCACCAGGAATCCGGTGCGCAAGCCAACCAAAAGCATCTCGGCCGACGCCTGGCGCGGGGCGAGGAGCAGGATGTCGAGGGATCCCCCGTCGTCGAGCTGCAGCAGGGGGTGGCGGACGGATAGCGGGGGAATGAGGCCGGCGAAGGGCACGGGGGGCAGGAGCGACTCCAGATCGCGGCTCTGCCCACCACCCTCCTGGGGGTGGCGCGGCCAGGCCGCGAGGAGGTCTCGCCCTGCGAAGATGGCGCCAACTCCCCCGCGGGGGAGGAGCCGGCTGAGGAGCGGCCGATCGATGGGCTCGGTCACCACCACCCAGCGCGCCGGCTGCGGCCCACCCGAGGGGATGGCCGCGCACAGTTTCAAGGAGGCAGGGCCGCTTCTCGCCAACTGCACCCAGGCGACCGGCCGTCCACCCGTGACCTGGGCGGCAACGGACGGGTTGGGGGGGAACCACTCGGTGCGCAAATCGGGGTGGGAGCCGCGCCCCCACCGGTAGGCTTCCGCTTCCCTCAAGAGGCCGCGAAACACCTCGATCCGCTCCACCCGGTACAGCTCCAACAGGTCGTGCAGCAGGCCGAGGCTCGCCAGGTCAGAGCCCAAGGGAGCGCGGAACGCGAGCCGGGACGTGATCTCGTTGCGGGCATACACGAGTTCGTCGAAGCGCTGGTCGAAGAGGTGGTCCACACTGGCGAGGGCGTTCTCCATACTGCGCCGTTCCACATCCGCCGTGCCGCGCAGCAGGATTGCCAGGGCCAGCACGCCAATGACCAGCACCACGGCAACGATGGAGGCCAGGTGCGAAAAGACGAGGAGGCCGCGCAGCTTCACAGCACCTCCTCTGCGGCCAGAAGCCGCTGGAGCTCAGGGAGGGAGGGAGGTGTCTCGTGGGGCTACAGGCGCAGCAGCGTCTGGCGCAGTTGCTCCAGGCGTGCCAACCCTGGCTCGCCCGGTGGGAGGTAGCGGCCCGTTTCCAGTGCCCGCAGGAAGCCGAGGATTCCTGAGGTTTCCAGGGAGCGGCGGGAGCGGTAGGCTTCGGCGCGCACGGGCAAGCGCCGGATGACGCCATTGAGGCGATCGTTCACCTCGCTGGTGGCCAGGCGTGCCCCCACCTCCAACGCCAGGTCGAGCCACGGCGTGTGCTCGCGGACGACCACGCACTGGTACCCCACGAAGGCCCCTCCTGCTTCGCTGCCCGCCAAAAAGGGCGGAACCGGCACCACCACGAACGGCTGGCCGGCGGGTTCCAGGGCTTCCAGTAGCCACGGGCCGCCCAGGAACGACGCCAGGCGTCCCTCGGCAAAGAGCTGCACGTGCAGCGACTCCAGGTCCTCCCCGTGGAAGAGGCGCCAGCAATCCGGGCAGCTCCACAACGGCGCCAAGCGGCCGAACAGCGCCAGGAGGAGCGGCGTGTCGATCCGTGGCAGCCCGGCCTCGTCCACCCTTCCCCCCTCCAGACTGGTGGCCAGCGGCGCCACGTGACTGGGGTCGGTCAGGTCGAAGGCAAAGGGTACGACCCCTGGGGGCAAGGAGGTAGCCGATACCACTTCCTCGAGGTTGCGGGGGGGAACCGGGAAAAAGTGCGGGTTGTAGATGAAGGCCACCACTTCAGCGCTCAAGGGGTAAGCCAGCACGCGATCACCTTCGGTGACGGCCAAGAGCGCCTGTCCCACCAGCCTTTCCTGCAGGGTGGCCACGCGGCTGGCCGGTAGCTCGGCCAACAGACCGCGCTGTGCCAGGGGAGTCAGCCAGTCGTTGGGCACCACCGCCAGATCCACCCAGCTCTCCTCGGCAGCCGCGAGCTGTCGCGACAGCAGTTCCCGTAGCACCGAGGGGCTGTAGACCTTGAGGTCCAGATCCACCGCTCCCAGCTCGTTGGCGATGAGGAGGAGTTCCTGATGCAGACTGGCGGCGGCCAGCGGTCCCCAGGAGGTGGCGACGGTGAGGTGGGCGCGGTTCGGCGTCGGCGAGCCACACCCGAGCGCACCCGCCAGCAGTACGGCGGCAAGCACACACCGGGGCCACGCCGGGCGCGCGGGGGGGCGCGCACTACGGTGGCCCCACTTCAAGCCTGGGCGCGCGCCCCGTTCCCGGATCGAAAATCCCTGCCGGTCTCGCCCCGTTTCCACCTCACTGGCGAGAATAGCAGAGCCGTGCTTTACCATTCCATCGTGGGCGCGCGGGTGACGTTCGATGCGGCGGCCGTGATCCTCGCCCTCGAGGAGGGGGTGGAGATCGAGGAGGGGGCCGCCCTCCGTCTCCTGCGCTCTCCTCACTGCACCGCCAGAGCCGTGGAGCTGCTGCTCGTGCAGCCGCTGGTGAGGCGGTCCCGGACAGTGGCGACGCTCTTGGTCCGCCACCCCGCCTGTCCGCGCCCCTTTGCCTGGGAAACCCTGGCCACCCTGGGGTGGCGTGACCTCCTCACGGTGGCGTCGGACCAGCGGGCCCTGCCCCAGGTGCGCCGCCAGGCGGAGCGGAAGCTGGCCGAGAAGGTGCGGCACCTGACGCTGGGCGAGCGGGTGTCCTTGGCGCGGCTGGCACCGCGCGGGCTGCTCCCCGTCCTCCTCGCCGACGCGGAGCCCCGCTGCGTGGCGGCGCTCCTGGAGAACCCGCACTTCACCGAAGAGGATGCCGTGCGGCTCATGGCCACCAACCCCGATCCGGGAGCGTGCCTGGAGCTCCTCCACCACCCCCGCTGGGGCCGCCTGCCGGGAGTGGTGCAGGCTGCCCTGCACAGCGCGGCGGTCCCCCTGGGGGTGGCGCTGGGGCTGGTCGCTTCCCTGCCCCTGGCGGAGCTGCGTCGCCTCGGTAGCGACGCCGACGTGGCGGTAGAACTGCGCCATTCCATCGCCCGGCTCGTGGAGGAGCGGCTCCGCCGCCCTGGCAACAGCAACTGACGAACTCCAGATGCTGCCGGGGTGCGGGTGGGGTACGACCCCGCCGGCACCTGGCGGGTGGGGTTGCACCCTCTTGCACTTTGGAGAACAGCATCTAAACTCCGCGTCAATGGTGCTGGAAGGCTCGCCCACACCCAAGCAGTTCGGCCAAGCGCTCGCCCAGCTCCGCAGCGAGCGGGGCGTGACACTGGAAGAGATCATCCAGCGCACCAAGATCTCCCGCCGTGTGCTGGAAGCCCTGGAGGCGGGGAAGTTCGCGGCGCTCCCGGATCGGGTCTTTGCCCGCATGTTTCTCCGCCAGATCCTCGCCACCATGAAGGAGCCCGCCGAGGCGTGGTTGCAGGCGTTTGACGCCGCGTTCACCCGTTTCGAGGACTCCAGCCAGTCGTTCCCCGTCGTGCCAGCGCCCCCTCCGCGACGGCAGCGGGTGTGGCCGTGGCTCGTGGCCGTCTCCCTCCTGGCGGGCGGGCTCGCCCTCCTCTTCCTCCTGGGTCGTCCGCTGGCGCGAGAGGGCAGCAGGGCGGTGCCTCCAACACCGGAGGTGCTGTTGCGCGAGCCAGCTGCCACCCCCTCGCTGCTGGTGGCCGCCACCCCAGCATCGACGCCCTCGCCATCCCCCCCCTCCACGGTGCTGGTGGTTCGTACCGCCGGAACCGCGTGCTGGGTGGAGGTCCGAGTGGCCGGGGGGGAACGGCAGCAGCGGTTGCTCCCCCCCAACTCGTCGTGGGAGATCGAGGCCGGTGGCCGGGCGGTGGACCTGCTGCTGGGGGACGCGGGCGGTGTGGAGGTTGCCTATCTGGGCGAGGTGAGGAGCGCGTTGGGCCGGGCGGGGGAAGTGGTGCGCGTGCACCTCGACGGCCAGGCGGAGCCGGAGTGAGCGCAGGCGCGAGTTTTGGGACGGTTGCCGAGCTGGTACAGGGGATCCGCTCCGGCCTGGTCCCCCGGGCGGTGCGCCTGTTTGCGGCCCAGGGGCTCCTGCCGGTCACCCGCGAGGAGCTGATCCGGCTCCTGGCCCTGTTGGCTGCCGAGGGCGACAGCGAGATTGCAGGACTGGCACGGCAAACCCTGGCCGCCTTCACCCCCGAGCACTTCCTGACCGTGCTGAGCCAGGAGGATCTGGAACCTCTGGACCTGGATCTGTTGGCCCGCTCTTGCCAGGACGAAACGTTCCGCGCCGCCGTCGCCCGGGATCCGCGAGTGGCCAACGAGACGCTGCGGTGGCTGGCACTCTCCGGCCCCCCCTCGGTCCAGGACGCCATCGTCACCAATCAGACCAGGCTCTTGGGCTGCCTCGAGCTCCTGGCTGACCTGCGGGCCAACCCGCAAGTGTCCCAGGATGTGTTGCGGCGGGTGCGGGAGTTCGAAGAGGAGTTCCTGGAGAAGGCGTGCCAGTGGGCGGCGGGTGAGATCAGCGAGTTGCCCCACGCCACGGCACCTTCCATCGAGGAGGCGCTGGCCGCCCTCAAGGCCATCGGCATGAACCTCCCCGGCGGCGAGCCCCCGGCCGAGCGGTTGCCCGAGCCAGAGCCGGGAGAAGCGCGGGAGCAGCGCGACACGTTCCTGCGCCTGGCAATGATGAACACGTACGAGAGGATCATGCAGGCGCTCAAAGGAACCCGTCAGGAGCGCCTGATCCTCGTGCGGGACCGCAGTCTCCTGGTGGTGCGGGCGGTGATCATGAGCCCCCAGCTCCAGGAGGCGGATGTGGAGGAGATTGCCGGCATGCGCTCGGTCAACGAGGAAGCGCTCCGCCTCATCGCGGCGCGCGGTCGCTGGCTCAGGCGGTACCGGGTGGTACGCAATTTGGCGTTCAACCCCAAGACGCCCCCCGGCGTGGTGATCCCGCACTTGAGCCGGCTGAGCGTACGGGATCTGGGCATGCTCTGCCGCGACCACAACGTGAGCGAGGCCGTGCGCAGGGCGGCTCGCCAGTTGCGCGAATCCCGGCACGTGTGATAGCGCGCTAGAATCTCGGGAGGCGAGGTGAGGGGGCGTGGTGGAGCGAAGGACCTACTACGAGATTCTCGGTGTGGCGCCGGACGCATCGGTAGCAGAGATCCGTGCAGCGTTCCGACAGCTCGCCAGGGAGCGGCACCCGGACCGCTTCAGCGGCAGCGCACGGCGCGAGGCAGAGTTGGAGTTCCAGGCCATCTCCGAGGCCTACAACGTGCTCGTGGATCCCCAGGCGCGGGTGCGTTACGACCAGAGCTTGTCAGGAACCACGGCGACCGCCCGCAGCAACCCCCGGGAGCTGGCCAAGGCCATGGTTGCCCGGGCCATCGTGGCCATGAAGAACGGGGAAACCCAGCAAGCGGGGGAGCTCTTGGCGCAAGCTGTGGCCCACGATCCGGAAAACGCCAAGGCGCGACACCTGTACGGCCTGTTTCTGGCCCAGCACGGGGGGCGTCTGGAGGAGGGGTTGCGGCAACTGGACCAGGCGGTAAAGCTGGACAGCATGAACGTGAAGCTCCTCATGGACGCTTCCCGGCTTTTCGCCAAGGCCAGGATGTTCGCTCGGGCCACCCGTTTTGCCAGGATGGCCGCAGAGCTTGCGCCGGACGACCCGACGGTGGAATCATGGCTGCTGCAGGTTGAGGAGGGAGCCAGGCGTGGGGACGTTCCCAGAGGGTAGCCGGGCGGAGGCAGGAGACTCGTGAGACATGAATCGTTCGGGCTGACGGACCGCGGGTTGCGGCGCTACCACAACGAGGATGCGTTTCTCATCCGGGACGATCTGGGCCTCTACGTGGTTGCCGATGGGATGGGCGGCCACGCTGCGGGCGAGGTCGCGTCGGATCTGGCGGTACGCGAAGTGGAAGCGGTGATCGAGACGACCGGCAAGTTCGCCGAAGACACCTGGCCCAACGATTGGGATCCCACCCGCTCCCTGGCGGCCAACCGCATCGGCCACGCCCTCCTGGCCGCGCACCGACGGGTGACGGCGGCGGTGGCCGGAGATGCTGGGCTGAGAGGGATGGGGGCTACCATCGTGGCCGCCCTCATCGACTGGGAGGGGATGCGAGCTGCCGTTGCCCACGTGGGCGACAGCCGGGCGTACCTGTTCAGCAACGGGAATCTGTCGTTGCTCACGGCCGACCACTCCTGGGTGCACGAGCAGGTGGTGGCGGGGCTCCTGAGCGAAGAGGCGGCCCGCAACCACCCGCTCAAGAACGTGGTGACCCGCGCCCTGGGCGGCGTGCAGGAACCCGAGGTCGATATTCAGGAGCGGGAGTTTGCCGTCAACGACATCCTGCTCCTGTGCTCGGACGGGCTCAACACCATGCTGGAGAACGCCGAGATCGCCCGCATTCTGGCGCGCCGGCAGGACCTGGCGACGGCGGCACGCGAGCTGGTGAGCGAGGCGAATCGCAAGGGCGGCATCGACAACATCACGGTGGTGCTGGCCCGCGGCCTGCCTTGACGACTCCCCCGGCGAGCCGGGCGAGGCGCCGGCGGGCGCGGCGAATTGCCCTTCGCTGGACCGCCCTCCTGGGCGGCCTGGCGCTGGCCAGCGGTGCGCTCCTGGTGCTCTACGGGGTATCGCTGGTGGATGGGGCCCTGGGTGGATCGGGCCGACCTCCGTGTCTGCGCGTGACCAGTGCCCCGTGGACCCTGCGCAGCGGCGAAGCGTGGTCGCCCGAATGGCTGGGCCGGGTGCTGCAACTCCACGGGCTGCGGGAGGTGACCCCCGCGGCACCGCGCGTGGGGGAGTTCTCCCGCCTGGGCCAGGCGCTGGTGGTGGTGGGGGGACCGGGGGCGGAGCCTCCCGGGGCGGTGATCGTGCGCTGGCGGGCCACTGGGGTGTGGCTGGAGGATCCGGCGGGTCGGCCGCTCCAGCTGCTGCGGCTGCCGCCGGTGACGGTGGGCACCACCGATGCAGCTGGAGTGGTGCGCTGGCCCGTGTCCATCGCTCAGGTGGCGCCAGCGCTGCTCACCGCCGTGGTGGACGTCGAGGACCGTACCTTCCTCTCCCACCCGGGGTTGTCGTTGCGCGGCATGCTGCGGGCCGCCTGGCACAACCTGGCAAGTGGCAGCGTGCGCGAGGGGGGCTCCACCATCACGCAGCAGCTTGCCAAGAACGTGCTGCTGCGACCGGTGCGCACCCTCCCCCGCAAGCTCCTGGAGGCGTGGCTTGCCGCCCTCATCGACTACCGCTACGACAAGCGGCGCATTCTCCAGGCCTACCTGGACCGCGTCTACTTGGGACAGGACGGGGGTCTCCAGCTCCACGGGGTCGAGGCGGCCTCCCAGAGACTCTTTGGCAAGCGCGCGGCAGCTCTGAACCTGGAGGAGGCGGCACTGGTGGCAGGGATGATCGCCGCCCCCAACCGCTTCGACCCGTTCACCTCGCCCGGCGAGGCCCGGCGGCGCCGCGCCGCGGTGCTGGAGGCCATGGTGCGGGCAGGGCACCTGGCCCCCGCCGACCGCACGGAGGCCGAGGCTGCCCCCCTGCCCACCGTGCCGCACCGCCTGCGCTGGCCGGCAGCCGTGAGCTTCGTGGACCTGGCCCTGTCCGAAGCTGCGGGGGCCGTGGGGGAGGTGGGTACGCACCTGGAGCCCTCCTTCCAGGCTGCTGTGGCCGAGGGGTGCGTCGCCGGCCTGCGGCGGATCGAGCAGAGGTATCCGCACCTCGTGGGCCGGGGAGAACCGCTGGAGGTGGCCGTGGCGGTGGTGGCCGCCGACGGTCGCGTGCTCGCCGTCACGGGGGGGCGCGATCCCCACCCGGGGGAGTTCAACCGCGCGGCGGCGGCCCGCAGGCCCGTGGGCAGTCTGGTCAAACCGTTCGTGGTGGCAGCAGCGCTTCATGCGGGGCGAACGCTCGAGGATCCGCTGGAGGACACGCCGCTGCGTGTCCCCACGCCGGGAGGGGAGTGGTCGCCGCGCAACAGCGACGGCACCTACCGCGGCCAGGTTTCCGTGCGCGAGGCGCTGGTCCAGTCGCTCAACGTCCCTATCGTCCGCCTGGGCATGGACGTGTCGCTTCCCCGCGTGGAAGCCACGCTGCACGCCGTGGGGTTCGCCCCCCCTCCCGCCAGGCCGGCCGTGCTCCTGGGCGCGTTTGAAGCCTCTCCGCTGGAGGTGGCTCGTGCCTACGCCCCCCTCCTCAACGGTGGGGTCCGCCCCGAGCTGGCCTTCCTCGCCACCTCGCCACGGCGGGGCAGCGGCGCGCTTTCCCCGTGGGTAGCCCAGGCGGTGGTGGAGGCGCTCACGGAAGTCCCGCGGCGAGGGACCGCCGCCTCCCTCGCCCCCCGGGTGGAGGGGTGGCTGGCCGCCAAGACCGGGACGAGCGACGACCGGCGCGACTCCTGGTTCGTGGGGCTGCGGCGGGGTTTTGTGGTGGCGGTGTGGGTGGGGTTCGACGACAACCGAGAAACGGGGCTCTTCGGGGCCACCGGTGCGCTGGAGGTGTGGCGCGAGATTGACGAGCGGATCCCCCCCGCTTACCGCCCCTGAACGGTGGTTGTGGGGCGGAGGATGAGGAGTGGCGGTCGGGCAAAACGGCACGGCACCTCTGCCACGCTCAGGCCGGCAAGGGCCGCGTCCACGACACGTCGCGAGGAGCGCCGCAGCACCACCACCCGTCCCGCCGCCAGGGATCCCCGCACCTCCTCGCCACCTGCCAACGCCCGCAAGGGGCGGTTGGTGTAGAGGGGGAGTCCGAACAGATCCACGTCCACCGTCAGCACGTCCTCCGCCTCGGGCTCCAACTGCACGAGCTGCGCGCTCACCGCGTAGGCCGAGAGGGCCGGGTCGGCGTGAAAGGTGAGGACCGGCAGGGCCAGGGCGGGGAACAGGGCCCCTCCCATGGCCACCAGCGGCCACGCCGAGGAGCGGCGGAGGACCTGGACGCCAGCAAGCACCCCGACCAAGCTCACGAGCACCCCCACCAGCAGCAAATCGGCAGCACCCCCGGCAAGCTCCTGGCGCACGTGCGGGACAACGGCCGTCCCCACACCGAAGAGGACCAGGCCAGCCGCTGCCAGGACCCCCACCCAGCGGGCGCGCGCGGTGCCCTGGGCGATGAGCCGGGCGGCCAAGAGGGCAGCGGGGGGGAAGAGCGGGAGGAGGTAGATCACGATCTTCCCCGAAACCAGCGAGAAGAAGATGAGCACCACCGCCACCGCACCCGCTAGCAGGCGTACAGCCCGGTCGGAGCGCCGGCGCGCCGCCAGGTACAGCCCCAGAAGGATCACCGGCGTCCACGGCAGCCCGGTGAAGGGGTAGGTGACCAGGTGGTAGAAGAACGGCTGGCGGTGGGCAAACGACTGGGAGAGCCGTCCCACCGACTGGCGCAGCACCACTTCCTCCAGGTACGCGCCGCCGCTCGCCAGGGCGGCGGGAAGCAACCACGCGAGAACGATGGCCACGGCCAGCAGCGGTCCCCACCCTCGGAAGACGCGGCCCAAGAAGCCGCGGCCACGTTCCAACCCGCCCCAGAGCAGGGCCGTGAGGCCAGCCAGGGCCAGTGCTACCGGGCCCTTGATGAGGATTCCCACCGCCACGGCAACCCAGAAGAGCAGGTGGTGGTGACGCAGGAAGCGGGCATCGGAGGTTTCGGAGAGCAGCGAGGCCAGGGCCAGGAGCGCTGCAGCGTGGGACAGCACCAGCAGCATGTCCATGCGGGCAATGAGGGCAAAGGCGGAGAAGAACGGCGTGGAGGCGAGGATGAGCACGGCCAGGAGGCACTCCTCCCGGGAGAGCCCGAGGCGGCGCCCGAGGGGGATGGAGAGGACGAGGGTGAGGAGGAAGGCGAGGAGCACAGGCAGTATCGCAGCGGCGGTCCAGTGGCAACCAACCGTGCGCAGCAGGGCTACGAGCCACAGGTAGAGGGGGGGCTTGTGCGGGTACGGGACCCCGCCCAGGTGGGGGACGAGCCAGTCCCCCGACACGATCATCTCCCGCGCCACCTCGGCGTACCGCGCCTCGTCGGGTTCCGTGAGGTGACGCACGGGCACGCTGGCCAGCGCACCCACGAGGACACCACCCACCGCTAGGCCAACCCACCACGCCAAGCCCCTCACCTGCGTCCCTCCCCGTACAATGCTAGCGTGAACCTTCGCCACCCCCTCTGGTCGGTGGCAGCGCTCCTCCTGGCGGGGAGCGCAGGTGCCATCTTGTGGTGGAGGCACCCGCCCCTGGCTACGGGGGACTGGGCTACAGGGCCGCCGCCGCACCCCTGGGCCGCCTGGCAACGGCAGGAGCGAGTGTGGGCGCAGACGGGGGGACCCGGCATCGCCTATGCGTACCGGCCCCTGGAAGAGATCTCCCGCGAGTTGGCGGTGGCTGTGGTGGTGGGGGAGGACCTGGGGTTCTTCTCGCACTCGGGGGTGGATCCTCGCGCCATCTGGGAGGCGGTGCGGCAGTGGTTCGGAGGGCGGCGCCTGCGGGGCGCCTCCACCTTGAGCCAGCAGCTGGCCCGCATCCTCTTCCTCTCCAACGACCGGACCCTGGCACGCAAGGTGCGGGAAGCTCGTCTGGCGTGGTGGTTGGACCGGGAGCTGGGCAAGCGTCGGGTGCTGGAGCTCTACCTCAACGTGGTGGAGTTCGGCCCTGGCGTGTACGGCGCCGAGGCGGCGGCACGCCGTTACTACGGCTGTGGCGCGCACCAACTCGACGCCACCCGGGCAGCGGGACTGGCCGCCGCCATCCCTTCGCCGGCGGTGGACAACCCGGCCACCCGCTCGCCGCGCTGGCGGGCACGAGAGGAGATCATCGCTGGCCGCATGACGCGAGTGGCTTGGCTGTGGGAGCTTCTCGCCGCCAAGGGCGCTGGCCGACTTGTCAAAAGCGGCGAACCCCACTAGAGTCCAGGTTCATGGCAGGGGTGCCGGCGCCACCGTTCTTAGCACGCCTGGAGGAGCTGCGGCAGCGGCTCGCCGAGCTGGAGCGCAACGGCCCGGAAGGGCGAGCGGAGCTAGTGCAGGTGCGGATGGAGTTGGAGGAGGAGGCGAAGCGGGTCACCGCCACCCTGACCCCGTGGCAGCAGTGCCTGCTCGCCCGGCACGCGGACCGCCCCCACACCCTGGACTACGTGCGGGGCCTGTTCACCGACTGGGTGGAGCTGCACGGAGACCGGGCCTTTTCCGACGACCCGGCCATCGTAGCTGGCTTCGCGAGCTTCGACGGGGAAGCGGTGGCCATCGTGGGGCACCAGAAGGGGCGGGATACCCGGGACCGCCTGTACCGGAACTTTGGCCAGCCGCGCCCCGACGGGTACCGCAAGGCCCTGCGCGTCATGAAGCTGGCGGAAAAGTTCCGACGGCCCGTAATTTCCTTTGTCGATACGCCGGGAGCCTACCCCGGTCTGGACGCAGAGGAGCGGGGGCAGGCGGAAGCCATTGCCCGCAACCTGCGGGAAATGGCAGCCCTCACCACGCCCATCGTGGTGTGCGTGACCGGCGAGGGGGGGTCGGGGGGCGCTCTCGCGATTGGCGTGGGGGACCGCATCCTTATGCTCGAACACGCGGTGTACTCGGTGATCTCCCCCGAGGGGTGCGCCGCCATCCTCTGGAAGGACCAGTCCGAGGTGCAGCGTGCTGCTTCGGCGCTGCGGCTCACCGCCCGCGATCTGCTCAAGCTGGGGGTCATCGACGAGATCGTCCCCGAACCGCTGGGGGGCGCCCACATGGACCCCGCCCTGGCCATTCGCAGCGTGGGCTCGGCGTTGCGGCGGGCGCTGGGAGAGCTGCGGCGGTGGCGACGCACCGAGTTGCCGGCCCGGCGCTACGCCAAGTTCCGCGCCATGGGGCAGTTCGTCGAACGGTGACGCGCACGCCGGATGTGATTCGCCGCGCCTCGGCGTCCCTCCTCGTGCTGTGGCTCGGCGTGCTGGTGGTAAGTTTTGCCATCCGGCAGTGGCGGCGACCTACCCCGCAACCCCTCCCGGAGGTGGGCTCCGACGCCGCCCAGGGCCAGGAGCCCGCCCTCCGCGTGCATAAGGGGTTCGTCTACAGCGATACGGTGGGGATCGAACCCAACTTTCGTATCGCTGCCCGCGAGACCTTCGAGTTCGCCTCCGGGCGCCTGGAACTGCACGACGTGGAGGTGACACTGTACGACCGGGGGGAGGTGGCCTACGGCATGGTGGCAGAAACTGCCCGGCTCTACCCTTCCCGGCGCGAGGCCGAAGCCCTGGGCAACGCCCAGCTCTCCCTGGGTGGCGGCATTGCTGCCCGGGCCAACGGTTTCGTCCTCAAGGGGGCGGCCCGCCTCTTCGAGAGCACCGGGCAGGTTGCCTTTGCCGGTCGGGGCTGGGGCGGCACTGCGAGCGTGGCCAGGGGTTCTCTGGCGGACAACACCATCACCTTGGATGGCGGGGTCTCGGTGGTGTTCCGACGCGGGGAGGCACCAACCGTGCTGCTGGCGCCCACCGCCCACTACGACCGCCGACGCGCCACGCTGGAGCTACCCCAGGGGCTCGACCTGCTCTGGGGCGATCTCCTGGCCCGAGCCCCGCGGGCCTCGCTGCTCTTGGCCGCACCGGAGGGGGAGGTGCGCCGCCTGCTGCTGGAGGAACCGGTGAGCGTGGCCGGTCGCCTGGGAGACGGTACGGAGCTTTCCTTCTCCTCCGGTCGGGTGGAGCTTTCGGGACTGGGTCCTGAGCGCCTGCGGTTCGTGGCCGAGGCAGCTCCCTCCGGTTGGGCGAGCCTGCACTGGCAGGACGCGGTAGGCACGCTCTGGGAGCTAGCCGCCTACCGGCTCACCGGCGAGGTGGAAAAGCGGGGGGCGAGCTGGGTGGAGGGGCAGGGGCTCGCGTGTCTGAGCCAAGCGGGGGCTGGCCCCTTGGCTCGCCGCGTGGAGGCCCACGACCTGCGGGTGGAGCTGGTGGACGGGCGGCCGGCAGGCGCCATCGCCTCGGACGAGGTGCGCCTGGCGGACGGCAGCAACTGGGCCGAGGGTGACACCTTCCAGTACGCGCGGCAGACGGACAGTTACACGCTTGGGGGTGGAAAGTCGCGGGTTCGCCTGGGGGGCGCCGCGTTTACCGCCACCTGCGATGCAGTGGAGGGGGGGCGGGACGGCAGCATCGTGGCGCGCGGTCGCGTGGTGGGGCGGGTGGAGCGCAGCTCCCCAGCGGATCCCAAAGCCCCCCCCGTCAACTTTGCCAGCGACCGGGTGAGCACGGCGCGCCAGGGGGAGGACCCCATTATCCTGGAGGGGGACGCTCGCCTCTGGCAGGGGGAGCGGCTAATCCGGGCCGAACGGCTGGAGTACCGGCGGCGCAACGGGGCGCTGCGGGGTTCGGGGCAGGTCATTACCGTGGCCACCTTCGACCGCGGGAGCGAAGGGGTGGAGGAGGCCACGGTGCGGGCCCGCGCCGTCACCTACGAGCAGCCGGCGGGCGAAGTGAGCTACGAGGGCGACGTCCAGCTGGTAAACCCGCAAGCCACCATCGACTGCCAGCGGCTGGTGGCGCGCATGGACGGGGCCGGCACCATCACCCACGCGGTACTGTCGGGTGGCGTGCGGATCGTGGACACCGCCACCGGCCGGGCGGTGGAGGGGCAGCGGGCGGAGTTCGATCCGGCGGCGGACGTGCTCGACATTTGGGGGATGCCGGTGCTAGTCCGCGAGTCTGCTGGCAACCAGCTCAAGGCTAGCCACTTCCGGTGGTACCGCGCAACCGGGACGTTCGTGGTGGTGGGCGAGGAAGACAATCCCACCGAAGCGCTCTACCATGCCCCCGGTGGCGGGCGCGAGCTACCGGTCGTGCAGACGCCGGCGCCCCAGAGGAGGAGGCCATAGCCAGCGCAGCCCTGCGTCTCGAGGCCCGGGAACTGGTGAAACGCTACCGCCGACGCCCGGTGGTGGACGGGATCTCTTTGGATCTGCACCCCGGAGAAATCGTGGGGCTTTTGGGGCCCAACGGGGCCGGGAAAACCACCACCTTCTACATGCTCGTGGGGCTTGTCCGCCCCGACGAGGGGGGGGTGTTCATCGGTGGCCGGGAGGTGACCGGTCTGCCCATGTACCAGCGGGCGCGCATGGGAGTTTCCTACCTGCCCCAGGAAGCCTCGGTATTCCGCCGCCTGTCGGTGGAGGAGAACCTCCTGGGCGTGCTGGAGCTCTTGCGTGTACCGTGGGGCGAGGCGCACGCCCGTACGGAGCGGTTACTCCTGGACTTCGGGCTGGACCACCTACGCCGCCAGCGCGCCGACACCCTGTCGGGGGGCGAGCGCCGGCGGGTGGAGATCGCTCGGGCCCTGGTCACGGAGCCCCGCTTTCTGCTCCTGGACGAGCCGTTCGCCGGCATCGACCCGATCACGGTGCTGGAGCTGCAGCGGCTCATCAAGCACCTCAAGCACCGTGGGTTGGGGATCCTCATCACCGACCACAACGTGCGCGACACCTTGAAAATCACCGACCGGGCCTCTATCATCAAAGACGGCAAGGTTTTTGCAAGCGGGGGCCCGGCAACTCTGGCAGCCGACCCGCTGGTTCGCGAAGTTTATCTGGGAGAGGAGTTTCAGCTCTAGCGCCATGGGCCTCGAACAACGACTCCAGCTGCGTCTCGCCCAGAAGCTGGTGATGACGCCAACGCTGCAGCAGGCCATCAAGCTGCTGCAGGTGTCGCGGCTGGAGCTGGAGCAGGCCCTGACCCAGGAGGTGCAGACCAACCCCCTGCTGGAACTGGTGGAGGAGCAATCGGCGGAGCAGGAGCTGGTAGCCGCGCAAACGGGCGAGGGGAAGGGGGCGGACGGAGAGGTGGGGAGCGAGGGGGTCGGCGCGGTGGAGGAGGGGGAACCGGCGCCGGAATCGTACCGGGAGATGGAGCTGGAGGCCCTGTTTGCCAACTACCTCCAGGACTCGCCCAGCGTGGCCGCCACCTGGGAGGACGAGGAGGAGGCCCCGCTGGCCAACACGCCAGCCCCGGAGCAGAGCCTGTTTGCAGCGCTGACCGCCCAGCTGGGACTGCTGGAGCTGGACGAGCAGCGGCGGCGCGTGTGCGAGTTCATCGTTGGCAACCTGGATTCCGACGGCTACCTGCGGACCGGGGAGGCGGAGCTCGCCGAGCAGCTCGGCGTTTCGGCGGAGGAGGTGGGCGCGGCCCTGGCTACCGTGCAGGCGCTGGATCCACCGGGGATCGCGGCGCGCTCGCTCCAAGAGTGCTTCACCCTGCAACTGGAGCGCATCCCCACCGCCGACTCGCCGCAGCTTCTCGACCTCGCGAAGCGGATCGTCAAGGAGGGGTTCGACGATCTGCTCCACCAGCGGTGGCCCCGCCTCCTCAAGCGGTTCGACATCACGAGCGACGAGCTGCGCGCCGTGCTGGATCTCATCCGCCGGCTCGACCCGCGGCCTGGCAACCAGCTGGGGCCCATGGACACCACCACCGTGGTCCCCGACCTGGAGGTGCGCAAGGTGGACGGGGAGTGGCGGGTTATCCTCAACGACGACGGTTTGCCGCGCCTGCGCCTGTCGCCGCGCTACGTGAAGCTGCTGCAGGAGCGTTCGGTGGACGGGCCCACAGCCTCGTACCTGCGCGAGCGCATGCGCGCGGCGCTGTGGTTCCTGCGCTCGGTGGAGCAACGGCAGAGCACCATCCTCAAGGTGGCCGAGGCGCTGGTGCGGCGGCAGCAGCAGTTCTTCGAGGTGGGGGTGGCGGGGCTGCGGCCGCTGGTGCTGCGCGACATTGCCGACGACGTAGGGATTCACGAGTCCACCGTCAGCCGCGTGGTGGCCAACAAGTTCATCGCCACACCGCGGGGTGTGTACCCGTTGAAGTTCTTCTTCCACTCCTCGATCTCGCACGCCCTGGAGGGGGACATCTCCTCGGTGGCGGTCAAGGAGCGGATCCGCGAACTCATCCAGACGGAGGATCCCGAGCACCCCCTCTCCGACGCCCGGGTGGCGCGGCAGCTCAACCGGCAGGGGATCAGGATTGCCCGCAGGACCGTGGCCAAGTACAGGGAAGAGCTAGGGATCCCTTCATCCGAACAGCGCGGTCGCCTGCTCAAGTGACGGACCGCCGCGAGCCACGTACAATATGGGCGGAGCGGTGCGGTGGCCCGCCGGAGGGAGGAGAGCGATGGAGCTAGAGTTCATCGGCCGCAACGTGGAGATTACCGACGAGCAGCGCAACCTTGCCCGCAAGAAGATGGCGCGGCTCTCCAAGTATTTCAACTCGGTGCACGAAGCGCGCCTGACGGTGGCCCAGGAGAAGCACCGGGTGTTGGTGGAAGCCCACGTTAGGGGAAAGGACTTCGAGATTGCCGCATCGGCCGAGACCAGCGACTGGTCCACCTCGCTGCAGGAAGTGGTGGGCAAGCTGGAGCAACAGGCGCGCCGCTTGAAGCAGAAGCTCATTGGCAGGAAGCGGTCGACGCGGAGCAAGGAGCCCGCCTGGCAGGTGGCGGTGGTGGAGGCTACCTCCCTGCGCGCTGGCACACCGCAGGTGGTGGAAACGCGCCACGTGCCGGTGCTGCCCATGACCGTGGACGAAGCCTCCCTGCAGTTGGAGGGCACCAAGGAGGACTTCATCGTGTTTCGCGAAGCCTCCTCGGACACCATCAACGTCCTCTACCGTCGCCGCGACGGGACCTACGGCCTCGTCACGCCGGAGTTCTAGGGCGTCCGCGCCACCGAGGCAAACCCTGTGCGGCTCTCCAACTTCCTCAAGCCGGAACACGTCTTCTTGAACCTCGAGGTGGTCTCCCGCGACGACCTCATGTCCCAGGTGACCCAGCGGCTGGGGAGTGTGGGGACGATCCGCCACCCGGAAACGGTGGCCGAGCTGCTCCTGGATCGCGAGCGCCTAGGCTCCACGGTGGTGGACGAGGAGGCCGCAATACCGCACTGCAAGGTGCCGGGGTTGAAGAGTATCGTTGCAGCGTTTGCCCGCACCGCGACGCCGGTGCCGTTTGGCGAGGCGAGCGCCCGCCTCTTCTTCTTCGTGCTGTCGCCGCGGGAGCAACCTGCGGCGCACCTGCAGGTGCTGGCTGGCATTGCCCGCCTCCTGCGCAACCCCCAGGCGCGTGAGGCGTGCCGCCAGGCCGAAAGTGGCGAAGACCTCCTCGCTGCTCTCACCCGCCTGGATCCGGGGAACTCCTCGTGAGCGCCAACGATGTGGCCGTGGCCGTACTTCTCGCCGATCCGCGCCTGGCGGGCCTGAACCTGCGGGTGGTGGCGGGGGAGGGGGGGCTGGGCCGGCGCATCGGCAACCCGCGCCTGCAGAAGCCTGGACTGGCGCTGGCCGGCTACCTGGCCTACGTGAAGCCGGGGCGCGTGCAGGTGATCGGCCAGAGCGAGGCGGAGTTCCTCGAGACGCTCTCGCCGGCGGTGGTCGCCGAGCGGGTGGCGGCCCTAGTGGCCCTCGAGCCCCCCGCCATCGTGGTGGCAAAGGGGATCGACTCGGCGGTGGCCCACTTCGTGGCCAGCTGCGAGCGGCAGAACGTGCCGCTCCTGGTGAGTGCGGAATCCACCTCCGTGGTGATTGGCGCCCTGTCCACGGCCCTGGAGTACCTGCTCGCCCCGCGGGAGACGCGACACGGGGATCTGTTGGACATCTTTGCCATTGGGGTGCTGATCCTGGGGGATTCCGGCTCCGGCAAGAGCGAGTGCGCGCTGGAGTTGGTGCACAGGGGGCACCGACTGGTGGCCGACGACGTGGTGGAGATCTTCCGCGTGCGCGGCGAAGAGCTTGTTGGGCAGGCGCCGGAAAGCCTGCGGGGGCTCATGGAGGTACGCGGCCTGGGGATCATCTCCATCGAGCAACTCTTTGGCGTGGTGGTGGTGCGCGACAGCAAGCCCATCGACATGGTCATCAGGCTCGTCCCCGAGACCACGGAGCGGCTGGAGCGGGTAGGACTGGTGGAGGATAGCGAGGAGCTGCTGGGGCTGAAGCGCCCCCGCCTCACGGTACCGGTGGCTCCTGGCCGCAGCTTGGCCCTCCTGGTGGAGTGCGCGGCGCGCAAGCACCTCCTGGCCCAGCGCAAGGTCCTGGACAAAGCGCGGGAGTATTTGGAACGCCACGACCGCGCCCTCCTCGAACGATGAACCGTACCGTGCCCCGCGCCCTGGTGGTGACCGGCCTTTCCGGGGCGGGCAAGAGCGTGGTCACGCGCTGTTTCGAAGACCTGGGGTACCGGTGCGTGGACAACCTGCCCCTGGAGCTCATCGAACCTCTCTTTGCCCACGTCTTTGCCACGACCGGCCCGTCCTGGGTGGTGGTGAGCGACGTGCGGGCCGAGGGGTTTGCCCAGGTGTTCCCGGAGATGCTGGCGCGGCTCAAGGCGCGGCACCCCGGGTTGCGGGTGCTTTTCGTGGAAGCCAGTACGCCAGCCATCGTCAGGCGCTTTTCGGAAACTCGCCGCCCCCACCCGTATCGGCACCTGCCGCTCACCGAGGCGGTGCACCGCGAACGGGAGGACATGGCGGCCGTGCGCGCCATGGCGGACGAGGTGCTGGACACCACCGGCCTCTCCCCCCACGACTTGCGGGCCGCCGTGGCGGTGCGGTTCGGATCCACGGAACACGCCCTGCCCATGGTGGTGCGGTGCGTGAGCTTTGGCTTTCGCTACGGGGTCCCCGCCGACGCCAACCTGGTGTTCGACGTCCGCTTCCTGCCCAACCCGCACTTTGTGGCCGAGTTGCAACCCCTCCCCGGCGACCATCCGGCGGTGAGTAGCTGGTTGGACGCCCACGAGGAGGTAAACACCGCCTTCGAGCTGTTCAGGAACCTCTGCGACACCCTCCTTCCAGCCTACCGCCGCGAGCAGAAGAGCCTGGTGGTCATTGCCTTTGGTTGCACGGGCGGGCGGCACCGTTCCGTGTACCTGGCGGATCGCCTGGGCAGGCACCTGCAGCACACCGGCTGGGTGGCCTCGGTGGAGCACCGCGATCGGGATCGCGAACCGTGAGGGATCCTGCCCTCCCTTGCGAGGGGTGCGTTGCCCTGGAATAATCCGCGCATGACGGGAATCCTGGTGATCTCGCACGGCCGTCTGGCCACGGAACTCCTCGCCGCAGCCCGAACCATCGAACCGGCTCTGGCCGAGCAGGCCCGCGCCATCACGTTGGAGTGGAACATCGACCCGGATGCGGCGCGACGGGAGATTGGCAGGGCCATCAAGGAGCTCGACACCGGCCAGGGAGTGATCGTCCTCACCGACATGTTTGGCGGCACCCCCACCAACCTGTCGCTGGGGTTTTTAGACCCGGCGCGGTCGGAGGTGGTCACCGGCGTGAACCTGCCCATGCTCATCAAGCTGGCCTCGACCCGTCGCCAGGAGGGCCAGGATCTGCGCCAGCTAGCCAGGGCCGTGGCCGAGAAGGGGCAGAAGAGCATTTACGTGGTCAGCGAGATCCTAGCGCGTCGCCCCGCGAGCAACCCCGATGGTGCGTCGCACAGTTGAGCTCGTCAACCGCCTGGGGTTGCACGCCCGCGCCGCGGCCAAGTTCGTGCACGTGGCCTCGCGCTTTTCTTCCGAGGTGTTGGTGCGCAACGACCACGAGGAGGTGAACGGCAAGTCCATCCTCGGTTTGCTGCTCCTGGCTGCGCCCTGCGGCACCCGCCTCACCATCTGCGCCAGAGGCCAGGACGAGCAAGAGGCCCTCGACGCCCTGGAGGCCCTCATCGCCCAGCGGTTTGGAGAGGAGGAGTGAGTACGCTGCGCAGCTTCGCGGGGCTGGGGATCTCGCCCGGCATTGCCATCGGCCGCCCGGTGGTGATCGAGAACCGTCCGGCCGCCGTGCGCCAGCAGTCCATCGGCCTGGAGGAAGTGGCAGGCGAGGTGGCCCGTTTGCGGGAAGCGGCCCGGCGCGCGGCCCGGCACATTGCCGAACTGGTGGACGAGACCCGTCGGCAGGTGGGGCCGGAGTACGCAGCCATTCTCGACGCCCACCGCCTCATGTTCGAGGATCCCACCCTCTTGGGTGACATCGAAAAGACCATTGCCAGCCGCCGCGTCAACGCCGAGGCGGCTCTGGAGATCGTGGTGCGGGAGCTTTTGGCGCGCTTCGACCAGTTGGCCGACGTGTACCTGCGCGAGCGCCGCACCGACCTCCTGGACGTGGCCGCCGAGCTGCAGCGCGCCCTGCAGGGGCGCCTCGCTCCCAGCTGGCGTACCAACGGCGAGGACACCATCGTCATTGCCGACGACGTGCCGCCGTCCCAGGCGCTCCAGATGACCTCCAAGCACATCTGCGGCTTTGCCTCGGAGACGGGGGGCACCACCTCCCACACCACGATCATCGCCCGGTCGTTGGGGATCCCGGCCGTGGTGGGGGTGGAGGGGCTGGTGGCTGGTGCGCGTGACGCCACCCTGGTGATCGTGGACGGTTTCGAGGGACACGTGCTGGTGGACCCGGACCCGGCCCTGGTCCAGGTGTACCGACTGCGCGCCGAGGAACACCAGCAGCGGCGTCGCGAACTCCTCCAATTGGCGAAACTGCCCGCAGTGACCAGCGATGGCCGGCGGATCCGCCTGGCTGCCAACATCGACCTGACGGGGGAACTGGCCGCGGCCCGGGAGGCCGGCGCCGAGGGGATCGGCCTGTTCCGCAGCGAATTTCTGTTCATCCGCTCCAGCCCCCAGCTCCCCGACGAGGAGGAGCAGCTGCGCACCTACCGGGAGTTGCTGGAAGCCTTCCCCGAATCCCCCGTGACCATCCGCACCTTCGATCTCGGGGGGAAGAAGCTGGCCAGGGAGCTGCTGGGCTCCCCCGAGACCAACCCGGTACTGGGGTTGCGCGGCGTGCGCCTGTGCCTGCAGAAGCCAGAGTTCTTCCGCACCCAGATCCGGGCCCTCCTGCGCGCCGGTGCGGCGGCTCCCCAGCGGCTGCGCGTCCTCGTGCCCATGGTCAGCAGCCTGGAGGAAGTGCGGACGGTGCGGATCTTCTTCCAGCGGGTGCGCAGGGAGTTGGTGCAGGAGGGCTACGCCGTTCCCGAGAGGTTCGAGTTTGGGGTGATGATCGAAGTGCCCGCGGCTGCCATCGTGGCCGACCGGCTCGCCCCTGAGGTGGATTTCTTTGCCGTGGGGACCAACGACCTCACCCAGTACACGCTGGCGGTGGACCGGGGCAACGAGCAGGTGGCCGCCCTCTACCGGCCGTTCCACCCGGCCGTGCTGCACCTGCTGCGGCGGGTGGTGGAGGCAGCGGGTGCGGCGCGCATCCCCGTTTCTCTGTGCGGTGAAATGGCTGGAGATCCCCTGGCGGTTCCAGTCCTGGTGGGGCTTGGGATCCAGGAGCTGTCCATGCACCCTGCCGCGTTGCCCGTGGTGCGGGGTCTGATCCGTGCCCTGCAGTACCGCGAAGCGCGGCGGATCGCCCAGCGCGCCCTGCAGCTGGCGTCGGCCAAGGCGGTGGAGGAATTCCTCCTGGAGCAACTGTCGGGGTTGTTGTCGCACCTGAAAGTGAGGATTCAGCCGTGAGCCGATTCGTGGAGAAACCGTGGGGTGGGGAAGAGATCTTTGCCGAGACGGATCGCTACGTGGGCAAGATCCTCACGGTTCGCGCTGGACACGCCCTCTCCCTGCAGTATCATGAGGTGAAGGACGAGACGATGCGGGTGCTCGAGGGGCGTTGCGAGCTGCAGATCGGGGCGCACGCAGGGGAACGGCAACTGGAGAGCCGCCTCCTGGGGCCGGGCGACACCTGCCACATTGCCCCCGGCGTGCTCCACCGGCTCATTGCCCTCACCGACGTTCGCCTGGTGGAGGTTTCCACCCCCGAACTGGGGGATGTGGTCCGCCTCGAGGATCGGTACGGCCGCAGCGGTACGAGCGCTCCGTAGCTCTCTCGGGAGGTCGTTATGTGGATGATTTTTGCCGCCTTGCTCGCCGCCGCCGAGACGCCACCGGCGCCAACACCAACGCCAACCCCAACCCCCATCTCGCTCTTGGCCCCCTCCAGCGCCGGCACGTCCTCGCGCCCCGGTTCCTTGGCCGAGTTGGCGCGCCGCATTAAGTTGCGACTCCCGGAAGGGAGCGAGGGGCGGACGATCACCAACGAGTCGTTGAAGACGCTGGCGACGGGGGTGGAGCTCACCATCGCGAAGGCCGGGCCCCCCGTGGACACGGAGGGCGCGGAGCAGGCCGATGCCGAGGCCGAGCAGAAACAGGCTTACTGGCAGGAGCGCTACTGGGAGGCCCAGGCCGAACTGGAGCAGGCGGAGGCGGAGGTTCGCCGGCTGGAGGCGGAAACCGCCCGGCTCCAGAACGAGTTCTACAGTACCGACGATCCCGCTCTGCGCGACGGGGTGGTGAAGCCCGCCTGGGATCAGGCGCTGGCAGACCTGCAGGCGGCGCGAGAGCGCTTGGAGCAGGCCCGCACCGCCCCCGACAAGGTGCGCGACGAGGCGCTGCGAAACGGCGCCCTCCCCGGCTGGTTCCGGGGCACCGCCCCCCGCCGCCCCACGACCGGGGGAGCTGTGCAGGAGTAGGCACCCACGTCGCTGGGAAGGGGCTCGCGGCAGCCGTGGAGAAAGGACGGGGAAGGGTTGCAGCTGCGCACGTACTGTGTGGAGACCTGGGGTTGTCAGATGAACGTGCTGGACAGCCAGCGCCTGGAGGGGGAGCTGCGCACTCTCGGGCTGGTGACGGCGGCCAGGGCGGAGGAGGCCGACGTGGTGCTCCTCAACACCTGTTCCGTGCGCGACAAGGCGGTCCAGAAGGTGTTGACCCGTCTGGGGGAGCTGCGTCGCGCCCGGCGCGAGGCGGGACGCCCGCAGCTCACCGGCCTGTGCGGCTGCGTGGCCGAGCAGGAGGGCGCCCGCCTGCTGGCCTCCCACGCTGATCTTGCCTTCGTGCTCGGGCCGGGGCGGATCGGCGACCTCCGGGCAGCCATCCGGGCGGCGGTGAGCTCGCAGCAGCGCGAGTGGACCGGCTTTGCCCCCCAGCAGGATCCCGATGCCTTGCCCATCGACCGGACCGGCTCGCACCGCCACTTCGTCACCGCCGTGCGTGGCTGCAGCCAGCACTGCACCTTCTGCGTGGTGCCGTACACGCGTGGCCACGAGCAGTCACGACCCCTCGAGGCCATTGTCCGGGAGGTGGAGCACATCGGCACGGTTCAGCCAGGCAGCGAGATCACCCTGCTGGGCCAGACGGTTAACGCCTACCGATGCCCCGAAACCGGCGCAGACTTTGCCGACCTTTTGGAGAAGCTTGCCGAGGGGAGCGGGTTCTGGCGCCTCCAGTTCCTCACGTCGCATCCTAAGTTCTTTACTGACAAACTGATACGCATACTTTCCCGGATCCCGAGGCGGGGTCGCTACCTGCACCTGCCGCTCCAGTCGGGCTCCAGCGCCATCCTCCGACGCATGCGGCGCGGGTACACCCGCGAGGAGTACCTGGAGCTGGTGAGCCGCATTCGCACGGCCCTGCCGGATGTGACGCTCTCCACCGACATTATCGTCGGCTTTCCAGGAGAGAGCGAGGCGGATTTTGCCGAGACGCTGACTGCCGTGGAGGCGGTGCGCTTCGGCCAGCTCTACGCCTTCGTCTATTCCCCCCGCCCCCGTACCCCTGCTGCCCGCTACCCGGACCGTGTCAGCCGCGCCGTGGCGAGCCGCCGTATCGAGCAGCTCTTTGCCCTCCAGGGCGAGATCCAGCGCCAACTCAACCGCGCCCTGGTGGGCAGCACGGTGGAGGTGCTGGTGGACGGGCCAGCTCGTCGTGGTGAGGGGGTGTGGCAGGGGAGGGGAGACGACAACCGCGTGGTGAACTTTGCCGCCTGGCCGGGGATCCAGGCTGGCTCGCTGGTGCCCATGCGCATCACCGATGCCACTGCCCACGCACTCCTGGGCGAGCCGGTGCAGCAACCGGCCTGCGCCGCCGAGGCCTTAAGCGGCACTTGACATATCGCCATTGCGGCCTGACATTGGGGGTGTGAGTGACGAACCCCTCGACGCACGCACCCTCTCGGAGGTGGAGATTCGTGGGTTGATCCTGGACCCCGTGTCCAACACGCCCATCGTCATCTTGAAGAAGCCCGCCGAGAACGTCTACCTCCCCATCTGGATCGGGGTTTTCGAAGCCAACGCCATTGCCCTGCAGTTGGAGGGGATCCAGACGCCCCGCCCCATGACCCACGACCTGCTGCGCAGCGTCATCGAGCGGCTGGGGGCGGTGGTGGAGAGCGTGACGGTGCACTCGCTCATCGAGAACACCTTCCACGCCACGGTGGCGCTGCGTACGCAGGAGGGGCGGAAGGTGGACGTGGATGCCCGCCCCTCCGATGCCATTGCCCTGGCGCTCCGGTGCGGTGCCGCCATCCGCGTGGCCGAGTCGGTGTTTCGCGATGCGCACGCCGTGGACTTCAGCAACCACGAGGCCAGCGAATCGCAGATCCGCGAGTGGCTCGAGTCGCTCACCCCCGAGGAGCTGGGCAAGTACAAGATGTAGCGCCGCTTGTCCGGCTGGATTGACACCCTTCCACCGCCTCGCTATCGTTGCGCCTGGATCGAGGGCCTTCGCGTACCATGATCATCGCCATTGCCAATCAAAAGGGTGGGGTGGGGAAGACGACCACGGCCATCAACCTGGCTGCCGGAATGGCACACAAGGGGTTCAAGACGCTCCTGGTGGACCTGGACCCCCAGGCCAACACCACGATTTCCTTTGCCGATCCCCGGGAACTGCACGCCTCCATGTTCGACGTGCTGGTGGACGGCTTGCCGCTGGGCGAGGTGATCCTGCCCACGAGCGTCCCGGGGCTGCATCTGGCCCCTGCGCGCATTGCTCTGGCCAAGCTGGAAACTGCCCTGGTGGGGGAGCTGGACGCCCCCTTCCGGCTCAAGGACCGGCTTGCCAAGCTGGAGATCCCCTTCGACTACATCATCATCGACACCCCGCCCACCCTGGGACTGGCCACGGTCAACGCCATGGTCGCCGCCTCGCACCTGCTGATCCCCATCCAGTCCTCGTACTTTGCCCTGGAGGGGACCGACGACCTTCTGGAAACCGTGGAAAAGGTCAAGTCCCGCGCCAACCCCGACCTGCAGATCCTGGGCGTGCTCATCACTCTCCACGACCGTCGCACCCTCCTGGCCCGGGACACCCTGGAGCAAATTGCCCAGGTCTTCGGCCCCAAGCTCTTCAAGACCGTCATCAGCCGCTCCGTGCGTCTGGAGGAAAGCCCAGCGTACCGAGCCTCCATTTTCGAACACGCGCCCGAGTCTTCCGGTGCCCTGGAGTACTACGCCCTCTGCGAGGAGGTGTTGGCTCGTGTCTAGCCGCCGCGGCCTGCCCGATTTTCGCAAGATGCGCCACGATCGCCACTTCGTTGACGAGATCACCAACCACTCCGTCACCGGAGTGGGGATGATGCTGTCGGTAGAGGAGATCGAGGCCAACCGCGAGCAGCCGCGCTCGGCCCTGGGGGACATTGGCGAGTTGGCCGAGTCCATCCGGGCCCGCGGCGTCCTGGAACCACTCCTGGTGCGGCGTCACCCCAGCGGCCGCGGCTACCAGCTCGTGGCCGGAGAGCGCCGCTTCCGCGCAGCCCTGGCCGCAGGCCTGCGTGAGGTCCCCTGCATCGAGGTCACCGCCACCGATCAGCAAGCGCTAGAGCTGGCCCTGGTGGAAAACCTCCAGCGCAAGGACCTCACGCCCTTCGAAGAGGCGGAGGGGTACCGGGCGCTGGTGGAGAAGTACGGCTACACCCACGAGCAGGTGGCGCACGCCGTGGGCCGCTCGCGCACGTCGGTCACCGAGACGCTGCAACTCCTCCACATCCCGCCGGCACTCCGCGACCTGTGTCGGCATGCCGACATCACCGCCAAGAGCGTGCTGCTGCTCGTGGCAAGGGCTGGTTCCATCCCCGAGATGGAGCGCCTCATCCAGGAGATCGTGGAGGGGAACCTGGATCGCGAAGGCGCCCGCGCGGCGCTGCGGGCGCCTTCGGCGGCCACCCCCATCGACGAGGCGGCAGAGGCCGGAGGAGGGCAGGACCCCACCGCCTCGCGTTCCGGTTTTCGCCCGTTGAGCCTGCGCTTCAAGCCAGCTCCCGACGCGCCCATCCACCTGTCCCTTTCCATTCGCCGCCCGAATGTGAGCCGGGACGAGGTCATCCAGACGCTGGAGGAGCTGCTGCGGCGTCTGCGCGCCGGCGAACTGGACGAGCGACTGAATCAGCTCGCCAGCAAACCCTCGAGCTAGTTTTCCGGGCCGCACCAAGTCGCCGGCAGCCCAACGACCCCGCGCCAACCTGGCCGAACTTTCCCAGCGCGCCAGAGTGCCGCGCGTTGCACTGGGTCGAACGTCAGTGGCAGGGGAGCAGGGTGATTGCAAGCGCCATCTGGGGCGTTGGGGCTTTTTCGTGGGTTGAATGTGACATAATATTTCTTATCGGACCTTGCAACTCGCGCTAGGATCCCACAAGCCCGCCCGGCAACCGCCAGGGCGCCTTTCGACAGCACGCCCGGCATGGCGTAAGATGGCGCCCCATGGGACTGGGCAACCGCGCCATTCTCTTCCGCTCGGTGGTGCTCGAGGCGCTGCCCAACTTCCTTCTAGCCCTCGCCACCACCACGTTTCTGCTCCTCATCCGCTCGCTCTTCACCCTGGCGGACCTGCTCACGGCGCGGGACGTGGCGGCTGGGGACGTGCTGGCACTTCTGCTCCTGGCGGTGCCCCACGTGCTGGCACTCACCGTGCCCATGGCGCTGCTCTTTGCGGTGGTCACCACGGCTGGGCGCCTCGCCGCCGACTCGGAGGTGGTGGCACTGCAGGCCTGTGGGGTGCGGCCGGGGCAGATCCTGCGCCCGCTGCTGGTGCTGGCGCTCGCGCTGGCCCTGGTGGACGCGTGGGTGACGGTGGTGCTGGTGCCCATCGGCAACCGCGGTATCGTGGAGCGGACGGCGCGGGTGGCGTTGTCGGGGGCTTCGGCAACGGTGGAGCCCCGCGCCTTCACCGAGAGCTTTCCCGGCTACCTCCTCTATGTGGAGCAGCTGGACAAGGACGGCAGCCGCTGGAACGGGGTGCTGCTCTTCGATCTCAGCAGCCCCACCGAGGAGCGACTCATCACCGCCGAGACCGGCGTGGTGGCCGAGGATCCCCGCGATGGTGCCACCTGGCTCAACCTGGCGGACACGGCCACCTACGTCTTGAAGCCGTCCCGCCCCGAGGCCGCGCAACGCACCTCCAACCGAGAGCTGAGCATCCGCCTGTCCCCGCCAGCGGGGGCTGCGGTCCAGAGGGACCTGGGCGTGCGCGCCAGCAACTGGCGGGCGCTTGTGGCCCGGGCGAGGGACCCGGAGCGGGAACCCCAGGCACGACGCGATGCTTTGGTGGAGCTGCACAAGCGGGTAGCCATCCCCCTGGCGAGCGTCGCGTTCTGCCTCGTAGCGTTCCCGCTGGGATTGCGCAACCGTCGGGGCGGCCGAGGGTTCGGGCTCACGGCCTCGGTGATGCTGGTGCTGGCGTACTACGTGCTCCTCAACAACGGCACGCTCCTGGCCCGTACCGGCAAGCTGCCCGTTGTCGTGGGTGTATGGCTTGCCGACCTGGCCCTCTCCGCCCTGGGACTGCTGCTGCTCCGCCGCGCTTCGGCAGCTCCCTCCACTCGATCCCCCCTCGCGCCGCTGGTGGCTGCGGTGCGCGCCGGTCTCGTGCGTGCCCGCGCTGCGGCGCGGCAACACACTGACAAGTTTCGCTGGGCCAACTCCGACCCTGCCGCGCGGGGGACAGCACCCTTCCCCCAGTTCCTGGGCATCCTGGACGCCTATCTGTTGCGGCAGTGCCTGGCCTTCTTCTTCGCGGTACTCCTGGCGGTGGTGGGCATCGCCATCACGGTGAAGTTTTCCGAGCAGCTGGACGAGATCCAGAAGAACTCAGTACCCCTGGTCACGGTGGTCTCCTACTACCTCCTCTCGCTCCCCCAGATCCTCCACGACATCGTGCCCATCTCCTTCCTCGTCGCCTTCCTTGGCACCGCGACCCTCCTGGACCGGCACAACGAGGCCACCGCCCTCAAGGCTGCCGGCGTGCCCCTCACCCGTGTGGCCGCCCCCCTCCTCCTCCTCGCAGCCCTGCTGGGGGTTGGCCTCTTCCTCCTGAGCGATTCAGTCGTGCAGCGCAGCAACCGCGATGCCCAGCGCCTGGAGGACATCATCCGCGGCCGCCGCGTGGCTCGCTCCTACCGGGCCACCGACCGACCGTGGTTGTTCCTCCCCGACGGGCGTACGCTCGTGAATTTCATCCAGTACGACCCCGACACCAACACCTTGCTGCGCCCCTCGGTCTACGTCTTCGGCACCCGCCTCAACCTCCGCGCCCACTACGGAGCCCAGCGCGCCGCCTACGTGGATGGTGAGTGGCGAGCCGAGGGCGGGTGGGTTCGCCGCTGGCTGGCGGACGGCTCCTCCGACTACGACCCCAAGCTCACGACCCTCCCGCTGCCCGTGGAACCGAGTTACTTTGGGCGCGAGTACCGCCGCCCCTCGCAGATGAGCTTCCGCGAGCTGCGCGACTACGTGCTGCTGCTGCGCACGGCGGGGTACCGGGTGGATCGCCAGGTCGTGCAGCTCCACCTCAAGCTGGCCTACCCGGCGAGCCTCTTCCTGCTCTCCTGGCTCGCCCTCCCCTTCGCCTTCGGCAGTGGCGCCCACCGCGGCACGGTGCGCGGTCTGGCCGTTGCCCTCACCCTGGGCATGGCGTACTTTGGAGCCACGGCGCTGTTCACCAAGCTGGGGGAAGTCTCGCTGCTCCACCCCGCGCTGGCGGCGTGGACACCCACAGTGGTGTTTACCCTCCTGGCGGCGAACCGTCATACTACTCTGCGCACCTGATTTTCTAGGGGCCGCTCGCGGCCAGACAGCAACACGCCCCGGCAGGGCCGGGGCGTGCCCACAGTGTGGCGGCAGCCGCGCCCTCAGGCCAGGACCTTGGCGATGCGTTCCAGCGCCCAGTCGATCTCCTCGCGGGTGATCACCAGGGGCGGCGCCAGTCGGATTGTGTTCACGTGCGTTTCCTTGCACAGCAGCCCTTCCTGCTGCAGCGCCTCGCAGAAGCGGCGTGCCCCACCGGCTTCAGGGTGCAGCTCCACGCCAATCCACAACCCCTTGCCGCGAATTTCCCGCACGTGGGGCGAGCGCAACTGGCGCAGACGTTCCATGAAGTACTCGCCCAGTCGGGCCGAGTTCTCCACCATCCCCTCTTCCACGAGTACCTGGAGCGCTGCCCGGGCCACTGCGCAGGCCAGCGGGTTGCCGCCAAAGGTGGAGCCGTGGTCGCCGGGGTGGAACACCCCCATCACCTCGTCGTCCGCCAGGATCCCCGAGATGGGCACGCACCCACCGCCCAGTGCCTTCCCCACGATCACCACGTCGGGTCGAATCCCCTCGTGCTGGAAGGCAAAGAGCTTGCCGGTCCGGCCGAGACCCGACTGGATCTCGTCCACGATGAGCAGCACGCGCCGCGCCGTGGCCAGCTCCCGCAGCCGCCGCAGGTACCCCTCGGGCGGGACGATGATCCCCCCTTCCCCTTGGATCGGCTCCACGAGAATCCCAACAGTATTGGGCGTGATGGCCGCCTCCACCGCGGCCGCGTCCCCGTAGGGGAGGATCTTGAAGCCCGGCGTGAACGGTCCAAACCCTTGCCGGTACTGGGCCTCGGTGGAAAACCCCACGATCGTGGTGGTGCGCCCGTGGAAGTTCCCCGCGAAGACCAGGATCTCGCCGCGGTCCTCCTCCACCCCCTTCACCGTCGTCCCCCACTTCCGCGCCGCCTTGATGGCCGTTTCCACCGCCTCGGCGCCCGTGTTCATGGGGAGAAAGCGGGCGTAGGAGGCGAGCTGGCAGATCTGCTGGCAGAAGGGGCCCAGCTGGTCGTTGCGGAAGGCGCGGGACGTGAGGGTGACCCGGTCCGCCTGCTCCTTGAGGGCCGCCACGATGCGGGGGTGGCAGTGCCCCTGGTTCACCGCCGAGTAGGCGGCCAGGAAGTCTAGGTACTTCTTGCCCTCTACGTCCCACACCCACACCCCTCTCGCGCGCGAGATCACCACGTCCAGGGGGTGGTAGTTGTGGGCGCCGTACGCCTCCTCCAGCCGAATCAAGTCGGCAGCCGAATAGGTTGTCGTCATGCTGTCCTCCGAATATCCGCGGGAGTGCCGCAGACGCGCCTAGGCTACGCCATTGGCAGGCGGGGCGCAACCCCGCACCGCGGCGCTAGGTGCCGTTCTCGCTGAACAGCAGCCGCACGCGACCGGGACCCAAGAGCGTCGAAAGGGCGGGGAGGAGGGTGCCCGGGTCCACCCCCACCACCCGACTGGGGAGGAGGCGTGCGGTGAAGGTTTCCCCCACAAGCTTGAGGCGCACGGGCGTTCTCCCCTCGTGCTGGAGGATGATCTCGTGCAGCCGCTCCAGGCTCTCCCGATCCCCGAACCGTGCCAGGTCCAGCTCGACCAGCACCGCGCGGGCCCGTTGGTGCTCGATCCCCTCCAGGCGGGTGGCCGCGTCCAGGGAGAGCTCCACCTGCTCGGCGTCGGCTGACCGCAGCGACGCCTCCACCAGCAGGGGCGTACCGTTCTCCAGGAGCTTCTCGAACTTGGCAAAGGTGTCGGCGAACGCCACCACGCGCACCGAGCCCGTCTGATCCTCCAGGAAGAAGGAGGCCATCCGCCGCCCCTGATGGCGACCGTCCTTCACCGGTCGCACCTTGAGCCCGGTCACCAGTCCGGCCACCGTCACCTTGGTGGCCCCCTCCCCCCGCAGCTCAGCAAGCTCAGCGATACGGTTCGCCCGCAGTTGCTGCAGGATGGCCGACCAGCGGTCCAGCGGGTGGCCGGAGAGGTAGAAACCCAAGGTCTCCCGCTCGCCGCGCAAGAGCTCCTCCTGCGACAGCGGCGGCACCGAGGCGGCAGGCGCCTCCAGCGGCGCGTCCAGCTCGAACAAGAAGCCCTGCCCGGCCTCCAGCGACTGCCGTTGGCGCAGCGCCACCTCCACCACCTGCCCCAGCTCGGCCAGGAGCCGCGCCCGCTCGGGGTGGAGGGAATCGAAGGCTCCCGCCCGCACCAGACACTCGATCACCTTGCGGTTGATGGCCCGTTCCCCACAGCGGCGCACGAAATCCAAGAGGCTGCGGAAGGGACCGCCCTGCTGGCGCGCCTGGAGGATGGCCTCCACCGCCCCCTCCCCCACCCCCTTGACTGCGGAAAGCCCGACCCGGATCGCCTCCCCCTCCACGGTGAAGGGGAGCTGCGAGGCGTTCACGTCGGGAGGGAGGATGGGGATCCCCCGCGGCGCCAGGAGGGCCAGGTAGCTCGCGAGCTTGTCGGTGTTGCTCACCTCGCTGGACAGGAGGGCTGCCCAGAAGTGCAACGGGTAGTGTGCCTTGAGGTAAGCGGTCTGGTAGGCCACGAAGGCGTAGGCCACCGAGTGCGACTTGTTGAAGCCGTACTGGGCAAAGGGGACGATCTGGTTCCACAGCGCCTCCACCTTGCCCCGGGGGTACCCCTTGGCCACCGCCCCCTCGATGAAGTGCTGGCCCTGCTCGGCAATCAACGCCTTGATCTTCTTCCCCATGGCCTTGCGCAGCGTGTCGGCCTGGGCCAGGGAGAAACCGGCAATCCGCACGGCAATTTGCATCACCTGTTCCTGGTAGACGATGACGCCGTAGGTCTCGGCCAGGATCTCTGCGAGCTCCGGGAAGATGTAGGCAATCTTGGCGCGCCCGTGCTTGCGTTCGCTGTAATCTGCCGCCCACTGCATGGGACCGGGCCGGAACAGGGCGTTCAAGGCGGCCAGTTCTTCGAAGCGGTGTGGCTGGACGCTGCGCAGGAGGTCGCGCATGCCGCTGGATTCAAACTGGAAGACGCCATCCGTGTCCCCGGCGCAGAACAGCTCGTACACGGCCGCATCGTCCAGGGTCAGGCGACCCAGATCGGGGGGCTCGATGCCACTGCTGCGCAGGCTCTCCAGGCAGTCGGAGATGACCGTGAGGGTGCGCAGGCCCAAGAAATCCATCTTCAGCAGCCCCAACTGCTCGATGGCGTCCTTGTCGAACTGGGTCACCACCTCGCCCCGGGACGTCTGGTAGAGGGGCACGATCTCGCCCACGGGACAGGGGGCAATGACCACCCCGGCGGCGTGCACTCCACAGTGCCGCGCCAGGCCCTCCAGGCGCTTGCCAATCTCGACGAGCCGCGCCACGTCCGCATCCTGGGCCACGGCCTCGGCCAGGCGCGGCGAGTCGCGCAGCGCCTCCTCCAGGGTCACCCCGAGACTTTCCGGCACGAGCTTGGCAATGCGGTCGGTTTCCGCAAACGACATGCCCATCACCCGCCCCACATCGCGGATCACCGAGCGCGCCTGGAGGATGTTGAAGGTGGCGATCTGGCACACGTTCTCCGCGCCGTACACCTCGCGCACGTGGGCGATGACTTCGTCCCGCCGTCGCTGGCAAAAGTCGATGTCAATGTCTGGCATCGAGATACGGTCCGGGTTGAGGAACCGCTCGAAGAGCAGGTCGTACTCCAAGGGATCGATGTCGGTGATCTCCAAAGCGTACGCCACCACCGACCCGGCGGCGCTGCCCCGCCCCGGTCCCACGGGGATGCCGCGCCGACGCGCGAAGGCAATGAAGTCCCAGACCACCAGGAAGTAGCCTTCGAACTGCATGTGGCTGATGACGGCCAGCTCGTGCTCCAGTCGCTCCCAGTACTCCCCTTCAGCGTGACGGCGCCGCCGGCCGTCGGCGAGCCGGCGCTGGAGCCCCTCCCGCGCCAGTTTGCGCAGGCGCTCGGCGGGGGTTTCCCCAGGGCCCAGGGGGTAGGACGGCAGGTGGAAGGTGCCCTGGGGAAACTGGATCTGGCAGCGCGAAGCAATCTCCGCGGTGCGGGCGAGCGCGCCAGGGAAATCGGCAAAGAGCTGCCCCATTTCCTGTGGGGACTTGACGTAGAACTCGTCGTTGTAAGCGTAGTCGCGGGCCAGCTCGGAGAGCACCTTGTTCTGGCCGATGGCGATGAGCACCCGGTGCGCCTCCACGTCCTCGCGGTGGTGGAAGTGGCAGTCGTTGGTGGCCACCAGCGGGATCCCGGTGGCGGCGGACACGGCCTGGGCCCCCTCCCGCACCACCGCCTCCTCCGGCAACGTGTGATCCTGGATCTCCAGGAAGAAGTTGTCCTTTCCCAGGATCTCGCGGTACTCCTCCGCCGCCCGGACCGCCGCGTCGCGCTCGCCGGTGAGGAGCTTGGCCGCCACCTCCCCTGACAGGCACCCAGAGAGGCCAATGAGACCCGTACTGTGGGCCGCCAGGAGCTCCTTGTCGATGCGGGGTCGGTGGTAGAACCCCTCGAGGTAGGCGCGGGTGACGAGCCGCGACAGGTTCTTCCATCCAGTCTCGTTCTCGGCGAGCAAGACCAAATGGTAGTATGGCTTGCGGCCACTCCCCAGGGCTGGCGACCGGTCGGTGCGGCTGCCCGGCGCCACGTACACCTCCGACCCCACCACCGGCCGCACCCCGCAGCTCTTGGCCGCCTTGTAGAACTCGAAGGCACCGAAGAGGTTGCCGTGGTCGGTGAGGGCCACTGCCGGCATCCCCAAGGCTGCCACCTGCCGCACCAGTTCCTCCAGCCGGATGGTGCAGTCCAGGAGCGAGTAGTGGGAGTGCAGGTGGAGGTGAACGAACGGCTCGGCCATGGCGCGCTATTCTAGTCCGCCCCTCCTCCCCTGTCCCCTGCCAACGGGCCCAGCCAGCGGCTAGCGGGTACCGGCCGCGATGCGCTCCAGCTTGGCCAGCCACGAGGTGACCAGTGCCCCGTCCGCCAGCAGCACGCCGGTGGTACGCAGCACTCCCTCGCCGCAACTGGTGTAGCTCTCAAAGCCGAGGATTCGCCGGTCCGGGGAGGCGTACTGGAGCGCCATGGCCGCATCATCGTAGAACCCTCGACCCAAAAGCACGGTCCCCAGCGGGATCGAGTCCATGCGGAAGCGCACCTGCTGGCGGCCCACCACGTCCAGGTGGAAGGTGCTGAGCACCGGCTTGGAGGTAGGATCGTCCGCATCGCGGATTTCCCCCTGCACCTCGATGGTCTCCGGGAACGCCTCGGAGGCCCGTGTCTGCGTCACCCCGCTCACCCGTTGCGGGGTCTTGCCCGTCGGGAAGTAGTTTCCTTCCAGCAACCAGGCGCCAGGGACGAGGAAGGGATGCACGCAACCTCCGCCTTCATTGTAGCGCGACCCCTCCCCAGCGCCTTCTGGCAAGTTGGCAGGGAGTTGCTAGCATACGCCGGTGCGGCGCCCCTTCCCCACCTACCCGCCCTGTCCCATCTGCGGCGACCCTGCTGTCAACCACGCCACCCTTGGCATGCGCTGGTGGTGGGAGGAGGAAACGCGGCAAGTGGGCGGGCGCTTCGTGCCTGGCGCGGGCCATGCGGGGTACTCGGACCGCCTCCACGGCGGCATCCTCCTCGCCCTCTTCGACGAGGCCCTGGCCTGGGCCTGCGCCATGGAGCGGGGCTCCTTCTGCTACACCGGCGAGCTCACGGTACGCTTCCACCGGGCGAGCCGGCTGGGCTCGGCCATGGAGCTTGCGGCCTGGGTGGTGACCGCTCGCGGTCGGTACGTGCGCGCGCAGGGCCAGGCCCTCTCGGCTGATGGCGCGCTCCTGGCCACCGCCACTGGCACTTACGCTGCCCTGGACCGGAACGAGTCGCTCCAGCTCCGCTGCGCCCTGCGCTTCCACCCTGGTGACGTGGACCCCTTTGCTGGAGGTGGCAAGGGTCCATGAAACCCCGTCTGTACCTGCACGACCTCACGGTGCGCCTGGCGGCCGGTGCCCCGCCCCTGCTGGCCGGGCTAGAGCTTGCGGTGGCCCCCGGCGAGGTGGTGGGCATCTGCGGCCGCTCGGGGTGTGGCAAGACGTCGCTCCTGGCTGCCATTGCAGGCCTCCTCCCCTGGGTCCGAGGTGGGCAGGTCCGGGGCGCCATCCTGCTGGACGGCGACGAGGTGGCCGACCTCGACCCGGCCCAGCGCGCCCCGCACGTCAGCACCTGCCTGGATCGGCCCGAGGCTCAGCTCTTCCTCGCCACCCCCGCCCAGGAACTTGCGGCCGCTGCCAGGCGGCACGGCCGCCCACCCCTCCCTGCGGTGGTGGAGGCGCTGGGCGTTACCCGTTTGCTGGAGCGTCGCAGCGTGGAGCTTTCCTCCGGCGAGCGACAACGGGTGGGGCTGGCCACCTGCCTGGCCCAGGCTCCTTCCCTCGCCCTGCTGGACGAGCCGTGCACCCACCTGGACCCCCAAGGTATCGAGGGGTTGCGTGCCGCCCTCGCGGCTGCCCGGGCTGCCGGCAGCAGTGTCGTGCTCGCCGAGCAGGCGCCCTGGCGGCTCGGCGCGGTGGTGAACCGCTGGTTGGAGCTCCGCGACGGCACCCTCGCGCCCATCCCCACCCCCGCACCTCCCTCCCTCCCCTCCCCCACCCACGCGCCGGGCGCACCGGTGCTGGCCGTGCGCGCCTTGGGTTTCTCCCGGGGCGGGCAGGAGCTGCTGGGCGGTGCCGAGCTCCACCTGCGGGAGGGGGAGATCGTCACCCTCTCCGGGCCCAACGGCTCCGGCAAGTCCTCCCTGGCCCGCGTCCTGGTTGGGCACGCTGCGTCGGCCGGTATCAAGCTCTCCAGGGACACCCGCTTCCTGTGCCGACCGCCGTTTACAGCCCTCGCCATGCCGGCGGCGGAGCTGCAGCTCTTCGCCCCCACCGTGGCGCAGGAGCTGGCCTTGGCCGGCCTCCCCCTCGCCCACGCGGGGGAGCTGCTGCGGCGGCACCGGCTGGAGACGCTGGCGGCGCGGGCCCCCTGGACGCTGTCGCGGGGGTAGCGTTGCCGCCTCCTCCACGCCGTGCTGGACGCGCTGGAGCCGGCGGTGGTGGTGGTGGACGAACCGGCTCAGGGGCTGGACCCGGGCGACCTGGAGGAGTTTGCCACCTCGGTCCTGGAGCAGGCGGCGGCCGGCCGATCGTACCTGCTGCTCTCGCACCGGTACGAGCTGGCCACGCTCGCCCACCGGCGCCTGCGCCTGGAGCGGGGCAGGGTGGTGGAGGGGCCGTGAGGGACATCCGCCCCTGGACCTACGCTGCCCTCTTTGGCAGCTTGTGGGGGGCGGTGGAGCTCTCCCTGGGCACCGTCCTGAGCGCCGCCCGCATCCCCTTTGCCGGTCTCCTCATGGCGGCGGTGGGCGTGCTCTGCCTCGTCACCGCCCGACGCCTCTACCCGGCGGTGGGCATGAGCCTGCTCATGGGGGTGGTGGCTGCCTTCCTCAAGGTCTTTTCCCTGGGTGGCTTCGTGATCGGCCCGATGACCGGCATCCTGGCCGAGGCAACGGTGGTGGAGCTAGCCATGACCGCCACCGGCTCCACCGCCGCCGGTGCGATCACAGGCGGCGCTCTCGCGTTGGCCACGGCGCCGTTGCAGCAGCTGCTGTGGGTACTGGTGGTGGTGGGAGGGGAGGGGGCAGCCGGATGGGCGCGGGCCCTCTCCCGCGTTGCCGCTCTGTTTGGCTGGCGCGGTTCGGCCACCCTCCAGCTCGTACTCGCCTTTACCGGCGCCGCGGCGCTTGCAGGTGCAGTGGCGGGCGCCTTCTCCTGGCGGGTGGCGGGGAGGGTGACGCGTCGGTTGCGGGGGGGGACGTGAAGCGGCTCCCACTGCTCACCGCTGTCGTGGCACTGGTGGCCGCGCTTCTCCCCTCTCTTCCAGCGCAGCTTCTTGGCCTTGCCCTGGCCGGGGCCACCGTGCTCCTGGCCGAACCCCGCTCCTTCCCCACCCGCGCCGTCTTGCACTCCGTGCTCTTGGCGGCCACTGCCGCCGGCGCCACCGCCCTGGCCGTAGCCTGGAGCATGGGCCTGCAACGGGGCGCCTACGTGGGCTTGACGGTCTTCCTTCGGCTCCTGGCGCTGCTCCTGGTCACCACCGTGGCCTCCCGTCGCCTGGACGCTGACGATCTCCACCTCCTGGCAGCTCGCCTGCACTTGCCGCGCCTCGGCCTCGCCCTGGGGTTGGCCCTCAACTCCCTGCCGCACCTGGCCGAGGCGGGGCGCGACGCCTGGATTGCCCTGGCCGTTCGTTCCCGGCGGCGTCGCCCCCGCCTGCGCCACCTGCCGCGGCTTGCCGAGGTGTTGCTCGCCCACACGGCCCGCATTGCCGAGGAGGCCACCGCCGCTGCTGCCCTGCGCGGCCACTCCCAGCTCTTCCGCCCCCTCCTGGGCGCAACCCCGGTGCCGCCAGTGGTGGCGGTCGTGGGCCGGTCGGGCACAGGCAAGACACCGCTGTTGCTGCGCTGCGCCACGGTGCTCGCGGAACGCGGCTACCCGCTCTACGGGTTCGTGCAGCCGGCCCTCAGCGAAAACGGCCAGAAGGTCGGCTTTGAGGTGCTGGACCTCCGCACCGGTCGCCGCGCGCTGCTAGCCCGTCGGGTGGGTCTCGAACACGGCCAGCACGGAACCCAGTTCCAGTTCGAAAGGGAAGGCTTCGCCCTGGCTCGCGCTGCGGTGGAGGCTGGGCCGCCCCGCGGCCTGTTGGTGGTCGACGAGCTGGGTCCGGTGGAGCTGCGGGGCGGGGGGCACTGGCCAGCGGTGCACCGCGCCCTCTCCCGCCGTACCCCGGCGGTCGTGGTCATTGGGCTGCGCCGCCACCTCCTGGCCGCCTTCCTGGCAGAGCTGGGAGCGGAGGCGGTGACCGTGGTTGACGTGGGGATGGGCGACGCAGCCGAAGCGGCGGTACTCCAGGCGGTGACCGCCGCCTTTAGCTCCGGGGTCGAGCTACCGCCGGGCTGCACCAGGGGCAATCGGACCGAGCTGGAATAGCCAGCCAATCGAACGTTCCCCGCTCCACATCCACCAGGAGCACCGAACCCGTGCGCCGCGGACCCAGGGCGAGGAGGAGACGGATCGCCTCGCAGGCCATGAGCGATCCCACCACCCCAGCGACTGCGCCGAGCACCGGCGGTGGCACCTGGCTCCCCTGGCCCTCGGGATACAGGCAGAGGAGACAAGGCGGCCCTTCCCCCGGCAACACTGCCACTTGCCCTTCAAAGCCGGCAACGGCGCCGTGCACCAGGGGAACGCGGGCCTGGCGGGCCGCCTCGGCCAGGATGCGGCGGGCCGAGAAGTTGTCGGCGCAATCCACCGCCAGTTGGGCGTTCGCCAGCAACCCACGGGCACGCTCGAGGGTAATGGCCGCGTCGGTCCCTGCCCAGTTCACCTCGGGAGCAAAGTTCCGCAGGCGCTCGAGCGCCACCGAAACCTTCCGCTGCCCCACCTCGGCCGGTGTGTACAGGGCCTGGCGGTTGAGGTTCGAAAGCTCCACCGCGTCCGCATCGATGAAGCTGATGCGCCCCACGCCAGCAGCGCCCAGGTAGGTGAGGACTGGGAAACCCAACCCGCCGGCCCCGAGCACCACCACGTGGGTCTGCGCCAGCCGTTCCTGCCCGATCACCCCCAGGCCCGGCAGGGCCAGCTGGCGGGCGTACCGCTCCTCCCCGGCCACTCCGCTTCGCCCCCGCCCGCCCGCCCCGCCACGGCGGCCGCCACCCGACGCCGCCACCTAGCCCCCTTGCACCGGTGGCCGCAGGGTGATCGTCTCGCCGTCGCTGGGGACGTAGGCGAGGTTGACGAGACGATTGCCCACGAACGCCATGGCCACGTGCACCGGGCGGATGCCAATGGCCTCCAGGATCTGCCGCAGCGTACGCCCCTCCGCTACCTCCACCCGCCGGGTGTACTCGTCGACATCCGGCTGGAGGTACTCGCGCAACAGCCCCCCGCCCTTGAGGTAGACGGTCATCATCAGAACGCCTTTGGCTTGTACTTCTCGCCCCGCACCGGCGGCAGCGGGGCCGAGAGCTGCCCCAACAGGCCCGCGCGCTCCAGGTTGGTCGCCACGTCCTCGAGCCCGAGATCTTCCAGGACCTCCCGCGAGGGGTTGCCGTCCAGCCCCCAGCCGCGCGCGGCGTAGTACTCGTCCAGCATCACGTCCAGATCGGCCAGGGTGAGCCGCGCCCCCTTTGCCGGACCGCTGGGCACGGCCTCCTCGTAGAAGCGGGCGTTGGGGTAGTCGAACTTTCGCCCCGGTCCGCCGTTGCGCTCCAAGAAGTGGGCGCGGTTCAGGTTCCAGATGCGCTCCGAGAGCCGCATCGCCTCCTCCAGGGTGAAGTCGTCCCACCCCGTCATCAGCTTGATGGCGTCGATGTGTTCCTGGTCGGTGACGTCGATCTCCCCCCAGAAGAGCCGGCAGGAGGAGATGGTGTCGAAGAGCGGGCGGATATGCTGCAGGTGCACCACGACTTTGGCCTTGCCGCGGATCACGTCCTTGCCCAGATCCTCGTCCATGGTGATGGTCCACGCCCGGTTGTGGTGCGCGCCAATGTCCGCCGTCATGTACGCCAGGAGCATCGCCGGGGCGCCGCGCCCGTCGTAGCCGCTCATCCCCTGCCCCTTCACCTGGCAGGTGTAGCGCTCGGCCCCCCCACCGATGTACGCGGCCGCTGCCTGGTAGCCGCGGGCAAAGTACTCGCCAATCCCGCGCCGTTCCACTACCATGCGGATAAAGTGCTCCACATCCTCCAGGTTGCCCCAGCGCAGCTCGTGCCCTTCCAGTTGCTTGCGGGTGATGAGCCCCTTCTCGTAGCACTCCATGGCAAAGGCAATGATGTTGCCGCCGGTCATGGTGTCGATACCGACGGTATCGCACAGCCAGTTCACGTAGGCCACCTGTTCGATCTGGTCGAAGCCGCAGTTGCCCCCGCACAGCGAACCCGTCTCGTACTCGGGGCCCTCCACGTACACCGTGTCCTTCCCCTCGATCTGCACCTTCGAGTACTTGCCGCAGTTCATCCAGCAACCAAAGCACGCCTTATTGGTGACCAGGATGCGCTCCACCAGCGGACCGCCGTCGATCCCCGCGTAGCGGTCGAAGTAGGTGGTCTGGAAGTTGTGGGTGGGGTAGACCCCGTGCTCGTTGGACCAGCCCACGAACATAGCGGTGCCGTACTTTTGCCACGGGGCCATGTTCGGGTGCTGGGCCGTGCGCTTGATGATCCGGAGCGTCAGCTCCTTCAGGGTAGGGAGGTCGTGGAGGGGTGTCGAGCGCGTGCCCCGCACGGCAATGGCCTTGAGGCGTTTGCCCCCCATCACGGCTCCCACCCCGCAACGCCCCGCCTGGCGCCCATAGTCGTGGCCAATGCAGGCAAACACCACGCGGTTCTCGGCCGCCGGGCCCACAGCAGCAATCTCGAAATCCTCGCCCAGATCCCGCTTGAGCGCTGCCTCCGTTTCCATGGTGCCCTGGCCCCAGTAGGCGGAGGCGTCCCGCAGTTCGACGCGGTCGTCATCGATGAACAGGTACACCGGTTTTGGCGAAATCCCCTGGAAAACGATCAGGTCGTAGCCGGCAAACTTCAGCTCCGGGCCAAAGTGCCCGCCCACCGTGGAGTCGCCCTCGCCGTTGGAGAGCGGGCTTACCGCTCCAAAACTGCACTTGGATCCCGAGGGGCCGAAGTTGCCCGAGAAAACACCGGGGGTCACCACGAGCCGGTTCTCCGGTCCAAAGGGGTCGGCGTTGCGGGGCACCTCGTCGTAGAGGATCTTGGCGACAAAGCCGCGCCCTCCCAACCACTTCCGCGCAAACGTCGGGTCCAGGGGCGAGGTGCGGATTTCCCCCGTGCTGAGATTGATGCGTAGCTGCCTGCCACCGAAGCCCTTGAGCATGGTCCCCTCCTATTCCACCCGGACGAGAGCGCCGGTGTTACATACCTCGGTGCAGCGCCAGCAAAAGTCGCACTTGAAGGGGATGTCGTCCGGGCCCTTGACCATTACCCCTTCGGGGCACACGTCAATGCACACGCCGCAGGCGGTGCACAGCTCCGGCTGCACCTCGTACACCCCGTCGGCCCGCTGGACGATGGCCTCGGTGGGGCAGGCCTCGGCGCAGTCCCCGCACTGATCGCACACGTGCGGCACGTACCTGCCGGGGACGGGAAAGCGCGCCTCGATGCGCAACCGCGCCTTTCGCGGATTGACCTCGCCAAACTTCTCCACCACACAGACTTGCCGACACAGACGGCAGCCGCTGCACGCCTCGGCCGTGACCTGGATCCGCATCCCCACCTCCTCGGCTCGACCGCCGCAACTCCTAGGCGGTTGCGACTCCCAGCAGCGAAAAGCTAGCACCCACCGAGAAGAACGGCAAGCGCCCCAGCTACTCGCTTGATATTCGTCAAGGCTCGCTGCCCACGGTGCCGGCACGCTCCGTCGGAACGCGGGAATTCGCCGCTTCTCCAAGGACTCTTGTTTTTGCGTGTGGTAGCACGGGGAGGCTCGTATGCAGCAGCGTGACATCTTCCAGGTCTTCGGGATCGAACCCAAAAACCCTGGCACCTTTGCCCTGGACTGGCTGGCCGGTAGCGGCACCTGGCTGGTATCGGAAAACCCGGCCACCGGCGAGCCGCTGGCGGCAGTGGAGCAGGCCAGCGCCGGCACCTACGAGCAGGTGGCCCGCACTGCTGCCCAGGCCTTTACCTCCTGGCGGCAGGTGCCTGCCCCCCGGCGCGGCGAGCTGGTGCGCGCCCTGGGGGACGAGCTACGCGCCCACAAGGAACCGCTGGCGCGCCTGGTGGCGCTGGAGATGGGCAAGATTCTCTCCGAGGCCAGGGGCGAGGTGCAGGAGATGATCGACATGTGCGACTTTGCGGTCGGGCAGTCGCGCATGCTCTACGGCCTCTCCATGCACTCGGAGCGGGCCCGCCACCGCCTGTTCGAGCAGTGGCACCCCCTGGGGCCGGTGGGAGTGATCACCTCCTTCAACTTCCCTGTGGCGGTGTGGGCCTGGAACGCCACCCTCGCCGCCGTGTGCGGCGACACCGTGATCTGGAAGCCTTCCTCCCACACCCCCTTGACCGCTCTCGCCGTACAGCGCCTGGCCAGCACGGTAATGCGCCGCTTCGAGGCGCCCGGCGTATTCAACCTGGTCATCGGCCCCGGCCGCGAGGTGGGGCAACGCTTGCTGGAGGATCCCCGCGTTCCCTTGATCTCCTTCACCGGCTCCACCGAGCAGGGGCGACGGGTGGGCGAAGCGGTGGCCCGTCGCTTCGGCCGCTCCATTCTGGAGCTGGGCGGTAACAACGCCGTCACGGTCATGCCGGACGCCAACCTCGACCTGGCCCTCCGCGCGATCCTCTTTGCTGCCGTGGGGACCGCCGGCCAGCGCTGCACCACCCTGCGCCGCTTGATCCTCCACCGGGATATCCACGATGCACTCCTGGAGCGGTTGGTCAAGGCTTACGCCTCAATTTCCATCGGTGATCCGCTTGCCCCTGGGGTCCTCATGGGCCCGCTGGTGAACGAGGCGGCGGTCCACGACATGCTGGCCGCCCTGGAACAGGCCAGAGCGGAAGGGGCCCAGGTGGTGTGCGGCGGTGCCCGTCTGGATCGCCCCGGTTTCTTCGTCGAGCCCGCCATCGTCCTCGCGCCCAAGGGGCTGCGCATTGCCGAGGAGGAGACCTTTGCGCCCATCCTCTACGTCTTTCGGGTGGATTCCTTGGCGGAGGCGATCCAGCTCAACAACTCGGTACGGCAGGGGCTCTCCTCCTCCATCTTCACCACCAACCTGCTGGCTGCGGAAACCTTCCTCTCCGCGGAGGGCTCTGACTGCGGCATTGCCAACGTGAACACCGGCACCTCCGGGGCCGAGATTGGCGGGGCGTTCGGAGGGGAAAAGGAGACGGGCGGCGGGCGGGAAGCAGGATCCGACGCCTGGAAACAGTACATGCGTCGCCAGACCTGCACCATCAACTGGTCAGAGGAACTCCCGCTGGCCCAGGGGGTCACCTTCCCCATGCCGTGAGCCCGGGGCCGGAGTCAGCGCGCAGCAGCTGCCAGGCGAGTCCGTACCGTTGCCAGGAGCTGCTCCAGGCCTCGGCACACCTCGCAGTCGGCATCGGGCTGGTCGCACGGCACGCCGTCGGCCTGCATCTCCGGGCAGCCGGGGTGACGAACCGCCGCTACCAGAGTTGCCACCGTTTCCTCCAGGAGGTCGCGCAGGCGCCCTGCCGGTACGTCGCGCAGACTCGAAACCAACTCCCACTCCTGCCTGCTGAGCACCACTCGAACCGTGTCTGCCGCCACGCTTCACCCCCTGGCTCCCCAAACCGTACACCCTTCGCCACTGTTCCCGCCAGCACCACCCCCCACCAGCGACTCCAGCATGGCACGAGCGGCTGCCCATCGGATTCCGGCGAGCCAGGCCCGCCGATTTCGCGCCGGTTCCTCCGGCCACTGCTGCAAAGTCCCCAGTGCCGCCACGGGATCCCACCCGTTTGCTTGCGCCACGAAAAGAGCCATGAACGTGTCCAACCACCTCTCCAACGCCTCGCTCCGCCCCGGGCAAGGGCAGGTGATGGTCCGTGGGGCGCCCACCGAGCCTGCAAGCCGGCCGCGGTCCCCCAGCACCGCGCGGGCGGCCCGCACCCCAAACAGCCGGGCCTCGATCAACCCCGTCCCCATGGTCCGACGCGCTCCCTGCACCCCCCCGGCCGCCTCGCCGCAGGCGTACAGACCGCTCACCGAGGAGCGTCCCCAGGCGTCGATGGCCACCCCGCCGATGCCGTGGTGGACGGCAGCGGTGAGCCCGATCCCCCCCACCTGCCCACCCTCCTCACCTGGCCCAAGCCGCGCCGGCAGCGGGCCAGGTAGCCTGCCCTCGGTCAGGAGCTCCACGCGCTTTCCCGCCAGCTCGGCTGCGGCCACGAACTGCGCCAGGTCCTCCACACCCTCCCCCGGCCACGCCGCCGCCCGGCCATCCACGGCAATCCGGCCCGCGAGGAGGGGCGCCGTACCCGGGAAGGTGCAGGGCGAGGTGGCGGTCACCGGCAGTGCCTGGAAGCGGTGCGGATCGTGCAGCAGCGCCCCCGCCAGCTTGCCCAGCGCTAGGCCGCTGCCGCGACACCAGCGGGGCGAGGTGGAGCGGGGGAAGACCGCAGCCGGCCCACCGCACGCCAGCACCACCGCCTGGGCGAACAGCGCCACCGGCGCCCCACCCCCCCGGGGTGCGACCACCACCCCCCCCACCGCCCCCGTTTCCGTCACGACCACCCCAACGGCGAGGGTCCCCTCGGCAAACTCCACACCTGCCTGTCGGCACGCCGACACCAGCGGCGCCAGCACCATGCGGCCACGGCGCGGACGGCACCGCAAGCCGCGGGGGTAGCTGTCACCCGGGAGGAGCAGGACCTCGCGGTCCAGGGGCTCCAGGTCCAGAAGCTCCACGATTTCGTCGGCGGCGCGCCGGGCCCCCTGGGCGAACACCCGCGTGGTCTCCTCCCGCAACCTCCCCTGCCCTTTTCGCACCAGGTCGGCGTAGAAGAGGTCGGGGCTGTCGCCGCGCAGGCGGGGAGCGGTGAGGAGGATTGCCGGGGCGAGGGCGTGCACGCGGTGGGAGCACCCATCCCGCCCCGCCTGACCGGCGGTCACCACCAGCACCCGCACCTCTCTCCTGGCCAGCTCCAGCGCGCAGGAGAGCCCTGCAAGACCGCTACCCACCACCACGACATGGCGCGCTTCGCCGTGCACGCTGCCAGTGTGCCACACCGGCCGGCCAGCGCTGCGCTGCGGGCAGAGCTCACTCGTAACGGAGCGACTCGATGGGATCCAGGGCTGCAGCCTTGGCGGCCGGATAGATGCCGAAGAAGATCCCCACCGTGTAGGCGAAGAAGAAGCCCAGCGCGACCGCCCACAGCGGCACGTGGGCCGAGGGGAAACCGGGGATGGCTTTGGCACCCAGTACGCCCAAGCCCCACCCGAGCACGATGCCGATCGCCCCACCGATGCCCGAGAGGGTCACGGCCTCGATGAGGAACTGCACGAGGATGTCCACCCGCCGGGCCCCCACCGCCTTGCGGACGCCAATCTCCCGCGTGCGCTCCTTCACCGTCACCAGCATGATGTTCATGATGCCGATCCCGCCCACCAGCAACGCGATCCCCACCACGGCACCCACCACCCGGGTGACGGTTCCCAGGATCGAGGAGGTGGTCTTCAGGATCTCCTCCTGAAGGATGATCCGAAAGTCGTTGGCTTCCCCCGCCTTCAGGTGGTGCCGCTCCCGCAGGATGGCGGTCATGAGGTCGCGCGCCCGGTCCACGTCCTCGGGGGAGCGGGCCTTGAAGTCCAGGCGGATCTGGCGCATGGCCTCGTCCCCGTAGATTTCCCGGGCAGTGGCGAAGGGGACGATGAGCACCTCGTCGCGGTTCTGCCCCAGGAACTCCCCCTTCTTCTCCATCACGCCCACCACCGTGAACGGGCTGCTGCCAATGATGATGTCCTTGCCCAAAGGCTCCTCGCCGAGGCGGAGATCCTCCACTACCTCGCGCCCTACCACGCACACCCGGGCCCGCGCCGCCTGGTCCAGGTCGGAGAAGAAGCGGCCCCGTTCCACCCAGTGGTTCACCACCTCCTGGTAGGCGTTCCCCACCCCCAGGAGGAACGCCGTTGCCTTCCGGTCCCCACTGCGCACTCGCTCCCCGCGGTAGAACAGTGGCGTGAAGGCGGCCAGCTCTGGCACCCGCTCCAGGATGGCCACCCCGTCCTCGTAGGTCACGCGCACATCTCGTCCCGCCACGTCGGGGTTGTTGGGGTCCTGCTCGGCCATCACCAGGATGTAGGTGGCCCCTACCCCCTGCAGCTGGTCGGAGATCCAGAAGGACAGCCCCTGGACGATGGAGACCACGGCAATCACCGCCGCCACGCCAATGATGATCCCCAGGGTGGTGAGGATCGACCGCATCTTGTTGGCGAAGATCGAGCGGAGGGCGATGCGCAGGTTCTCCAGGAGCATCAGTGGCGCCGCCCCGTGTCCTCCAGGATATGGCCGTCGCGCAGGCGAACCACCCGCCGTGCGTGGGCCGCGATGCTCTCCTCGTGGGTCACGAGAACGATGGTGTTGCCCCCCTCGTTGAGGCGGTCGAAGAGGGCCATGATCTCGTCGCCGGTGCGGGAATCCAAATTGCCGGTGGGCTCGTCAGCCAACAGCAGCGAGGGCCGGTTCACCAGGGCACGGGCGATGGCCACGCGCTGGCGCTGGCCCCCCGAGAGTTCGCTGGGTTCGTGCCACAGGCGGTCACCGAGACCCACCGCTTCCAGCATCTCCCTGGCCCGCTGGCGTCGCTCCGCCCGCGGGACCCCCGCGTAGATGAGCGGGACCTCCACGTTCTCCAGAGCCGAGGTGCGCGCCAGGAGGTTGAAGGTTTGGAAGACGAAACCAATCTCTCGGTTGCGAATCCTGGCCAGCTCGTCGTCGTCGAACTCCGACACCTCCTGCCCGTTGAGCTTGTACACCCCCGATGTGGGCGTATCCAGGCAGCCGATGAGATTCATGAGCGTGGACTTTCCGGAGCCCGAAGGCCCCATAATGGCCAGATACTCCCCCCGCTCCACGTCCAAGTCGATGCCATCCAGGGCGCGGACGTCCTCGCTGCCCATGTCGTAAACCTTAGTCAGGTTGCGAATCTCAATGAGCACGAGCTTCTTCTCCCTCCCCCCGGCGGCTGCTCGCCCCCTTCTCGGTGCCCTTTGCCACCTTCACCAGATCGCCCTCCTTGAGCTGGCGCAGCACCCGGTACGGGCCCACGATCACCTCGCTCCCCTCGGGCAGCCCTTCCCGCACTTCCACCCACAGCTCATCGTGCACCCCCACCGTCACCTCTCGGCGCACCGCCTTCCCAGCGGCCACGGTGTACACCACCTTCACCTCGCGCTGGGAGGCATCCCCCTCCCGGAACTCCACCTCCCGCCCCTGGGTGCCCAGCCAACGGGTCTGCACCGCCTGCTGCGGCACCGCCACCACGTTGGCAGCCACCGCCGTCGTCACCTCCACTCGCGCCGTCATCCCCGGTCGCACGTCCTTGCCCGGGTTGTCCAGGGCTACCTTCACCCGGAACTTCACCACATCCCCCTGGCGCATCCCCGAAGAACCAATCTCGATCACCCGTCCGGCCAGCGCCACCTCCGGCATGGCGTCCAGGCGCACCGTCGCCTCCTGGCCCACCGACAGCGACACCACCTCGCTCTCCGCCACGTCGATCTCCGCCACCATGGCCGAGAGGTCGCCAATGGTCATGAGCACGGAACCGGCAAAGTTCATGGTGCCAACGATGGCCGTCTCACCCTTCTCCACGTTCAGGGCAATCACCACCCCGTCAATGGGGGAGCGAATCGTGGTGCGCTCCAGGTCCTCCACCGCCCGCTGCAGCGCTGAGCGGGCCTGGCGGATCGTCTCTTCCTGCGCCCGCACCGCCACGAGGGCGCTCTCCCGCGCCAACCGGGCCGCGTCCAGCTGCTCCTGGGACGCCACGCCTTCGGCGTGCAGGCGTTGCATCCGCTCGAAGGTGAGGGTGGCGTTGGCCGCCTCGGCGCGGGTGCGTTCCAGATTCACCGTGGCCTGGTCCAGCGCCGCCTTGGCCTGGTCGCGAGCGGCCACGTACAACGCCTTTTCAATCTCCGCCACCACCTGCCCAGCGGCGACGCGGTCCCCCTCCTGCACGGGCAGGGAGATGATCTCGCCCATCACCTTGGACTGGATCTCCACCTTCACCTTGGGGTTGATCGTGCCGCTGGCTTTCACCTTGGCCACCACCGTGCGGCGCCCGGCCGCCTCCACCTCCACGAGCTTGCCGCGCCCCTGGGAGGAGGCCAACGAGGCCCACACCAACGCTCCCCCCACCGCCACGATGGCCGCCGCTACCCCAAACCGTTTCCACATGGAGCCGCCGAGACGCTTCACGACACCGCCGCTGCCAGCACCTTGATGCCGATCCAGCCACCCCATACCACCGCCACCAGCGCCACGGCCTTCCCCCGACTCACCCGGCCCACGATTTCCAGCCCCAACACCAGCAGCACCCACTGCCAGACGGTGAACACGTCCAGAGCGCCAGCCAGCGCCAGGAGGGGCTTGGCGGTGTCCGGGGGGAGCCACGCTGCCAGGTTGGACTTTAGGAGCGACTCCAGCTCCTGGGCGGCAAAACTGTCGCGCTGGAGGGCGATGACCGCGAGCAGCAGGTTCGACACCACCGACGCCGGCAGGGCCGCGTGCAGGCAGGTGGAGTAGACGGCAACGTACGGTGTCTCCGAGCCCAGCACCCGCAGCCCCAGCGAGTAGACGCCCGCCACCAGCAGGAAGGCCACGGGAACCAGCAGCGGCGAGAGCAACATGGTGATCTTGCCCACCCTCCCCGCTGTCCGTGCTGTCTTCTCCACCTCTTGCTCGTTGACCGTGCCGTGCTGGCGCTCCTGGAGGGTCTGCCGGATCGTCGCCTCCATGTCCAGCCGCGGCACGATCACCGCCTGCACCACAATCGAGGCCCCCACCAGCACCAGGAGGGCCACCACCCAGCTTGGTTTCTGGGCCAACTCGCGAAACACCGCCGCCGGCTCGGTGAAGGTGCGCAGCACCCTTGACAGTTGGCTGGACTGCCCCGTCCCGGCGCTCTCGGGGGGCAGCTCGCCAGCTCCGTGGACCTCGCTCATTGCTGTTCCTCCCCTGTGGCTGCGGGAGCCTTCGGAGCGGCCGTGTCGTTCCCTTCTCCGGCCCAGTGGCCGTACTGGAGCCACTTCACGCCCGAAAGGTAACGGTGCGGCTCGGGCAGCGGTTCCTCTTCGGCAATCCGCACGCCCGCGGTGGCCAGCAGGTCGCCCACCGCCACGTGGTAGGCCGCTTCCGCCTGCCGGTAGGTGACGCGGGCGCGCAGCTCCGCAGCCTGGGCCGCCGCCAGGTCTTCCTGGATCTTCAGCACCTGGTAGTTGGTGGACATGCCGTTGGCGAACTTCTTCTGTTCGGCGTCCAGGTTACGCTCCGCGAGCTCCCGCGCCTTCTCCGCGGCTGCAATGGACTTGGCGCTGTCCTCCAGCGCCCGCACCGCGCGACGCACCTCCATGATCACCAGTTGCCGGGCCGAAGCGAGATCCTGGCGGGCGCTCTCCACTTCGTACCGCCGCTGGGCCAGGGCGGCCTTGGCCGTATGGTTCCCCAGCACGTAGTGGAAGGTCAGCCCCGCCGACCACTGGCGGTAGTCCCGCTCCGCCAGCTGGTCCAGCGCGTCGCCCAGATCGCCCCGCAGTACCCGCAGCTGACCGTTTGCATCCATGGCGTACACCGCGTTGACGCCCGTCCACCCGTACCCCAGGGAGAGGTCGAGGCGCGGTTTGGTGGCGTTCTCTGCGCTTACGAGGTTGATGGCGCGAATCTCGCTGTCCAGGGCTCGCTGCTTGAGTTCCACGCGCCGTTCCAGGGCGGTGGCGATGGAGGCCTCGAGATTTGTCGGCATGGCGTTTTGCTTCAGGGAATCGGTGGGGAGGATTTCGCTCGCCCAGTCCTCGGGGCTCTCGAAGCCCAGCAGCTGCTTGAGTACATCCGCCGCCTCCTGGACCTGATTCTCGGCAACGATGATGTCCTGCTCGCGCGCCGCCACCGTGGCCTCGGACTGCACAATGTCGATGGGGGCCGAGGTGCCGATCCGCACGCGGGTCTTGGTCTGCTCCAGCAGGTCCTGGGCGAGGGCCAGCGACTGGCGTTTGACGGCGAGATTCTCCCGCTGGTAGATGAGGTTCCAGTAGGCCACCTCCACCTGCTGCACGGTGGCGATGACGATCTGCTCGAAGGCGAGGGCGCTGATGTCACGGCTGCGCCGCGCCACCTCAATGGCCGCGCGGTTCACGTCGGTCCCGAAACCTTTGAGGAGCGGCTGCGAGAAGCTAAAACTCAAGCCTGTGTTCCAGTACGGGTTGAGGAAGTAGTACTGGGAGTTGGTTTCGGCGCGAGAGGTGTCAAAGCCAACACTGGCCTGGCCGCCGGTGGGTAGGAGCGTGCCCAAGGACAGGCCCAGGGTGCGCCGCTTGCTCTCGGACACCCGCGCACCCTGGAGCACGTTGGTGGCGGGCGTGGAACTGGAGGAGCTGGTGAAGCTCAGGTCGGTAAACGCGTCAAAGACCCCCGCGGCGGCCAGCACCCCCTCCCGGGCCACCGCCAGCCCCAAACGCGAGATTTCCAGGTTGATGTTGTGCTGCAACGCCATCGCCACCGCGTCGGCAAGGGAAAGAGGCAACACCTTGGCGCCGAGCCGCTCCCCGCGGATCTGTTGCCCGGGCACTGTTCCCACCGCCACGGGAGGCTTCGCCTCCTGGGCCGTGACGCTGCCGGCAAGAAGCACTACCCCTACGAGCAGACTGGACATTCCCTTGACCACGTGCACCTCCGTCCCTTCTTTCCGCACCTACGAAAACCCTCCCGCCCAGGTTTCACGGCTCCAGGGGAAAGTGGCACGCCACCCTCCTCCCGCCCGGCGTGGCCAAAAGCTCCGGTTCGCCGGCACACACCGCCTGCCTCCGACTGCAGGCGACCGCGTAGGCGCACCCGCCGCTGACCTGCCACGCCCCACCCTCCCTCGCCACCTCGGCCCGCCCCCTGCCCGCCGCCCCCAGGGCGGCGGTGTAGGGGTGCCGCGGCGAACCCAACACATCCACTGCAGGCCCCTCCTCCACCACGCGGCCCGCAAGCATAACACCGACCCGCGCGGCGATCCGCTGCACCACTCCCACGTCGTGGGCGATGAGCACCACAGCGAGGCGCAGCCGCTCGGCCAGCCGCGTGAGGAGCGCCAGCACCTGTCCGCGGATGGCTGCATCCAGGGCCGAGACCGGCTCGTCCAGCACCAGCACCAGCGGGTCGCAGGCTAGGGCGCGGGCCATGGCCACCCGCTGCCGCTCCCCGCCCGAAAGCTCGCGGGGTTTGCGGGCGAGGAACGCCTCGTCGGTGGGAAGCTCCACCGCGGCGAGGAGCTCCGCCACGCGGGCACGCCGTTGGATGCGTGGCAAGACCCCGGCGACGGCCAGTGGCTCGGCCACCAGCCACCGCACCGTGTGCACCGGGTCCAGGGAGGCGAACGCGTCCTGGAACACCAGCTGTACCCGCCGCCGCAGTTGCCCGTCCACGTACCCGGACGCATCGGCCAGGCATTTCCCCCCCACCAGCACGCGCCCCGCATCGGGTCGCTCCAGCCCGCACAGCAGTCGAGCCAGCGTGCTCTTCCCCGCCCCGGAACGCCCCAACAGGCCGTACGTTTCCCCCGCCGCCACCTGGAGGCTGACGCCGTCCACGGCCTTCACACCCTGCCCGCCACCGCCGCGCTCCCCCCTGCGCCCCCCGAAGTGGCGCACCAGCCCCTCCGCCACCAGGGCGGGCGCCGCCCCACCCTCACGCATGCGGCTCCTCCGCCGAGTGGTGCAGGAAGCAGCGCACCGCGTGCTGCGCTCCCACCGCCTCGAGAGCCGGCCGCGCCCGCCAGCACACGGCCATGGCCTCGGGGCACCGGGGGGCGAACCGACACGCCCCCCACTCCAGCGCACCCCCCCTCCGCCCCTCACCACCCCAGCCCCTCGTGCCGCCCGACTCCTCGCCGGTGTGGGCTGCCGTCAAGAGCTGGCGGGTGAAGGGGTGGGCGGGCTTGGCCAGGAGGGCGGCCACTGGTGCTTCCTCCACCGTTTCGCCAGCGTGGAGCACCACCACCCGCTCCACCATGCGCGCCACCAGGCCTAGGTCGTGGCTGATCAGCAGCAGCCCCAGCTTGCGGCGAGCGCGCAGCTCGGCGAGCAGGCCCAAGAGCCTCGCCTGGGTGATGGTGTCCAGGGCAGAGGTGGGTTCGTCGGCAATGAGGAGCTGGGGATCGGCGGCCAGCGCTGCAGCCAGCAGCGCCCGCTGCCGCTGCCCGCCCGAGAGCTGGTGCGGGTAGGAGCGAGCCACCCGCAGCGGTTCCTCCAGCCCCACCTCAGAAAGCAGCGCCACCACGCGCTCCTGCGCGGCGCGCCGCGTCAGGCCCAGGTGCAGTCGGGCCGCCTCTCCCACCTGGAACCCCACCGTCCGCACCGGGTTGAGGGCCCCGCCAGTTTCCTGGGACAGGTACCCCACCGCCCGCCCCCGCAGGGAGCACATGGTCTCCTCGCTGGCCGCCAGCACATCCTGGCCGGCCAGACGGATGCGCCCGCCCACCACCCGCCCCGACACCGGCAGCAGGCCAATGGCAGCCAGGGCGGAGAGCGTCTTCCCCGACCCCGACTCCCCCACCACCCCCACCGCTTCCCCTTCGCTTACCGAGAACGACACGCCGTCCACCACCGTTTCCCGCTCCCCGTCGGGACGGGGGAAGGCAATGGCCAGGTCGTCCACGGAAAGGAACGCTTGCACGGGGGGATTCTACGCTGGCCGCACCGCCACCAACCGCACCACCCACTTGGGCCCGCGGTGCCGTGGGTTGTCGTCGTCCTCTACCAGCCGATCCTCGTACCACACCAGGCGCAGCCCCGGTGTGACCAGGCGTGGCAGCTCGTTGGGGTGCCAGAGGACAGCCGGGTCCTGGGGCCCTCCCGAGGAGCGGCCCAACTGTTCCTGGGTAAACCCCTCCACCACCAGGGCACCGCCGGGTCGCAGCCACCGCATGGCCCCCTCGACCACGCGCCGGCTATGAAAGTTGATGGCCAACACCAGGTCCAAGGCCCCCTCCCCCAGGGCCAGGGGGTTCGACTCCAGATCGGCCACCACCAGGCGCAACGGCCACCCTTGCGCTGCTGCGTGGCGCCGCGCCCTCGCCACCCCTGCCAGCGCCAGGTCCACCAGCAGCACCTCCCACCCCCGCGCGGCCAGGAACATGGCGTTGCGCCCCTCCCCACCACCGGCGTCGAGACACCGGCCACGCGGGGGCAGCAGCGGCAAGGAACGTAGCAAGAACGGCGACGGTTCGTGTCCGTAGAAGGGCTCCTTTGCTTGGCTGTAGCGCTGTTCCCACTTGAACCGCTCGTCCATCCCTTCCCCCCTCCCTCGTGGGCCGCTAGGATAGTCCCGGGAGGCGCCGGTGTCCCCTCGCTCGTGCGATGTTCTGACCCGCGCCCGGCGGGTTCGTGCTGTGGTGCTGGACGTGGACGGGGTGCTCACCGACGGATCCCTCTACTACGGGACCCGCGGCGAATCGCTCAAACGGTTTGCGGCCCGGGACGGTTTCGGGATCAAGGCCGCCCAGGCGCAGGGTCTGCACGTGGCCGTGCTCTCGGGGCGGGTGGCGGCCCCCCTGGCTTCGCGCCTGGCCGACCTGGGGGTCGAGCCCGAGCTGGTGATCCAGGGGAGCCGCGACAAGTCCGCCGATCTGGACCGCCTCGCCGCCACCCTCGGTCTCGATCCCGAAGAGATGGCAGTGGTGGGCGACGACATTCCCGACCTGCCGGCGCTGCGGCGCGCCGGGCTCGCCGCCTGCCCCGCCGACGCCGTCCCGGAGGTGCGCCGTGTCTGCCATCTGGTGTGCCGCGCCAGTGGTGGCAACGGCGCCGTGCGGGAAGTGATCGAGACGGTCCTGCGGGCCCAGGGGCGCTGGGCCTCTGTCCTCCAGGTGTGGGGTGCCAGCGTTGCCGAGGTGGAGCGGCCGCCGGCGGCGCGCCGTCCCCGCCCCAAGGCACCCCGCCGCTGACTCCCGGCGCCACGACCTATACTGGTCTCGTGAAGCGATTCCTGCAGCCTCTGGGGCCAGCCGTCTGGCAGCTCGAACCCACCGGGGGGATGCGGGTGCCGGTGCGCATTTACGCCAGCCACGAACTGGTGCGGGACCTCGAGCACGACGCCTCGCTGGACCAGGCCGCCAACGTCGCCCACCTGCCCGGGATCGTGGCGGCCTCCCTGGCCATGCCCGACATGCACGAGGGGTACGGCTTCCCCATTGGCGGCGTGGCGGCGTTTGACCTCGAGGAGGGGATCGTCTCGCCAGGGGGGGTGGGGTACGACATCAACTGTGGCGTCCGGCTCATGGCCACCTCCCTGCGCACTGCCGAACTGGGCGAGCGGCTCGCCCGGATCGTGCAGGAGGTGCAAGGCGCGGTGCCCGCAGGGGTGGGCAGCGAGGGGGCCATCCCCGCCTTGAGCAGGGGGGACCTGGACCAGGCATTGGCCGAAGGGGCAGCCTGGGCGGTGCGGCAGGGCTTCGGCCAACCCCAGGACCTGGAATTCACCGAAGCCCGCGGGTGCCTGGCGGGTGCTGACCCCCGCGCCCTCTCCCCCCGCGCACGGGAGCGGGGCGCGCCCCAGATGGGTACCTTGGGCTCCGGCAACCACTTCGTGGAGCTGCAGACGGTGGACGCGATCTTGGACCCCGAGGCCGCCGCTGCCTTTGGCCTAGAGGAGGGCACGCTGGCCATCCTCCTCCACTCGGGGTCGCGGGGGCTCGGCTACCAGGTGTGCGAGGACGCCCTCCACACCATGCGCCACGCCACCGCCCGCCACCGCATCGTCATCCCCGACCCGCAGCTGGTGGCGGTCCCCATTGCCTCCCCCGACGGCCAGGCGTACCTCGCCGCCATGCGCGCGGCGGCCAACTTTGCCTGGGCCAACCGGCAAGTGATGATGGCGCTCATCGAGCGGGCCCTGGTGCGGGTGCTGGGGGGGAACCGCCAGAGCTTGGGGTTTCGCCTCGTCTACGATGTGGCCCACAACATCGCCAAGGTGGAGGAACACCAGGTGGAGGGGAAGCGCCGGCGCCTGCTGGTCCACCGCAAGGGAGCCACGCGGGCGTTCCCGGCGGGGCATGGGGAAGTCCCGGCCCGCTACGCCGCCGTGGGCCAGCCGGTGCTCATCCCCGGGGACATGGGGCGCTTCTCCTACGTGTGCGTGGGTACGCCTGAGGCCATGAGCGAGACCTTTGGCTCCGCCGCCCACGGCGCGGGGCGCCGTCTCTCCCGCACCGCTGCCCGCAAGGTGGCCGGCAGCAGGAAGATCGACGATGAGCTGGGGCGCCGCGGCATCCTCGTGGCGGCCCGCTCCCGCAAGACCCTGGCCGAGGAGATGCCCGAGGCCTACAAGGACGCCGCCCAGGTGGTGGAATCCCTCGCGGCTGCAGGCATCGCCCGCCCCGTGGTCCGCCTGCGCCCCCTGGGCGTGGTGAAGGGGTGAGCCCCCTCCCCCTTGGTCGCGCCGCGGCTCAGGGTCTTCCTGGATCGGGGCAGTACCACCCCTCGAAGCCCCGGGCCCGCTCCCGCCGCCCCAGCGCTCCCTGGGAGTCGGCCGACGGCACCACGCCCAGTGCCTCCAACTGGGGTCGGAACTCGTAGCGGATACGCACGACCGCCACCGGCTCCTGCTCCAGATCCAGCCACACCCGCTCCACGCGGTGCTCCAGCCGCTCGCCGACGCCGGTGGCAGCGTAGTCCTGCAGCAATTTCTGCTGCTCTTCTCCCCGTGCCGCCGGTTCCTCTGTCGGCGCCCGCTGCCGCACCTTGCCCACTTGGCGCTCCTGCACCGGGCGGGGGAGTTGCTGGCACACCTCCCGCTCGCGCTCGGCAAAGAACACCGCCTCGATCACCCCCAAATTGGCGGTCTCCCCCAGCCAGGCGCCGTAGGAGGCGCGCTCAGTGGTGAAGAAGAAGCGTCGTGCTTCCCGGCCGCTCACCTGCCAGCCGGAAATCTCCAGCCGGCCCCACGGCTCCATCACCCACTTGGCGGCCCGGCGTGCGTCGGTGTGGCGCGCGTCGATGGTGTTGAGTCCGTCGACCGAAAGGGCCACCGCCACCCGCCGCCCCAGCGGGTTGGTGAGGCGGATCGTGTACTCCTCCCCTTTCACCGCCTCCACGTAGACCGTTCCCTGGTGCCAGTACTCGGGCCTGGCCACACCGTCCACCAGCACCGCCACACCAAACCCCCGGTTGGCGACGGCCCCGGCTGCCCCCGCCACCACCAGGGCCAGCGCCCCGACCACCGTGCTCCGTCCCAGCGTGCCCATATCGCCTCCCTTCTGGGGGGTGAGACCCCGCGGGGGGCGTGCGGTTCCCGTCGGGGATGCCGACTGTCAGTAGTCGGGGAGGGGTGCTTGGGTGAGCCGGTACCGCCCGGGGGGCGGCAACGCTGGAAGCCGCTGTGCAATGGCGCTGGCCACCTCGGGTCGCGGGGTGCCGGTGGTGTCCACCACTTCCACCTCGCCCCCCTCCCCCACCACCACCTCCCACACGGTGGCGATCCCGGGAACCCGATCTTCGGGCAGCCAGACCGTGGCCCGGGGGAAATCTTCCCCGTCCAGGAGCTGGCAGCGCACCTGCACCGGCCCCGGCCCGGCGGGTGGCCGGGAGAGCTGCGCCGCCCGGGGTGCTTCCTCCGAGGCCACCTGCTGCTTGGCGCTGCCCCAGCTCCTCGTGTCCGTCCCGCCGGTCGGTTTTCCGCCGCTCCGCAGAAGCTCCTCACCCGCCGCAGGGGCGGCTAGCGCTGCAACCTCGGCTTGCTCTTCGGGGGCTTGATTCACCGCAAGACCTCTTGCCACCGCTTTGGCCTGCTCCCCCTGGGCGCGCGAATCGGCACGGGGAACCGGCGACTCGGAGCGCTTGACCTCCAGCGGGCGATCGGCCTGTTTCGGCGCCACGACCTTCTGGGCCATTACCGGCACCGGCGCACCCTTCCCGAGCAGCGCCGGCGGGGGAGCTTCCGCCGTCACCGCTGACTGTGCCTCTCCCGCCGGCACCGCCGTGGGCCGCTGCACCAGGTGCCACACACCCACGCCACCCAAAGCCAGGAGCACCACCGCCAGGAGCAGCGGGGCTGCCCACACCGGCCGCAGTACCTTGAGGGGCACTCGCTGCGCGCTGGCTGCCGAGGCGCGCAGGTGAGCCATGATCCGAGCGTGGAGGAACGCCGGCACCGGCTCCTCTCCCATGGCTGCAAGCTGCGCCTCCACCTCTTGCCAGCGGGCCAGTTCCCCCTCGCAAGCCGGGCAGTGGCGCAGGTGCTCGGCCCCTGCCTGGGCGGCCGCCGTGCCCTCGCGCTCCAGGAGCGCGCGAAACTCCTCGCAGGTCATGGCCACACCTCCCGGAGGGCGACCCGCAGCGCCGCTCGGGCCCGTGCCATCCGCGACTTGACCGTGCCCACCCGCACCCCCAGCACGCGGGCCAGCTCCTCGTAATCGAGCTGCGTCATCTCGTGCAGGAGCAGGACCTCCCGGTGCTCGCGGGTAAGCTTTCCCAACGCCGTGCCGAGGGCGCGCCGCAGCTCCGCAGCCCAGGCCCGCCGCTCGGGATCCGGCCTCGGGTCGCTGGGCTCCGGCACCACCTCCTCGCTACGCTCCGCCTCTGCCGGGGACAGACTCACCCAGCGTTGGCGATCCCGCCACGCCCGGCTCGTGAGGCGGGTCCGGCACACGTTGATGGCGATCCCCAACACCCACGTGCGGAAGCTGGCCTCCCCCCGGAAAGCGGGGAGAGCTCGCACCACGCGCAGGAAGGTGTCCTGCGTGGCCTCCATGGCTTCCTCCGGGTCGCCTAGCATGCGGCGGCACAGCCTGTAGGTGTCGCCCTCGTGGCGGCGCACCAACGCTTCCAGGGCGGCCTCGTCGCCCGCTTTGGCCCGTTCCACCTCCAGAGCCTCGGCTGCCGCAGCCTCGCCTGCTTCCATCGCCACGCCACAAGGATAGACCACACACCTGGCCCCTTTCCCCCTTTCTCCATGAGACCAGGGGAAGATGCGGGGGTTCCCGGGAAAGAATTGTCACCGGCATCACACCAGCGCGCCCTGCCACGGGCTATATTGATTGCGTGAGAGGTGCCTGGCCCGCCGTGGCAACCATTGCGCTGGCTGCCGCCGCTTGGGGCACGGCAGAGATGGGTTCGGTGCCCCAGGAATCGCTCTCTCCTCCTGCCCATCGCGCATCGGAAGAAGAAGTCGTGCTCCCCGATGGGGTGTACCAGCAGCTTCTCCACGTGCCGCTGGAGGGCCGCGTCTCCCTCCCCGCGTGGCCCGTTGGTCTCGGTCGCCGCGCCCGGGTTGTCGTCCAGAGACACGACATCTACGCACCCGACGCTCGCATTTTCGTGGTGACGCCAGGCGGCGTCACTGAGGCTCCCCGTTCGCCTCGTCGCTACTTCTGGGGCACCGCGGAAGGTGAATCCGGCACGGGAGTTGTGGTGTCCGTGGATCCTGTCACGGGGCTCGTTGCTGGCGAGGTGCTGGGACCGGCGGGGCCCATCCACGTGGAAAGCGTGGCACCCCACCCCGGGCGCCTGCGGGTGGTGGACCTAACCACGGACCTCCGCCAACGGGGGATCGAGCTCGCCACCAGTTGTGCCGCTGACGACCTTCCGCAGAGACTCCCCATCGAAGCGGCTTTTGCCGAGGCCCTCGGACCCGAGTTCTCGCTCCCGTCTACCCACACTGCCACCGTTGCCGTGGACACGGACAACGAGTTCATGAGTCAGAAGTTTGGCGATGACACGGGCGCGGCCACGACCTACCTCGCGAACCTCTTCGCCGCCATGAATGTGTTCTACGAGCGCGACCTCAATATTCGCCTCTTGCAAGGCACCACCTACCTGCGCGTGAGCTCCCAGCCCGATCCCTACGTCAACTTCGCCCCGGACCAGCAACTGGACGAGTTCACCGCTTACTGGGCGAGCAACTACGGCAGCGTGGACAGGGCTCTCGCCACGCTGCTCTCGGGCAAGTCGTCCAACCCCTATTCCACGGTTGGCATCGCTTGGGTCGATGTCCTCTGCAACAAGAGCTACGGGTACAGCGTGATCCAGGTCTTCCGGTACGCCCAGCAGACCGCTTCCAACGACGCTCCGGTGGTCGGCCACGAGCTCGGCCACAACTTTGCCTCCCCCCATACCCACTGCTACAACCCCCCGATCGACCAGTGCTACAACCAGGAACAGGACTGTTATAGCGGGCCCACCTCCTGCCCCCCCTCCCAGACCATCAACGGCGTCCCTAACGTACGTGGCACCATCATGAGCTACTGCCACCTCCTCAGTGGCTGCAGCAGTTCCTCGGTCTTCCACCCCACGGTCGAGGCCCTCATCGACACCCGCACCACTGCGAACATTGGTGTCTGCATCTTTCCCCTGACCCAGCCGGACACCACGCCGCCCGAGGTCACCAACGTTTCGGTGCTGCCCCGCCTCGCTGCCCCCGGCCAGGGTTTCCAGATCAGTGCCGACGCCACCGATGCCAGCGGCATTGCAAGCGTCACTGCCTACGTGCGCGACCCTGCCCATAGCCTCATCGCCACCCTCCCCATGAGCCACATCTCCGGCAACACCTACCGTGCCACCTGGGACTCCACCGGCGCCATATCCCAGGTCTACACGGTGGACATAGAGGCCGTGGACGCCTCGAGCAACGCCAACCAGACCACGGTTGCCGACGCCGACACCTTCGAGGTGCGTGCCGGTTTTGTGTGCGACCTTGGCCTCACGAACCAGACGGTGACCGCCCCCACCACCTGGGAGGCCTGTCACGCCATCACGGCCGGGGATCCAACCCAGCCATTCCGCGTGATCTCGCCCGGCCATGCCACCTTGCGAGCTGGAACGCAGGTCGTGCTCCGCAACGGCTTCTCCATTGGCACTGGCGCCGGCCTCACGGTGGGCACCGACAGCACCCTCGTCCCCCCCGCCTGAGGGCCAACAAGCTAAGGCTCTCTCAGTCTCCAAGAAACACCAACGCCCTGGAGGGCGTTCGGGGGTCTGGAGCGCACGGGTGGATGGGCGGACCGTGCGCGGGACCCCCCGAGACGAAAGTCCGCCGACACGGGGATTTTCCCCTCCGCGTCGCGGTCCGCGCTGCGCGCGGCCGCTCTGCTTCGGGCCGTCCCTCGCCACATCTCGTGGGGGGGGGGGGGGGG
>JACADV010000004.1 GCA_013388425.1 Thermoanaerobaculaceae bacterium | reverse complement strand
GCCAGAGTGGCCAGGAAGGCGCCGAGGAACAGCACCTCCAGTGGAACACTCACGTGCTTGACGAGGGAAGCGCTGGCACGGGCAAAGTCGGCTGAGCGCACCAGCGTCTCCTGGAACGCGAAGAACGGCACCAAGCCGCTCACCAGGTACATGGCGTACGCACCCACGCGGGGATCCCCTTCAATCCTCGTGCCAAGCAGGTAGGCGAACACCGTCAGGTACAACCCAAACTGCATGGCCGGCTCGAGAATCGCCCAGAGCGCACCGAGAACCGAGCCCGCGTAGCGCGAGCGCACCTCGCGGCGAGCCAGGTCCAGGGCGAGACGGCGCCACCGCCACAGGTTGGCGTAGAGTCCTTTCATGTGCTCCCGGTCACCTTGACAGCCGCGCCATGGGGACGTAGCATAAAGGTAACCGCGGGACCGTAGCACACTGGCCCCGCGGGGGCAAGGCGACGTGAGCGGCTCATCCCGCCTTCCGACGGCCACCGCAGCGGTGGGCCAGCGCATCCGCCGGTACCGGCTGGAGCGCCACCTCACGCAAACCCAGCTCGCGCGCCAGATTGGCATCCAACAGTCGGATTTGTCGCGCATGGAGCAGGGGGAGTACCGCGTCCCCCTGGACACCCTGTTCAAGATCCTGCGCGCTTTCGAGGTGTCGTTCGGTGAGTTCTTCGGCGACCTGGCCCAGGACCGCTTGACAGAGCGGGAGTCGGTGCTGCTACAATCCTTCCGATCGCTCTCGCCCAAAGCCCAGCAGGAGGTGCTGGACTTCCTGGAGTTCAAGGCTGCGAGAGCGCGGGAGAGGGACGACGAGTCGTGAGCCCGAGTGAGCGCTACCTCCGCCTGACCGCCCTGGGGCAACGCGCCTTTGCCCGGGGGCGGCTCGAGCGCGCCTTGCGGCTGTTCAGCGCAGCCGAGGCGGAGGCCCGGCGGCTGGGGGACCGCGAGCTCGAGGACCGCGCCTTCTGCAACCGGTGTGTGGTGCTGGTGGATCTGGATCGGCTCGAGGGCGCCGTGGGGGAACTCAAGCACGTCCTCATGCGCTCTCGGGACCCGTTCACCGCCTGGATGGCGGCCTACTACACCGCGCAGGTGTACGAATTCGAAGAGAACATTCCCCGCGCCCTGGCCTACGCCCGCCGCGCCGCCGAACTTGCCGAAGCCTGTGGCGAGCGGCGCGCCCGCAAGGGTTCCGCCAACCAGCTCGGGGTACTGGCGCTGAGGGATTCCAAGTTCGAGGAAGCGGCAGCTTGCTTCCGCACCGCCATTGCCCTCGCCGCCGAGGACGGGGACGATCCCATGAACCTGGCGGTGGCCCGGGATAACCTGGGGTACTGCCTCATGTGCACCGCAGCCGTGGCCGAGGGGATGGCGCTGTGCGCGGACGCGGCAGCAACACTGGAAGCTTTAGGGTGCAGCCAGCTCCTGGCCGAGGTGTACCAGGACCTGTGCTACGGCGCCCTGCAGCAGGGCAATTTCGAGGAGGCGCGCCGCCACGGCGAACAGGCCCTGGCCCTGGCCCGCCGCTGGAAGAACGAGACGGTGGAGCGCAACACCCTCATGCTGCTCGCCGACGCAGCCATGGACGAGGGGGAGCAGGGAGCAGCCGACCAGTACCTGGAACGGCTGGCGGCGTACTACCCGGACTTTGCGGGGATGAAGGCGTTCATGCAGGCCTTCAACGTGCGCGAAGTCATCAACTTGAAGGCGTGAGGGGACGATGCGACGAGCACTGATCGGGGTGGTGGCACTGCTGGTGGCAGGAAGCACGGCCAGTGCCGCCCCGTACTGCCTGGACCGCAGCGGCACCCTCTGGCGGGTCAAGGCAACCGACGCCGGTGTGGTCCTCACCGGTGAACGGGATGGCAGTGAAATCGTGCACGCTCCCGTGCCCCTGCCGCTGGGTTTCGACGGCTTGAGCAACTCCACGTTCCACCTGGTGGCCGACGAGGTGACCGGCAAGGTGGCGCTGGTCTGGCAACAGTGGTGGGCGGAGGGGTATGCCGACATCCTCGTGGCGGTGTGGGCCCAAGGCTCCTGGGAGCCGGTGTTGACCCTCTCCCAGAACCCCGCTGCCTTCCCCCAGTTCCCCACGGTGCTGGCCACCGTAGCGAGCTCCGAGGTGACCACCGCCGACTGGCAGTCCGGCGGCACCACCACGACCACGGTGCGCGAGGGGTTCCTCCACGTGCTCTGGTGGGAGGGAGCGGGGGAGGGCCAGGGGGCGCACTACGCCCTCGTGCGCCTGGCTGGGAGCAACGAGACGGCAGAAGTGGCGTTCGTCAAGTCGCTGAACGATCTCCTGCCGCTGGGGCTCGGCTGTACCCTGGAGGGCACCGAGTCGGCGGTGCAGCACCCCACCTTCGTCAATCAGGGCAACAAGGCCAAGGCCATGGCCCTCTTCGGCTCTTTCGAATCGTGCTCCCTCCACCTCCTGCAGGTAGAGTTCCGGCTGGTAGACGAGGGCACCGTGCCGAAGCCCGAGAAGGCACCCGGCTCCACCGTGGCCTCCCGCAAGCGCCACATGCCCATCTTTGGCGTCGTGGGAACCTACCAGGTGCCGCAGAACTTTGCCCTGGACGGGGCGCGGGTGGTGATGGGCAGCGACCTCACCCCGGTGGCCTACCGGGTCGCTGGTGACACGCTGGAATACGTGCTCTTCGAGGGCGGCTCCTGGAGCGCACCCCGCACCGTGCCGGTAGGAGACGGCCTGACCATGGACCAGGCGATTCCGCTGGTCGAAAACCTGGCCCGCTAACTACGCCACACACCGATGGATCGAGGGCGGGGATCCCCGCCCTTTCTTGTTGGCCCCCAGCGTCTCACTCCAAAGACCGGGGCAAGCCGCGGCGAGGATCCTCGGCGTACAGCTCGGCCACTCGCCGCGCCGCCTCGCGGCCGGCTGGCGAAACCACCCTCGGCACCACCACCTGGACGGTGTAGTAGTGGTCGCCCGCCACTCCCGTGCGGACGTTGCGCACCCCCTTGCCGCGCAGGCGGAAGCGCTGGCCCGACTGGGTCCCGGCGGGGATCCTCACGCGCACCGGCCCGTGAATGGTGCCAATTTCCACCTCGGCCCCCAGGTAGGCCTCGGGAAAAGTCACATGTACCACCGAGTAGATGTCGTCCCCCTTCCGCTCGAAGTAGCGGTGGGGTCGGACCCGCACCTCCACCACCACCTCGCGCCCCCCGTCGCTGCGGGTGGCGGTACGCACCCGGTCCCCGTCCCCCACCCCCGGTGGCAGTTTCACCCGCAGCCGGTCGGTCTGCACCACCACGCCGCTGCCACGACACAAGGGGCAGATCCGCCCCTGGACGTTGCCGAGCCCCCCGCACCGCGGGCACGGCACCTCCCGCCGCACCGGCACCACCACTGCCGCCCCCCGCACCGCCTGCTCGAAGGTGAGCTCCACCGCTGCCTCTACCGGGGCGCTGGGGGCTGCCGCCCGCTTGGCCCCGGGGAAACCCGAAAAGAACCCTTGGAACAGGTCGCCCAGATCTGGGAAACCTTGGAAACCTCGGACCTCAAAGTTGGCAAACGGCCCGCGGGCGGTCCAGCCACCCTCCGGCCGCGGCCCCGCTCCACCTCCGTCCACGGAGCCGAACTGATCGTACTGCCTGCGCTTCTCCGGGTCGGAGAGCACCGCGTACGCCTCCTGGATCTCGCGGAACCGCTTGGCCGCATCCTCCTTGCCCGGGTTCACGTCGGGATGGAAGCGGCGCGCCAACTTGCGGTACGCCTTCTTGATCTCCTCCGGCGAGGCGTTTTTCGCCACGCCCAGGACCTCGTACAGATCGCGCATGCTCCTCCCCTGCGGCTTCCGCCGCAAGACAAAATATGAGCGCATTGTTGTAAACTTTCAAGGGGGCGGGCAAGGGTAGAATGCTCGCGTGGCTGTAGGCCCATCCCTCCTCGCCGTGGGCGCCGTGGCCCTCCTCACCCAGGGACGGCAGCGCCTGTGCTTTTCCCTGGCCTGGCTCCTGCTCATCTGGCTCAACGCCTGGTGGATCCTGTGGCTTCTGGACCTCCGCCCCGGAAACGTGGAATCGCTGCCCCTCCTCCTCTGGCCCAGTTCCCCGCTCATCATGGTGAGCGGCCACGCCGTGGCCATCCTGCTGCTCCTCTACGCGCTGGGGGTCTTCTCGCCGCGGCCTGGTAGCCCCGCCCACCTGGCGCTCCAGGCCGCCCGCCGCGGCGACTACCTGGCCGCCGGCGAGTTCTGGCTGGAGGCGGGACGGCGCCGCCGCGCCCTGCGCGCTTTCGTCCGCGCCAAGGCGTACCAGCGGGCCGCCGAGGTGGCCCGCGCCCTGGGCCAGGTGCAGCGGGCAGCCCGGCTGCTCCAGCGGCAGGGGGAGGAGAGCTTGGGTGGCGCTGCCCAGCTCTACAGTCGTCTGGGGGAGAGCGAGAAGGCCCAGGCGCTGTGGGTGCGGCAGGCCCAGGGGTACGTGAAGAGCGGCCAGTTCGAGCTGGCCATCGAGCCGTTCCTGAGGGCCAACGACCCCCGGCGCGCAGCCAGCGCAGCAGAGCTGGCCCTCCAGGCGCAGCGGCTCCCCCCCACGCTGGTGGAGCTGGCGCTGCGTGCCAGTCGCGAGGCCAAGCGGCCGCAGCTGGCCGCCCGCATCGCCCTGGTGGGCGGCCGCTTCCGCGAGGCTGGCGATCTCTACCTCGCCGCCGACATGCCCCTGGAGGCGGCGCGGGCCTTCGAGCGGGCCGGCGAGCTGCTGCGGGCTGCCGAGGCGCTGCGACTGGCCGGCCGCTCCGAGGGGGCAGCGCGCCTGCGGGCCCGGCACCTGGAGTCCTCGGGGCAGTTCCAGCTTGCCGCAGCCGAGTACGAGAGTTCCGGGATGGTGGCCGAAGCCGCCGCCGCCCTCGCCGCGTCGGGGGAGTGGCGGGAGGCGTTCAAGCGGTTCCGGCAGGCTGGTCTCACCCAGGAAGCTGCGGACATTGCCAGCGAGCATGGCGACTTTAGGTGTGCCGCCGAGCTCTACGCCGAGCTGGGGAAGTGGGAGCTGGCGGGGCACGCCTGGGAACAGGCCGGCGAGCTGGGCGAGGCGGCCCGCTGTTTCGAGCGGGCAGGGGACGAGGCGCGTGCCCTGCACCTGCTCGAGCGCGACGGGCGTATCGCCGAGCAGGCCCAGCTCCTCGCCCGCCTGGGGCGGGTCGAGGATGCCTTCCTCGCCCTCTTCGAACACGGCGACGTGCGCGGCTCCTGGGAGCTCCTCTCCGCCTACGCTGGCACGTTCCCGCACCTGGCGCCGCAACTCGTCAAGCTGGCCCGCTGGCTCGAGGCCAACGGGGACGTGGCCGCGGCCATCAGCGCGGTGCAGCGCGCCACCGCCGGCCATCCAGTGACGCGCGAGCTGCTCCCCGCCTGGTACACCTTGGCGCTGCTCTTCGAGAAGAACGGCGACCTGCGCGCTGCCGAGGGGGCGCTGCAAAAGATCGTGGAGTTCGACTACGGCTACCAGGATGCAGCGACGCGCCTGCAGAACGTGGGGGCCCGCCGCGCCGCCGTCGAAGCGGCTGCTAGCCAGCAGCACGCCGCCGGCGAGGTGGGGGAGGACGTCTTCACCGATCCCTCGGTGCGCTACGTGCTGGGCGATCTCATTGGCCGTGGCGGCATGGGGGCCGTGTACCGCGCCCAGGACACGCGCCTGGGGCGGACCATTGCCGTGAAGATCCTCAACCCGCGGCAGCACACACCGGAGACGATCCGCCGCTTTGAGCGGGAGGCCCGCGCTGCCGCAGCCCTCTCCCACCCCGGCATCGTGCACGTGTACGACTTTGACCGCGGCTTCGACTCCTACTTCATCGCCATGGAGCTGGTGGAGGGCCCCACCCTGGCCCAGCTCCTGCGGCAGGAGCCGGCCTTCGTACGCGAGAGCTTCTTCCTCCTCGCCCGCCAGATCCTGGATGCGGTGGCCTACGCCCACGAGCACCACGTGATCCACCGCGACTTGAAGCCCGCCAACATGGTCTTCGCCGAGCGCCGGCAGGTGAAGATCCTGGACTTTGGTATCGCGCGCCGCCTGGACGAGATGGATGCCGCCGCCTCCGGGGCCACGGGAACCCCTTACTACATGGCTCCGGAGCAGATCCTCGGCGAGCAGGTCAGCGAACGCACCGATATCTACTCCCTGGGGGTGACCTTCTTCCAGCTCCTCACCAGTTCGCTGCCGTTTCCGGCGGGCAACGTGCTGCGCGCCCACCTGGAGCAACCGCCCCCCAATCCCCGCGACCTCGCCCCCGAACTGGACGCGGAGCTGGCCTCGCTCCTGCTCCGCTGCCTGGAAAAGCAGCCGTAACGCCGCCCCCGCTCGGCCCGGGAACTCCTCGAGGCGGTGACGCGCATCGAGGAGCGGCTGCGGTGAAGATTGCTCTCATCGGTACCCACGGCGTCGGCAAGACGACCCTCTGCTTCGAACTGGCGGCCCGGCTCAAGCGGCGGGACGTGGACGTGGAGATGGTGCGGGAGGTGGCGCGCCGCTGCCCCCTGCCCATCAACCGCGAGACGTCCGCCCAGGCGCAGGCCTGGATCCTCCACGAGCAGATGGCAGCAGAGATCGAAGCCGCGGCGCACCACGAGCTGGTGATCTGCGATCGCTCCGTGCTCGACAACTACTGCTACCTGCTCCACGCCACCGGTCCCCAGCCCGCCTGGGAGCCCCTCATTGCAGCCTGGCTGCCCACCTACGACCTCTTGGTCAAGGTGCCGTTGTGGACCGCGCCGCGCTGGGACGGGGTCCGCGACACCGACCTGGCCTTCCAGCGCGCCATCGACACCCTCTTGGACCAGCAGCTTGCCGCCCGGCGCCTGGCCCCGCTGCACCTCCCCCTGGAGCGCCAGCAGCAGTGGGGCGAGCTGGTGATGGAGCGGCTCCACCCCCTCCTCCACCCCATCCCGCCCCTCTTCCCCGAGGAGGAGGCCCCGTGAGGGGGAGGCGGCCCGCCTGGCCGCGCAGCTTGAATCGCGCCCCCTCCTCGCTTCCGGCCGTGTCATGAGGGTCCTCCTCGGTCTGGGCGGCAACCAGGGCAACGTGGCCGAGGCCTTTGCCGCCGCGCTGGCGGCACTGGCCGAGCGCTTCCCGCTGGGCGAGTGCTCCAGCCTGTGGCGGAGTGCTGCGCTCGGGCCGCCGCAACCCGACTACCTCAACGCTGCCGTGCTCCTCCACGTGGATGTCCATCCCCTGCGCCTACTCGCGTTCTGTCACCACCTGGAGGCGCGAGCTGGCCGCGACCGCCAGCGCGAGATCCACCACGGACCCCGCCCCCTGGACCTGTACCTGCTCCTGGCCGAGAGCGTGGTGGTGGAAGGGCCGGCCCTCACCCTCCCCCACCCACGCCTTGGCGAGCGGCGCTTCGCCCTGCTCCCCGCTGTGGAAGTGGCACCCACCTGGCGGCACCCGCGTCTCCACGCCACCCTGGAAGAGTTGGCCCGCCAGCTCGAGGCTACGCCCCAGCGCTGCGAGCGGCTCGGCCCCCTGCCGGCGCCCCCCACCGCTGCCACACCCCGCAACTTGGAGCAACCGCCCCGTCGCTAGCGCTCGCCGCGCAAGATCGCCGTGGGCTCGAGGCTGGCGGCACGGCGTGCCGGCCCCACGGCAGCCACCGTGCACACACCCACCGCCAGGGCAAGGGCGGCCAGGTAGAACCAGGGCTCCTCGGCCATCTGCAACCGCTCGTTGCGCAACACCGCCGCCTCGCCAAAGTCCACTGGCAGCGAGGCCACGAAGCGGATGAGCAGCGCCCCCACCACCCACCCGCCGGTCGCCCCCAGCAGGCCCAGCAGCGCGCCGTGGTGGAGGAAGATGATGCCGATGTCGTGGCGGGAGAAGCCAGCGGCCCGCATGATGGCAATGTCGCGACGCTTGTCGGCGACGATCTGCACCAGCACGTTGGCCACGCCAAAGGCCGACACCAGGGTGGTGAAGAACACGAGCACCAGGGTGATGCGGTTCTGCCGCTCGAACGCCTCCACCGAGGCGGCGTTGCGCTCCTGCCAGGAACGGCACACGTAGCCGGTGCGGGCGGCGGCGGCTGTGGCCACCTGCGGTGCCTGCTGCGGGTCGGCGAGTCCAATCCGCACCGTCGTGGCCTGGTCGCTGGCAAGTCCGGCCAGCGCCTGCGCCAGGGGCAGGTTGACCAGCGCCAAGGCGGTATCCACCCGCGCCAACCCCGATGCCACCACGCCCACCACCGACAGCGTCGTCACGCCGCCCCCCTCCCCCACCGCCTGCAGCGAGTCGCCCAGGTGCACGCCCAGATCGCGCGCCAGCCGCACCCCCAACAGCACGCCGTCGGGGCGCCTCCCCAGCGCCGACCAGCTCCCCACCACCACCTTCTCGTCCAGGGCCGTGACCGCTGCCTCCACCCCCGGCACCACGCCCAAGAGTGCCGCCGGTCGTTTCACGGTGCCGCAGCCCAGCACCACCTGGGCCTCCACGGCGGGCGACACCACCCGTACGCCGGGCAGCGAACCGAGGGCGGCCCGCAGGGCGGCAATGCCCCGCACCGCCCGCTTCTCGTCGGGCACGTGGTGGCGTTCCAGCGCCAGCACTTCCCCAGCGTCCCGGCGCAGCGCTTCCGGCCGCCAGGTGGCGCTGCGGCGCGGCAGCACCTCCACGTGGGGCGAGGACTCCGTGGTCTTGGTGATGAAGTCCCGGGACAGCCCGGTGGTGAGCGAGAGGGTGACGATGAGCATGGCCGAGCCCACCGCCACCGACAGGAGGGCGATGAGCGACTGGCGTGGCCGCCCGCGCAGCTGCGCCTCGGCAATGCGCAGGTGGTTGATCACCGCCGGTGCACCCGCGCCCCCTCGGCAAGGGAACTCGCCAGGGGCGAAATCACCCGCTCCCCCGCCGCCACACCCTGGAGGATCTGGCAGCGAGTCGCGTCGCAGGGACCCAGGCGCACCGGGCGCCGCACTGCCCTCCTGTCCTCCCCCACAGCCATCACGAACGGGGACCCACCAGTTTCTCCCAGGGCATCCCGGGGCAGCACCACTGCCGCCTCCACGACCTCGGTGACGATGTTGACGGTGGCGGTGAGGTCCAGACGCAAGGGCGGCCGCTGTTCCGGCAGGCGCACCAGCACGTCCACCGACTTGGTGAGGCGGTCCAGGGAAGGCACGATGCGCCAAACAGAACCGGTGAGCAGCGTTTCCGGGAAGGCGTCGAAGGCAATCCGCACCTCCTGCCCCTCGCGTATCCGGCCCAGATCCCGTTCGTCCACCGCCACGCGCAGGTACGCCGGGGCCAGATCCACCACCGTCACCACCTCGTCCCCTTCGCGCAGCGGATCCCCGGCGCGGTGGTGGAGCCCTGCCACCACCCCGGCCATAGGAGAGCGCAGCACGCCCCAGCGCTCCTGCTCCGCCGCCAGGCGCCACGCCGCTTCCTGCGCCGCGAGCTCGGCCCGCAACTGGTTGGCCCGCTCCCGGGCCTTGACGAGCTCCTCCTCGGGCAGGAGCCGATCGGCGGCCAACTGCTCGGCGCGCCGGGCCGCGTCCTCGGCCTGGGCCAGCGCCGCACGGCCCGCCTCCATCTCCCGCTCGGCCCGCTCCCGCGCCAGGCGAAGCACTTCGCCGTCCTGCCGCGCCACCACCTGGCCAGCCGTCACCGCCTCGCCGGCCCCCACCAGCAGCTCCTCCAGGGGCGCCGCCACCCGCGCGCGCAGGGTAGCGCGGCGGTCGGTGTCCACCCGACCGGTGGCGTACACCGCCGCCACCACCCTCCCCACCGTCGCCTCCACCTCGGTGACCTCCACCCCCCGCCACCACCGCAGCGCCATCCGTCCCAGCACCCACCCGGCCACCGCCACGATTACCAGCAGCACCATCCACCGTCTCACGGCTCCCCCCTCCGTTCATCGCCCACCAGACGTCCGTCGAGGAGCTGCAGCACCCGATCGCTCCGCTCCGCCCATTCCCGGTCGTGGGTCACCACCAGGATGGTCTGTCCCGTGGCCCGTTTCAGTTCCCGGAAGAGGGCGTAGACAGCGCGTGCGTTCTCGCTGTCCAGGTTGCCGGTGGGTTCGTCGGCCAGCAGCACTCTCGGCCGGTTGACCAGGGCGCGGGCCACCGCCACCCGTTGCTGCTCGCCCCCCGACAGTTCCCGCGGCAGGGCGTTCAGCTTGTCGGCGAGCCCCACGGCCGCCAGGAGCTCCCCGCCCCAGGCCCGATCCTCCCGCGAGCTGCCAGCACCGCGAGCCCACAGCGGCATCAGCACGTTCTCGAGCGCGGTGAACTCCGGCAGCAAGAAGTGGAACTGGTAGACAAAACCCACCAGCTGGTTGCGCAGCCTCGCCAAGCGATCCGGGGACACCCCCGCCAGGTTGACGCCATCGATCTCCACTGCCCCCTCGTCCGGCGTGTCCAGGCCACCCAGCAGGTAGAGCAGGGTGGACTTCCCCGACCCCGACGGCCCTACCAGGGCCGTAAACTCGCCGCTCGCGATCTCGAGATCGATGCCGCGCAGCACCTCCCGCCGACTGGCCCCCGTCCCCAGCCGACGCACGAGACCCTGCGCGCGGAGCACCACCGGCTTCACTCCCCCTCCCTTGGCGCGCCGGCCACCTCACACGCTGCCACGCAGCACCTCCACAGGCACCACTCCCACCGCCCGCCGCACGGCACCCAGCGCCGCGGCCGCCGACAGCACCAGCGCGACACCGGCCACGATGGCGTAGTAGCGGGGCTCGTTGGCCAGGTACAGCTCGGTGTACGCCACCACCGCCCCGGAGCGCGGGGCAAAACGGATCGGGAAGGCGGTGAAGTAGGCAATGGCCGCGCTGGCCACCAGGCACCCGGCAGCAGCGCCGCCGGCGCCCAGCAGCACCCCCTCCAGGAGGAAGGTGGCCCGAATCGCTCCCCGCGAAAAACCAAAGGAGCGCAGCACAGCCACGTCGCGCTCCTTGTCCAGGATCACCGTGGTGAGGCGGTTGAAGATCCCCAGTCCCGCCACGAGCAGCACGAAGCCCGTCAAGAGGTAGGTGGTCAGCCCAATGGTCCGGAAGAGCTGCAGCGAGGCGCGGCTGGTCTCCTCCCAGGTTTCCACCCGGTACCCCGTGACCCCCTCCAGGCGCCGGCGGAGGGTGGTGAGGCCGGTGAGGGTGGCGGCGCGGATGCGGATCTCGCTCCCCTCGGCGCTGGCCCACCCGGCCAGCGACTGGGCCACGGGCAGGTTCACGAAGGCGCTCGCCTCGTCCACCGCGCCGAGGCCGGTGGCCATGATGCCTACCACCTCCAGCTCGCGCGCGGCCCCGTCCTCCCCCGTGGCCACCAGGCGATCTCCGAGATCGGCGCCCAGCCGATCGGCGAGCTGTACCCCCACCACCACGCCGCTGCGCCGCGCCACGAGCCCATCCCACCGCCCCCGCAGCACCGCGGCGGGCAGCTCCGTCACCCTCGCCTCGGCGCGGGGCTCGATCCCCACCAAGGTCGCCGGCTCGGCCACCGTGCCAAACCGCAGCACCGCCGGCACGGAAGCCGCCACCGACACCCCCTCCACCCCCTCGACGCGAGCTATGCTCTCGGCCAGCACTGTGGCACCGCGCACCGTCGGCCGCTGGTCGGGAAGGGGCGGCCGCGGCAGGGCCAACAGCTCCCCGCCCCGACCGGTCCGCAGCGCCTCCCGTGCCGGCGATTGGGCCAGGCGCTCGGGCTGCACCGTGAGGAGGGGGGACACCCGGATCAAGCGCTGGGTGAAAAACACCACCAGCCCGTCCATCATGGCAACGGTGAAGATGAACACGGCCACGCCCAGGGCGACCCCCCCCACCGTCAGCACGGTCTGGCGCGGGTGGCTGGCGAGTCGGCGCAGGGCGAGCCTGAGGGCGACGCTCACGGGCCGATCGCGATCCGCACGTCCACAGCCACGCACCCCTGGCCCTGGGGGAGGACCAGGAGCGGGTTCACGTCGCCCTCGGCAATCCCCGCCACTGCCCCCAGCGTGGAAAAGCGCGCCACAGCCTCGCACAGCGCTGCGGTGTCGGCGGGCGGATGACCCCGGAAGGGGCCCAGGAGGGCTGCCCCCCGCAACTCGTCGAGCATCGCTGCCGCCTCGGCAGCGCTCACGGGTGCCGGCCGGAAGCTCACGTCCCGCCACACCTCCACCGCCACCCCCCCCAGGCCGAGCATCACCAGCGGCCCCCCCACGGGGTCGCGGGTGAGGCCAACGATCACCTCTCGCCCACCGCTCACCATTGCCTGCACCAGGAAACCCTCCGCAGCCACCCCGGCGGCCGCCAGGCGCGCCCGCATGGCTGCCACCGCTGCCTCCACCTCCGCTGGACCGTTGAGACCTACCGCCACCGCCCCCAGCTCGCTCTTGTGGACGATGCCACCCCCGTAGGCCTTGAGGGCGACGGGGTAGCCCAGCTGCGCCGCCGCGGCCGTGACCTCCTCGCCGCGCGCCACGCAGCGAAACGGCGCCACGCTCACGCCAATTCCCTCAAGCAGCGAAAAGGCCTCCTCGGGCGACAGGAAGCTTGCCCCGCGCAAGCGGGCACGTTGTACCACGCTAGCCTCCGGCGTGGCCGCCGTACTCGGCTCCCATGGGGGCCTGGTCGCCGTCTCCTGCTGCTGCACCAGCGCGGCCAGAGCCCGCACCGCCGATTCGGGGGCGGCGTAGACGGGTGGTAGCCCGGCCATGCTCCGCGCGACCTCGAAGAAGCGGGGCGAGGTCATGAACACGGGGATCACCGGTTTGGGGGTGGGGGCCGCCGCGGCGGCCACCTGCTCCGCTACCCTCTGCACCGGGATCATGGGCGGGGTGACGGTGATGACCACGGCCGCGTCCACCCCAGGATCGGCGGTGACTACCTCCACGGCGCGGCGGTAGTGCTCGCCGGTGGCCGAGGGGAGCATGTCCACCGGGTTCGCCACTGCCGCCTCGGCCGGCAAGAAGGAGCGCAGCTCGGCCCTGGTCTCCTCCTGCAGCGTGGCCAGCTCCAGCCCCTCGTCCACCAGCGCGTCGGTGGCGATGATGGCCGGCCCCCCGGCGTTGCTCACCACTGCCACACGTCGCCCGGCCACGGGGCGGGCCCGTTCGAACAGCCGCGCCAAATCCAAAAGTTCCGCCAGAGACCGGCAGCGCCGGACCCCGGCCTGGCGCAGGATCGCCTCCACCCCCGTATCCCCCGCCGCCAGCGCCCCGGTGTGCGAGCTGGCCGCCCGTTGCCCTTCCCCAGTGCGCCCCGACTTCAAGGCCAGGATGGGCTTGTGCCGGGTGATCCGCGACGCCACTTGCAAAAACCGGCGCGGCTGTTCGATCTCCTCCAGGTAGAGCATGATGGCCCGGGTGGGCTCGTGCTCCTCCCACACCTCCAGGAGATCGCAGACGTTCACGTCGGCGGAATTGCCCAAAGAGACAAACTGCGAGAACCCCAGGCCAATCTCCCGCACCGCCTCGATGAGCGCCACCCCCAGGGCGCCCGAGTGCGAAGCAAAGGCCACCCCGCCCGGCTGGGCCGGCGCAGGCGAGAAGGTGGCGTCGAGCCGCACCGCCGGATCCAGGTTCATGACCCCCATGCAGTTGGGACCCACCATCACGGCCCCAGCCGCCCGCACCCGGCGGACCAGCTCACGTTCCACCTCGGCCCCGGCGCTGCCCGCCTCGCGGAACCCGGCGGTGATGACCACGATCCCCTTCACCCCGGCCGCCAGGCACTCCTCCACCGTCGCCGCCACGCCGTCGCGCGGCACCATGACGATGGCGCAGTCCACCGGCTCGGGGATGGCCGCCACCGAGGGGAAACAGCGCAGGGTCCGCAGGGAGCGCACCTTGGGGTTGACGGGGTAGACCACCCCGGTGAAACCTGCCGCGTACAGGTTCGCCAGCAACACCCCCGAGAGCGACTCGCTCCGGGACGACACCCCCACCAGGGCTAAGGAACTGGGACAAAGGATGGCTTGCAGGGCTTCGCGCACAGCACCGCCTCCCTTGCCGCGGGATGCTAGCACGCCCCTTCACTGCCGGCCGGGGCCGCAGCGATGGGGTTTTAGGCAGATGGGGAGGCGGGGCGGCCCGCCGGCACCATCACCCACAGCCGTTCCGGCGCGGTTCGCACCGCCACGGGCAAGGTGCCCGCCGGATCCCCGTCCAGTTGGTAGGGGATCCCGTTCTCGCCGAGGAGCCTCACCTCCTGCGCCGAGGCTCGCCTCACCCCCCGCAGGTGCAGGTGCCTTCCGGATGGGATGGCGAAGAAGAAGGGGATCACGGCGCGGCGGCCCGCTCGCTCAAGGACCACCAGCTCGAACCCCGGCGCGAAGGGATCCGCTCCCGGCGTGGCGTGGTACGGCCCGCCGTAGCAGCGGCCGTTACCCACGATGCACCACGACGCCTGGGCGGTCAGGGGTTCGCTCTCGACCTGGAAACGAGGCAGGCGCGCCCGCGCGCACTCCACGAACGCCTGGATGGCAATCCCCACCTTGCCGGCACGCACTTTGAGGAGGGTCGGCAGGTTGGCCAGGATCAGGGAGTCCGGCCCCACCGAGAGCATGAGGAGGAACGATTGGCCCCGGTCCGTGAGGCCGACGCTCATGGCCCGCCGCACCCCGGCCAGCTGCGCCTCCAGCGCCGCCACCGGTCGGCGGGGGATGCCCAGCTCGAAGGCCAGCACGGAGGTGGTGCCGCCGGGGAGGATGAGGAGACTCGTGTCGCTGCCGAGCAGCGCGCGCGCCACCTCGTTGTAGGTGCCGTCCCCCCCCCACACGGCCACGATGGGGCAGCCGTCGCGCACCGCTCGCCGGGCCAGTTCCGTGGCGTGCCCGGGCGCCTGGGTGGGGTGCCACTCCAGTGCCAGCCCGTGCCGCCGTGCTACCCCTTCGAGCCCGTCCTTGGGCAGGGGCGCCCGCCCGCCGCGGGCAATGGGGTTGACGATCACCGGGAGGGGTTTCACGGCTCCCCCCGGAAGAGCTGGCCCTGTGCACCCAGGGCAGGGAACCCCAGGTGTCGCCGCGCCCGCTCCGTGGCCACCCGCCCCCGCGGCGTTCGCTGCAGGAAGCCGCTCTGCAACAGGTAGGGCTCGTAGATGTCCTCCAGCGTTCCCAGATCCTCGCCCAGCGTGGCGGCCAGGGCCCGAATCCCCACGGGTCCGCCGCCGTACTGCTCGATCAGGGTGAGGAGGAGGCGGCGGTCCAGCTCATCCAGCCCAAAGCGATCCACCTCCAGCCTCTCCAGCCCAAAGGTGGCGGTTTCCATGTCCAGCGTGGCCCGCCCCCGGGCGTGGGCAAAATCCCGCACCCGCCGCAGCAGCCGGTTGGCGATGCGGGGGGTGCCCCGCGAGCGGCGGGCAATCTCGGCGCTCGCCCCCTCCCCCAATTCCACCCCCAAGAGGGCCGCGGACCGCTCCACGATCTTCTGCAGCGCGTCCGGCTCGTAGAAGTCCAGGCGGTGCACGATCCCAAAGCGGTCCCGCAGCGGTGGCGGCAGCAGTCCCGCCCGCGTGGTGGCCCCCACCAGGGTGAAACGGGGCAGCGCCAGCCGCATGGTACGCGCCGCTGGGCCGCTCCCCACCACCAGGTCGAGCACGAAGTCCTCCAGGGCCGGGTAGAGGATTTCCGCCACCGCCGGGGCCAAGCGGTGGATCTCGTCGATGAACAGCACGCCGCGCTCCTCCACGTTGGTGAGGATGGCCGCCAGATCTCCGGCCCGCTCCAGCACTGGCCCCGAGGTCACCTGGATGTTCACCCCCATCTCGGCGGCAATGATGTGCGCCAGCGTGGTCTTGCCCAGACCCGGGGGACCAAAGAGCAGCACGTGATCCAACGGCTCCCCGCGCGAGAGCGCAGCCGCAATGAACACCCCCAGGTTCTCGGTGACCTTCTCCTGGCCGATGTACTCGCCCAGCCGCCGAGGACGGAGGGTCTCCTCGTACCGAGCCTCCGAGGGGTCGCGCGAGGCCGCCAGCAGGTGCTCCGGCATGCTCGTATCTTACTCCGCCACCATCCGCGCTGCCGGCCCTGGCACCCTACCGAACCAGAGCGCGCAACGCCTGGCGGAGCAGCTCGCCCAGTTCGAGCTGCGGCTCGGCCCGCAGCAGCTCCCCCACCACCTCTTCGGCAGCTCGGGCCGGGTACCCCAGGTTGACGAGGGCCGAGACCGCGTCGTCGCGCCGGTCGCTGCCGAGAGGACGCGCCGGGGCGGCCAGCTTCCCCTTGAGCTCCACGATGAGCCGCTCCGCCGTGCGGCGGCCGATCCCCGGCACGGCGGCCAACGTCTTCCAGCGTTCCGCCTCCACCGCCTCGGCCAGGTCGTCGGGGGAGAGCCCCGAGAGGAGCGCCAGCGCCGTGCGCGGCCCCACACCGCTGGCTTGCAGGAGCACCCGGAAGGTGTCGCGCTCGCGGCGGGTGGGGAACCCGAACAGGGCAAGCTGGTCCTCGCGCACGTGGGTGTGGACGAACAGGCTCACCCGTTCCCGGCCGGCCAGCAGCCGATGTGCCGAGAGGGGGACGTGCACCTCGTAGCCCACGCCCGACGCTTCCACCAGCGCCACCCCAGGCGCCAGCTCCAGCACCCGACCCTCGAGAAATCCGATCATCCCGCGCGGTTCTTGAACCGGTTCAGGAGCTCCTGGTTGACGGTGGGGGGGTCCTCCCGCTTGGCTTCCGCCAGCAGCGCAGCGAGGAGTCGGTCCAGCTCGGCTTGCACCAGGCTCTTGCGGACCGTCTCCTTGTCCCGGGCAAACTCCTGGGCGTTGAACACCGTCTTGGCGGTCACCTTGGCTACCGCCACCCCCCGATCGCCCACCGCCACCACCGGCGTCAATCCGCCAATGGGCGTGGCAAACACTGCTTCTTCCAGCGCCTGGGCCACACCCACCCCGGGGATGGCGCTGCCGCGCGTGTGGTCGGTCACGGTGTTGGCCGTGCCCCCCACCAGTGGAGCCACGGTGGAGAACGGTGCCGACATCAGGTTCGCCCGCCGCCCCTCCAGCTCCTGCCGTAGCAGGGCCACCGCCTTCTGCCGCTTGGCGCCTTCCTCCGCCTCCTGCTTCGCTTCCTCGAAGGGGGTGGTGCCCGCCTTGCGGATCTGCGACACCCGGTAAACGATCCAGCCGCGTGGGGTGCGTCGGGGACCGCCCACAGCGCCCTCCTTGGCGGCGGCCACCTCGGCGAGCAGCTCGGGATCGCGCCCCACCCCGGGGATCGGCTCGCCAGCCGCAAAGTACGGGGTAACGTTGGAGGTCACCACGTCGTCCGCGAGGCTGCGCCACTGCTCGTCGGTAGACAGCTTGGCCGCCTCGATCTTCTCGCGCAGCGCGGCCGCCCGGCGGCTGCCCTCCGCATCGGCGAGCCCCTCCGCCACCCGGTCGCGCACGCGGTCGCGAACCTGCTCCAGCGGTTCCACTCCGGCCGGTCGGCGCTCCTCCAGCTTGATGAGGTGGTAGCCGAACTGGCTCTTCACCGGACCCGACACCTGCCCCACCTGGAGGGCAAACACCGCGTCCTCGAACTCCTTCACCATCCGCCCGCGACCGAACCACCCCAGATCGCCGCCGCTCGCCTTGCTCCCCTCGTCCTCCGAGTACTGCCGCGCCAGCGCGGCAAAGTCCGCTCCAGGCGCCATCGCGCGCTGGGCTACCTCCCGCAGTCTCGTCTGGGCGTCCCGCCACCCCTGCTCGCCCTGGGTGGCGGGCCGGATGAGGATGTGCCGCGCCCGCACCTCTTCGGAGGTCTGGAACTCGTTCTGGTGGGTGGTGTAGTACTCGACGATCTGCGACTCGGGCACGGTCAAGGTGCGCCGCAACTTCAGGTTGTCCACCAACAGGTAGAGCAGCCGCCGCTGCTCGCCGTGGGTGAACTCGTCCTGGTGGCTGTCGTAGTAGGCCCGAGCCTCGGCCTCGCTCGCCGTCACCCGGTTCATGGCCATGTTGGAGCCCACGAAGAGCACGTCGAAGGAAGCCTTCTCGTTGCGCCGCCGATACTCGCGCTCCACCTCCGCATCGGGGATCACGATGCCGCCCAGGAGGGCCTGCTCCAGCTTCTCCAGGAGCATGTCCCGCCGCAACGCCTCCTCGAAGGCCTCGGGGGTGGTCTGGTTGGCGCGCAGGATCCGCGTGTACAGCTCTTCGCCAACGAAAGAACCATCCTCCCGCTGGAGGCCGGGGAAGGAGACGATGCGCTTGAGCAGCTCCTCGTCCTCGACGCGGAAGCCCATGCGCGCGGCGTGCCGCAGCAGGATCTCCCGGTCGATCATGTTCTGCAGCGTCATGGCCGCCAGGTCCACCTGCTGCCGCAGCTGCTCCCACTGCTCCCCGTACTGCTGGCGGTAGCGCTCCTCGGTACTGCGCAGCTCGCGGAGGAATTGCGCCTCGGTGATTGCCACCCCGCCCACCTTGGCGGCAAGGCCCTCCATCCCTCGCCCCCGGCCGCGGCCAGCGCCCCAATCCACGAAGATGAGGAGCACGAAGATGAACACCACGAACCAGAGGATCCACTTCAGGTTCTTGAGGTTGTCCCGCATCAACTTGAGCATGCCAGCCCTCCGAGCGACCGACGCCCGCGGATTCTATCCCACCCTCCCCTACGCAGCAACCTTCGTTTTGACCTACTGTTGCGCCATATGCAAGGCGGGTGCTAAGGTGACCAGGGCCGATGTCCGTACCGCCGCGCTACCCCCGCAAGCGCCCTATCCAGCTCGACTGGGTGGTGGTCTCCATCGAGGGCGCCCGCCGCCTCGGGCGGCTGCTCCTGTTCCTGCTCCTGGCCGGGGGAGTCGTGGGCGGTGTGGTCTACCTCCTCCACGAACCGGTGGAAAAGCGCGCCCAGCGCACCCTCCGGCAGACCGTGGCCCTGCGCGAGGAGGTGCGTCGCGGGGGGATCAGCGACGCGCTGCGCAGCGAGTTCGAGCAGGCCTCCCGCCTCCTCGACGACGCAAGCGCCGACTGCGCCCGCAAGGACTTCCCCGCCTGCCTGGCGCGCGCCCAGGATGCCCAGCGCCGCTTCAACCTGCTCCTGGGTCTGGTGAACCCCGAGTTTTCCGGCTCGGGCCAAATCATTGCCGTGCAGGGCAAGGTGGAGGTGCAGCGGGCCAACCGCTCGGAGTGGGAACGCGCCCACGAGCGGCAGTGGCTGTACAACGGCGATTTCGTCAAGACCTCTTCCGGTGCCTCGGCGGAGATCATCTTTGCCGATGGCACCGTCTTCCGGATTGGGCCCGACTCGCTCTTGGAGGTGCACCGGGAGGCGCAGGGCGGGCGCGAGCCGCGCCGCGGCGAGGTGAAGCTGGAGGTCGGCCAGGTCAACGTGCACACCGTCTCCAACCCGTCGCTGGTGCTCACCGACGCGGTGCAGGCGGAGGTGCAGACCGACAGCCACGTGGGCGTGGACGTGGACCGGGACTCCTCGGCCACGGTGGCCGCCTACGGCGGGACGGCGCGCGTCACCGGCGCCTCCGGCCAGCACGTCGAGCTGGCGACCCGCCAGGCGGTACGGGCCGAAGCTTCGGGGCGCCTCGGCCCGCAACTCACCGTGCCGCAGGCCCCCATCCTGCGCTCGCCCCCCGCCAACTTCCTCCTGGAACTGGATCGGGGCAACCGCATCACCCTCTCCTGGGACCCGGTGGCGGGAGCGGCCCGCTACGATCTTGAGGTGAGCCGCTCGCGGATCTTCTCGCCCTCGGGCCTGGAAGTGGAGGCCAAGGAGCGGCCAAGCACTTCCGCCACCTTGAACGTGCTCCGCCCCGGCACCTACTACTGGCGGGTTGCCGCGCTGGGGGAGGGGCGGATCCGCTCCGAGTGGAGCTCGCCGCGGGCCTTCAAGGCCTTTGCCGGCAGGCGCGTGGAGGAGATCGCCGACACCACACCGCCCCGGCTCGAGGTGGAGCGCCCCAAGCAGATGGGGAACTTCGTCCTCATCCAAGGCATGACGGAACCGGGCAGCACCGTCACGGTGAACGGCGAACCCGTGGCGGTGGCGGGGGATGGCAGCTTCAAGAAGGCTGTGGTGGTGCACCGCGAGGGGAAGAACGAACTGGTGATCCGCGCCACCGACCCGGCTGGCAACACCGCAGAACGCATCGAAACAGTTTTCGTGGAGGTCGACTGAACGACATGGGATTGGCATCCATTCTTTCGCTCTTTTCCTCGGACCTGGCGGTGGATCTGGGAACCGCCACCACCCTGGTCTTCACCCGCGCCAAGGGGATCGTCGTGTTCGAGCCCTCCATCGTGGCGGTCAACCGGGTCACGAACCGCGTGGAGGCGGTGGGCAAGGAGGCCAAGGAGATGCTCGGCAAAACGCCGGGCAACATTGCTGCCATCCGCCCAATGAAGGACGGCGTGATTGCCGACTTCGAGGTCACCGAGCGCATGCTCGAGTACTTCATCCGCAAGGCGCACGGACGCAACCTGTTCGTGCGGCCCCGCATCGTCATTTCCGTCCCCTCGGAGATCACGCCGGTGGAGAAGCGGGCGGTCAAGGACTCGGCGCTGCGCGCGGGCGCCAGCGAGGTCTACCTCATCGAACAGGCGATGGCTGCCGCCATCGGCGCCGGGCTACCCATCACCGAGCCGTCGGGCAACATGATCGTGGACATCGGCGGCGGCACGACCGATGTGGCAGTCATTTCCCTGGCGGGCATCGTCTACTCCCGCTCGGTGCGCGTGGCCGGCAACGAGATGGACGAGGCCATCATCGCCTACATCAAACGCAAGTACAACCTCCTGATCGGCGAGCGCACCGCCGAGCAGATCAAGATCACCCTGGGCAACGCCTGGCCGGACGACGAGGGCCGCACCATGGAGGTGAAGGGGCGCGACCTAGTGGAGGGGATCCCCAAGACGCTCACCATCAGCGACGAGGAGATCCGCGAGGCGCTGTCGGAGACGGTCAACAGCATCGTCGATGCGGTGCGCACCGCCCTCGAACGCACCCCTCCGGAGCTGTCGGCAGACATCATCGACAAGGGCATTGTGCTGGCGGGTGGGGGGTCGCTCCTGCGCAACCTGGACCAGCGCCTCAGGGAGGAAACGGGGATTCCGGTGGCCCACTGCGACGACCCCGTCTCGGCGGTGGTGCGCGGCACCGGCGTGATGCTCACCGACATGGCGCTGCTCAAGAAGATCTGCATCGACTGACGTGCTCGCCGTCCGTCCCCACCCCACCGTGCTGCTGGCCGCTGCCTGTGGAGCGCTCTACGTGGCGAGCGCCGCCCAGGTGCGCACGGGCACCCGCACGGCGCTCAGCGTGGCGGTGGCCCACCTCACCGAACCGGTGCTCCAGGTGGGGGAGGAGCTCACCGCAGCCGGGCACGACTTCCTGCTCGGGCAGCGCGACATTGAAAACGTGCTGGGTCAAGTGGCCGAGCTGCGCCAGGACAACGCGCGCCTGCGGCGGGAGAACCAGCTCCTCGCCGCAGAAGTGGCCCTGCTGCGGCAAGGGCATCGGCTCCTGGCGGCGCTGCCAGGGGTTGGCGACGACGCCATCCTGGCCCGGGTCATGGCCCGGGACGTGCTCGTCGGCCACTCCTTGAGGCTGGACCGCGGCAGCGCCCACGGCGTGTTTTTAGATGCCGCCGTGCTGGGCGAGGCGGGCGTGCTGGGTCGGGTGGATCGCGTCGCCGCCACCAGCTGCCGCGTGCAGCTCCTGGCGCACCCCAGCGCTGCTGCCGCTGCCCGCATCGTGGGTGTGGAAGGGGAAGCGCTCCTCACCGGCGGGGACAAGCCAGCGCTCACCGGCCTGCCGCCGTACACCACCGTGGAGGCCGGTCTCCCGGTGGTCACCACTGGCTCCGAGGGCATCTACCCCCCCGGCCTGCTCCTGGGCACCACCGGCGAGGCTCGTACCGAAGGGTTCTTCACCGTGGTGCCGGTGGTGCTGGCGGCCAAACCGGCCGAGGTGGCGGTGGCCCTCGTCCTGCCCAGTCGCACGCGGAAAGAGCCGTGACCAGCCTCATCCTTGCAGCGATCCTCTCCTTTGCAGCCCAGTTCGTGCTTCAGACCCCTGGGGTGTGGTGGTTCCTGGCCGCCGCCCGACCGTACCTGGTGACGCTGGTGGCGGCGGCACCGCGGCTGGGACCGCTCCAGACTGGCTGGTTCGGCCTCGCCCTGGGTCTCGTGGCCGACCTCCTGGACGAAGCCCCCATCGGCCCCCGCGGCATTTCCGGGGCCGTGGCAGGGCTCGTCACCTCGCTGTTCGTGCGCCGCTTCGAGCTGGAGGGCCCACTGTTCTGGAGCGGCGGCACGGTACTTGCCTGTCTCGTCAACGACCTGGCGTTCCGGGCCGTGGTGGCCTCGCTGGGCGCCTCGCCCTCCTGGGGGTGGTGGGGCACCCTCGCCTCCACGGTGGCCACGGGGATGGTGGCGCTGGTGGTGGCCGCCGGCGCCTCCCTCGTTCGGGCCGCCACCTCTCCCACCCGCCGGCGGCGGCGTCTCCTCAAACGGCTATGATCTTCGTCCGCGACGACCTGCGCCCCGTGCGCCGGCGGACCGTGGTGTTCCTGGCGTGCTTCGTTCTCGCCTTTGCCGTCATTGCCTTCCGCCTCTTCTCCTTGCAGGTCGTGCAGGCGCCCTACTGGCGCTCCCTGGCCGAGAACAACCGCCTTCGCCGCCTCCCCCTGGAGGCGCCGCGCGGGCTGGTCACCGACTGCAACGGCCAAGTGGTGATGGACAACCGCCCCGCCTTCCAGCTACTCCTCTTCCCCGAGGAGATGAAGGAGCCGGAACGCACCATTCAGTTCCTCACCCGCCTTGGGCTCGCCGAGGAGGGGGAGGTGCGGGCACGGGTGGCGCGGGCCCAGCGCACCTCGCACCTGCCGTCGGTCATCGCGGACAACCTCTCTTGGGCGCAGATGGCGGCGGTGGCGGCCCACCGGGCCGATTTCCAGGAGCTGGCCGTGCACCCCGCCACCCGCAGGGCCGTGCCGGCGGGCCCTGCGGTTGCCCACCTGGTGGGGCAACTGGGCGAGGTGAGCCCTGCCCAGCTGGCGGCTGACAGCCGCCTGCGACCCGGCCAACTGGTGGGGAAATCGGGGATCGAGCTGTCCTACCAGGAGGTGCTGGGCGGCGTCCCTGGCAACCTGGTAGTGGTGGTGGACGCCCTGGGTCGGCAGGTGTCTACCCTGGACGAGGAGCCCCCCAAGCCCGGCCACCCCCTCACCCTGACGGTGGACTTGGAGCTGCAACGCGAGGCGGCCAAAGCCATGGCGGGGCTCGTGGGGAGCGTGGTGGGCATCGACCCGCGGGACGGGGCTGTTCGCGTGCTCCTCTCCGAGCCGTCCTTCGACCCGGACCTCTTCGCCGGCCACCTGGAGCCGGCGCGCTGGGCGAGCCTCGTGGCCGATCCCTTGAAGCCGCTGCAAAACCGCGCCCTCCAGGCCCTCTACCCGCCGGGCTCGACGATCAAGCCCATCTTTGCCGCCGGGGCCCTGGCCGACGGGGTGCGCACCCCGGCTCAGAGCGTGTACTGCACGGGCACTTCCACCATCTACGGCCACCCCTACCGGTGCTGGCTCGCCGGAGGCCACGGCCACGTGTCCCTCGAACGGGGCATCGAGGTGTCCTGCGACACCTTCTTCTACCGCCTGGCCTTCGACGCAGGTCTCACGCGCCTGGCAGCCTGGGCCAGACGGTTGGGGCTGGGAGAGAAGACTGGCATCGAGCTGGCGGGGGAGATGGCTGGGCTCGTGCCCTCCGACGAGTGGAGCCGACGCAGCCGTGGCCACCCCTGGTACGCGGGGGAAACCATCTCCGTGGGCATCGGCCAGGGGCCGATCCTCGTTACCCCCCTCCAGCTCGCGGTGGCGTACGCCGCGCTGGTCAACGGGGGTTTCCTCGTCACCCCCCACCTGGTGCCGGAGGGCGGGAAGCCGCCACGTCCAACCGGCATCGATCCTGCCGTCCTCGCCACGGTGCGCCGCGGCATGGAACGGGTGGTGGCGGGGGAGCAGGGCACCGCCCGGCGCCTTGCGAGCCTGCCCGTGGCCATCGCCGGAAAGACCGGGACGTCGCAGGTGATGCGCAAGAAGGAGGGGGTTAAGTGGCAGGAGCTCCCGTGGGAGCAGCGCCACCACGCTCTCTTCGTCGGCTACGCCCCCCCTGCCGAACCGACCCTGGTGGTGGTGGCGGTGGTGGAGCACGGAGGTGACGCCTCGTCGGTGGCGGCGCCCATCGTGGCCCGCATCCTGGCCAAGGCCTTCGGCCACGACGTGGAGATCTCCACCCCCCAGCTCCTCCTGGCCAACCCCTCCTACCAGCCCGAGCCGACCCCGCCCAGCGGCGGCCCGGCGCAGCTGGCCGAGGTGCGCCCATGAAACGCCTGGACCTGGCCATGTTCGTGGCCCTGCTCCCGATCCTGGTGTGCTCCCACCTCCTCCAGTCCTCCACCGCCCGCGCCCTGGCCCAGCCGGCGTACGCTTCCCGCCAGCTCCTCTGGCTGGTGCTGGGGGCTGTGCTGCTGCTCCTCTTTGCCTTCTCCGACTACCGCCTGCTCCTGCGCCTGGCACCGCTCTTCTACGTGGCCGCGCTGCTTGCCCTGGCGGCCATGCTCTTCCTCGCTCCCCTTCGGGCCGGTACCCGTTCCTGGCTGGTGCTCGGCCCCTACACCGTGCAGCCCTCCGAATTTGCCCGGATCGCTGCCATCCTCGCCGCGGCCGCGCTGGGCGCCCGCCACCAGAAAGAGCTCCTGGCAGGGCGCACGGCACTGCAGTTGACGGCCGTCGTGGCGGCCCCCGCCCTCTTGGTGGCGCTCCAACCTGACCTGGGGGTAGCCCTCACCTTCGTCCCCATCCTCCTGGCCGTGCTCTGGCTCGGGGGACTCCCCTGGCGGACCTGGGTGGTTCTGGCCCTCTCGGTGCTGCTGCTTGCCGCCGCCGCCTGGCTGTGGTACCTGAAGCCGTACCAGAGGGAGCGGATCCTCACCTTCCTGGAGCCGGACCGGGCTCCGGCGGGGGCCGGCTACCAGCAGCGACAGTCGCGCATTGCCGTGGGTTCCGGCGGCCTGACCGGCAGGGGGCTGCGCTCGGGGACCCAGTCCCAACTCCGCTTCCTGCCGGCCCAGGACACCGACTTCATCTTTGCCGTGTGGGCCGAGGAGACGGGGTTCGTGGGCTCGGTCTTCCTCGTCCTCTGTTACGCTACCGTTGCCCTTCGCCTCTTTGCCATTGCCCTGGCCGCCCGCGACCGGGGCGGCACGTTACTGGCCGCAACGGTGGCGGTGGTCTTCACCACCCAGACCCTCGTCAACATGGCCATGGTGGTGGGCCTGGCGCCCACCACCGGGATCACCCTGCCCCTCCTCTCCCGGGGCGGCTCCTCCCTGCTCGCTACCTGCATCTCCCTTGGCCTGGCCCAGAGCGTCTGGCGCCTGCGCTTCGCCAACCTTTAGACCCGCCGGGCGGGCACGGCTGGGGAAAAGAGGCTAAACTGCCGCGCGGAGGAGGGATGCCCACGGTCGTCTACGTCAACGTGACGCCCCACGAAACGCGGGTGGCGGTGCGGGAAAACGGCGTTCTCGTGGACCTGTTCCTCGAGCGCCGCCGGGGCCGCTCCATTGTCGGGAGCCTGTTCAAGGGCCGGATCTCCCGGGTCCTCCCCGGCATGCAGGCTGCCTTCGTGGACATCGGACTGGAGCGGGACGCCTTCCTCTACGTGGACGATGTGGCCGAAACCCTGGAGGAAGAGGGGGTGGAGCCCGGCGAGTTCTCGGCCAACGCCCCCATCCAGGACCTGCTCCGGGAGGGCCAGGAGATCCTCGTCCAGATCACCCGCGAACTGGGCACCCCCAAGGGTCCGCGGGCCACCTCCCACGTGACCATCCCCGGCCGCTACCTGGTGCTTTTGCCGGGCAGCCAGCACATTGGGGTCTCTCGCCGCATCACCGACCAGCAGGAGCGGGAGCGTCTCCGCTCGGTGGTGGGGGAATTGCCACGGGAGTCGGGCGTGATCGTGCGCACCGCCGGGGAGGGGCGAGAGGCGGCGGACTTCCTCGCCGACCTGGCCATGCTCGAAACCATGTGGCGCCAGATCCGGCTCCGTTCGGAAGAGGTGCGTGCCCCGGCGCTCATCCACCAGGAGCTGGACCTGGCCCTGCGCGCCGCCCGCGACCTAGCCAGCCCCCAGATGGACGAGTTCTGGATCGACGACACGGAGACGTTCCAGCGGGTGGTGGAGTTCTTGGACCGGCTCCAGCCCGAGTTGACCCCCCGCATCCGCCTCTACCGCCGCCAGCTGGACATCTTCGAAGCCTTTGGGATCGAGCGCGAGCTGGAACAGCTCCTCCAGCCCAAGGTGTGGCTCAAGTCCGGCGGCTCGCTGGTGCTCAACCAGACCGAGGCGCTGGTGGCCATCGACGTGAACACCGGCCGGTACGTGGGGTCGGTGGACCTGGAGGAGACCGCCCTGCGCATCAACCTGGAGGCGGCCCGGGAGGTGGCGCGGCAGCTGCGCCTGCGCAATCTCGGCGGCATCATCGTGGTGGATTTCATCGACATGGAGGAGGAAGCGCACCGCGCGCAGCTCCTCGACGTGCTGCGCCACGAACTGGCAGCGGATCGGGCCCGCACCATCGTGGCGCCGGTTGGACCGTTTGGCCTGGTGCAACTCACCCGCAAGCGCACGGAACCCTCCTTTGAGCGGCTGGTGACCCGACCCTGCCCCACCTGTGGCGGCCTGGGCCGGGTCAAGTCGGCGGAAACGGTGTGCCTGGAGATCCGCCGCGCCCTCCTGCGGGAGGCGGCGGGTAGCGAGACCCGCGAGTTTTCCGTGCGGGCCCACCCGGAGGTGACGCGCGCCTTGCGCGGTGAGATGCGGGGGGTGGTGGACGAGCTGGAGAGCCGCTTTTCCCTCCGCCTCCAGCTCCTCGACGCCCCCGACTTTCACCTGCACCAGTTCGACATCAGCTCCTGAGCGGGAATGCCCGCAACTCCACGCTGGTTGGACTTTGAGTATGCGGGAGTCCGGCAACTGGCAGCGCGCCGCCGCCGCCATCGTGCGGGAAGCTGCCCACGTGGTGGGACGGGAGCAGCTGCGCGCCCTGCAACGCAAGAGCGGACCACGCCACCTGGCCATGACCGCCCTCTGGCTCCTCACCGCAGGGTTGGGCGCCCTCCTGGCTGGCCAGGCGCGCACTCCCCTCCTGTGGCCCGTGGGCATTGCCCTCTTGGGCCTGTTCGCCTTCAACGGCACGGTACTGCTCCACGAGGTGCTGCACGGCCTGGTGTTCCGGCGGCGCCGCCCCGCCCTCGAGCGGGTGCTGGCCCTGCTCTACTCCCTGCCCTGTGGCATCTCGCCCAGCCAGTTCACGCGCTGGCACTTGGACCACCACGCCGAGCTGGGCGATCCCCGGGCGGACCCCAAGCGCCACCACCTCTCGCCCAAACGTAACGCTCGCCTCGTGAAGCTCCTCTACTGGACTCCGGTGCTCTTCCCCATCTACTTCCGCGCCGCCCGCCGCGAGTCGGCCAGCTACGAGCCGGAGCTCAAGCGCCAGATTGCCCGGGAACGGCTCCTGGCCGTGGCGTTCCACCTGGCCCTGGCGGCCGCCCTGGTGGTGGTGGGGGGGTACGCCTTGTGGCTGCGGCTCCACCTCCTGCCGCTCCTCCTCGCCTTTCCGCCGTGGTTTGCCTTGAACCGGCTGGGGCAGCACTACGCCATCGACCCCGACGACCCAGCCGCCTGGGGCACGCTCCTGGCGCCTTCCCCCTGGTGGTGGGATCCGCTCTTCCTGTGGTCCACCTACCACCTGGAGCACCACTACTTCCCATCGGTCCCCGCCTACCACCTGCCGGCGTTGCGGCGCGCCCTGGAGCCGTTCTTCGCCGCGAGAGGGGTCCGCAGCCGCACCTATACCTCGCTGCTCTGGGGGTGGTTCGTGCGCAACAACCCCCCTCACGCCCGGTGGGATGAGCCCGCGGGCCCCGCCCCGCCTGCCCCTCGCGTGGAGCCAGCCAGCACCTCGTGAGCTGCGGCGGGGGAGCAGCTTCGCCCCGGTTGCGCTACGCTCTCGCTGGGCAGCGGCGTCGCGGCCGAGCACGGAGGGAGGTGGCAATGGCTCGAAGCGGGTGCAGTATCTCGGTTCTCCTGCTGCTGGCAGCAGGTTTTGCCCTGGGACAGCTGGCGCCGCCCGTGGTGCCGTCCCCCTTCGCGGCTGCGCGAAGGCCGGCCGTCGCATCTGCCGCCACCCGTGCCTTCGAACCGGCGCCCACCCCGCCGCCGCTTCCCCCCGACCTTTCGGAGTCGGAACGGCGGGACATCGAGGTGTTCCGGCGGTCGGCTCCGTCGGTGTGCTTCATCACCACGGTGGCGCTGCGCCGGGACTTCTTCTCCATGGACGTGCTGCGCATCCCCCAGGGCAGCGGCTCCGGCTTCGTCTGGGACAAGGAAGGCCACGTGGTCACCAACTTCCACGTCATCAGCGGTGGGCAAGCGGTGCGCGTCACCCTGGCCGACCAGTCGGAGTGGGACGCGGAAGTGGTGGGGGTGGCCCCCGACAAGGACCTGGCTGTGCTGCGGGTAGCGGCGGAGCCTTCCCGCCTGACGCCGCTGCCCCTCGGCTCGTCGGCCAACCTGGCGGTGGGGCAGAAGGTCCTGGCCATCGGCAACCCCTTCGGGCTGGATCACTCCCTCACCATTGGCGTGGTCAGCGCCCTGGGGCGGGAGCTGGAGTCCCCCTCCACTCGCACCATCCGCGACGTCATCCAGACCGACGCCGCCATCAACCCCGGCAACTCGGGCGGTCCGCTCTTGGACTCGCGCGGCCGCCTCATCGGCGTGAACACGGCCATCTACAGCCCCTCCGGCGCCTCCGCGGGGATCGGCTTCGCCGTGCCGGTGGACACCGTGCGCACCCTCGTGCCGCAGCTCATCAAGTACGGCAAGCCAGTCCAGCCCGGCATTGGCATCGTGCCGCTCTCGGACTACTGGACGCGGCGGTTCGGCCTCGAGGGGGTGGTGATTCGTGCCGTCAACCCCGGCAGCCCGGCGGAGCGTGCCGGACTGGAGGCGCTGCGGATCAGCGCTTCGGGGCGGGTCACCATCCGCGACCGCATCGTGGCCGTGGATGGCGTCCCCGTCCGCAGCGTGGACGACCTGCTCCACGCCTTCGAATCCGCCGGCGTGGGCGCCCGCGTCACCCTCACCGTGGCCCGCGACGAGCGCACCCGCGAGGTGCGCGTCACGCTCGTGCCCATCGAATAGACCGCTGCGCGGCCTCAGGATGACTGCCGTACTCTCCCCCGTC
>JACADV010000109.1 GCA_013388425.1 Thermoanaerobaculaceae bacterium | reverse complement strand
GTCCAGGCGGGGGCAGCCCAGACCAGGCTCGTGATTTTCTTCGACCGGGTGGGCCGGAAGACGCTCATCCCTTCCCTGGCCAAGCTCGAGCGCGCCTGAGCACGGGGCATCACCCCGGAGATTTGGCTCCCTGGGGTGCCTTCGATCCCCCTGCTTCACCGCCCCAGCCTCCCGCGAGGTCGCACGAGGCGCCGGAGCGCTAGTTCGCCGCCGAGCATGCCGAGCACGACGCCACGGGGGCGGTGATCCGGCTGCCGCGGCGGTGTGCGCATGTCGAGGGGCTGCGGGCGCCAGGGTGCGGCTGCACCCACGCGAAACCCCCGCGTGCTAGCATCCCGGCATGCCACGCAGATGGCCCGGCCTTATTTGGGCTCTTGCTGCGTTGGGCCTGTACGCGGCCACCGGCGCACGGGGGCCGATGTGGGCGGACAGCGCCAAACTCACGATCTACGCCCTGGCCTCGTACCTGCCCAGCTTCAACCCCGGCGACCACCCGGGATGGGTCGTGATGGCGCGCGTCTGGCTTGCCCTCACCCCGTGGCTCGACCCGGTTTCCAGCCTCAACCTACTTTCCGCAGCTGCTGGTGCCGCCGTTGTTGGCCTGCTCTTCCTTGCCGTTGTGCAGCGCCACGGAGATGCGCGCGCCGCCCACACGGCGGCGGCCATTGCCCTCGTTGCTCACCCGCTGTGGTGGGCCTCGACGCTCACCGAGACGTACGCTCCAGCGCTTGCCCTCTCCTTGGGCTGCGTTCTCGCAGCTTCGGCGGCCGATCGCCGCAAGCGCGCCCTGCTCGCCGGTTCCCTCGCTGGCCTCGCCCTCGCCGTGCACGCCTTCACGCTCTTCCTGACCGTGCCGGCGCTGCTGGCAGTCCCACGGCGACGGTGGCTGGCGTTGGTGGTGGGCGGGGTGGTCGGTGGGGCTCCAGTGTGGCTCGCGGTGCTCGGTGCCCCACCTGACCCATTGACTGGCTACCTCGCCGGAACCCCTACGAGCTGGGGCTGGCACGTGGGATCGTTCCTCGAGCTCTCCCGCGCACCCGGAGGGGTCGCTCGCCTCCTCGTCCTGCTCCTTTTTGCGCTCGGGCCGCTGGGCGTGCTTGCCGTGGTCTTTGGCCGTCGCGGCAGGCCGGCAGGTGGCGAGGGGCCCACGACCGCTGCGATTCTCGCAGTGGTGGCCCTGGTGGTCGTCGTCTCCACCTATAGCCCGTTTCGCGCCCACGTCATGAGCTCGTTCCTCGTGGTCGGCGGCCTCGCGCTTTGGCCTGTTCGCCTCGGCAGGCTCGGGCGAGTGGCGCACATTCTGCTCCAGACCGGGCTGTACCTCCTCGCCCCGCTGGCGGCGCACGCCGTCTCCTTCGGTGATCTCGGCGCCCGCCACCTGAGCGGTCGCGACAACGCCAGCTACTTTCTCTCCCCTTGGAAGTGCTGCTACCACGGGCCGGAGAGCTATGCGCGCGCGCTTCTCGCCGTCGTGCCCGAGCGCTCCCTGGTGCTCGCTGACTTCAACCCCGGCGCCGTCCTGCGCCTCGTCCAGCTCCGGGGTGGGTTGCGCCCTGACGTCGAGATCGTGCCCACTGCAGTAGATGACGCTAAGGTCGCGCCCGATCCGGCCGGCAACCTTGCGGCACGCATTCGCGCTGGCCTGAGGTCGGGAAGACCGGTCGTGCTGGCAGACTCCTGGGAGCCCTACTACCACACAAGGGAACTGCGCCGCTTGGGCTTTGACCTCACGCCGTGCGGGCCGGGCCTGTTGGTTTCCGAGGGAGCGGCCGACAACTGATACCACTGTTGACCGCTATGTGGCGTGGCGCACCGTGGGGCAGGACGCTTGGCAGCGCTGTCTCGACAGAGGCGCCTCCAGCAGCGCAGGGTGGCTGCGAGGCGGAACGTACGGTCAGTCGGATGGCGTGGCAGCCGTGCCGGAGGTGGTAGCGAGTTGGCCGTTGCGGACCACGACCCGGCCGTGCTTCACCACGTGCCGCACCAGGTTGACCCCGAAGTGGTAGACGAGGTGCTTGGGCGACGGGGCGTCCAGCACCACCAGATCCGCCTGCTTGCCAGGTTCGATGCTGCCGAGGCGGTGGGCGCGGCCAAGGACCGCGGCGGCGTTGAGGGTGGCTGCCACGATGGCCTCCTCGGTGAACATCCCCGCCCCTAGGCAGGCCAGGGCCATCACCGTGGGCATGGACTCTGTGGGCGAGGAGCCGGGGTTGCAATCGGTGGCCAGGGCCACCGGCACCCCCGCAGCAATGAGGCGACGGAGGGGGGCGTAGCGGTCGCGGAGGAAGAACGACACGCCGGGCAGCACCACCGCCACCACGCCAGCTCGCGCCAGGGCCTCGATGCCTGCGTCGGAAACGTGGAGCAGGTGCGAGGCAGAGGCGGCGCCCAGCTCCGCCGCCAGCTCCGCGCCCCCCAGCTCCGACAGTTCGTCCGCGTGGAGGTGGATCCGCCACCCGTAGCGCGGGGCGTCCGCCAGCAGGAGCCTGGTCTGGGCAGGGGAGAACACCCCCCGTTCGCAGAAGACGTCCACCCCCTCGGCTAGCCCTGCGGCAGCAATGGCCGGGTAGATGTCGCGGCGCACGAGGGCAACGTAGCCGTCCGGGTCGTGGCGCCACTCGGGGGGGACCTCGTGGGCCGGCATGGCAGTGGCGGCAATCTCCACCGGGTGACGCTCGGCCGCCGTGCGCAGCACGCGCAGTTGCTTGAGCTCGGTGTCCCGCTCCAGCCCGTACCCGGACTTGGCCTCGGTGGTGGTGGTGCCAGCCAGCAGCTGGCGGTCGAGGCGGGCGAGGGTGAGGGTCAGGAGCTCCTCTTCGCTGGTCTGCCGCGTGGCCGCCACGGTCTTCACGATGCCCCCCCCGCTGGCGGCAATCTGGGCGTAGGTCTCGCCACGTGCACGCCGGTCGAACTCGTCCTCGCGGTAGCCGGCAAAGGGGAGGTGGGTGTGGGGGTCCACGAAGCCGGGCAGGACCGTGCCGCCCTCGAGCTCGAGGACCTCATCGGGTGGGGAAAAGTGGCGGGCGTGCTCCGCCTCGCTCCCCACGAAGGTGATCACGCCCCCCTCGCAGCGCACCACCGCACCGGGAAAGACAGCAAGATGCCCCTGCTCGGGCCCGCGTACCGCCTCCGATCCCAGCGGGGTGGCCACGGAACGTGCCCCGCGGAGCAGGAGCGAGCCGGGCCGGCCCCCTTGCCGGCCGGGACCCCCAATCCCCTCCGGTCTGCTCAGCGCTCGCTCCGGGTGCGCCGATCGCGGGGCCGCAGCACGCTCAGCTTCGACACGTCCCCCTCGCGCTGCTCCGCAGCCTCGTCATCCGCGATCACGCCGGCAAGAATCTCGGCGAGCCGCTTGAGGTCGGCGCGGGCAGTGCGCCGGTGGGTGCGGAGTTGTGCCACCACCTGCTCTAGAGTTTCGGTGCGCCGCGTCGCCTCTTCGACGAGCCGGTCGGCCAGGGTCTGCGCCTCGGCAATGATGCGCTGCGCTTCCGCCTCCGCCTTCGCCAAGGTCTGTTCCGCGCTGTGTTGGGCGGCTACCAACGCCTCGTTCACCGCGTCCACCCTCTGGCGGTACTCGTCCACCTCCCGCGTGAGCTTGGCGATCTGCGCGCGCAGTTCCCCGCGCTGGCGGGCGTCCTCCTCCACCTGTTCAGCCACCTGGGAGAGGAACGTGCGAACCGCCTCCGGATCGAGCCCCTGCAGGCGGCGGGGGAAGGAGGCGCGCTGGATCTCGAGTGGGGTCAACCGGGTCATGGGGATGGCCCTCCTCTCGCTATCAGACTAGCACGGTTGCGGGAGGGTGCGGCGGTGGGGGAGGGGTGCGCCGCTCACCGAAGATGACCCGGCCGAGCCGAACCCACGTGGCGCCCTCCTCGATGGCAACCTCGAAGTCCTCGCTCATCCCCATGGAGAGTTCGAGCCTGCCCACGCCCGTGGCGGCTGCCACCCGTTCGCCGAGGGAGCGCAGCGCCGCAAAGAAAGGGCGCGAGCGCTCGGGATCCACCTGGTAGGGCGGCACCGTCATCAAGCCCTCCAGGCGCAGGTGCGGGCAGCGCTGCAGGAGGTGCTCCACCAGGGCCAGGGTGTCCGCCGGTGCAACGCCGCTCTTCTGGGGTTCCCCCCCGACGTTGACCTCCACGAGCACCGGCAGCACCCGCTGCTCTGCAGCCAGGAGCGACTCCAGGCGGTCGGCAATGGCCGGTCGGTCCACGGTCTCGATGACGTCGAACACACCGAGTGCCAGGCGCGCCTTGTTCTGCTGCAGCGGGCCGATGAGGTGCCAGGGCGGGTCGGGGGGGAGGAGCGGCCGCTTGGCCGCCGCTTCTTGAACGCGGTTCTCGCCAATTGCGTCCACTCCCGCGGCCAGCGCCTCGGCCACGGCGGCGGCGGGCTGCGTCTTGCTCACGGCCACGAGGCGGACCTCGCTCACGTCGCGGCCCGAGCGCCGACACGCAGCAGCGATGCGCTGGCGAACCTCGGCGACCCGTTGCGCCACGGTGGTCATGGCAGTGGCCGCGGTCGCGGCAGCGTGGAGCGGTGCGTGTCGATGGCGGCGTTGGCGAGGCGATCCGCCACGCAGTTCTCCTCGCGGGGCACGTGGGAGATCGAAAAGCCGGGCAGAGTTGCAGCGAGTTCCCGGGCGCGCTGCCACAGGGGGTGGAGGTGGCGGGCCCGTACCCGGTAGCTGCCCGTGAGCTGGCGCACTAGAAGTTCAGAGTCGGAGTACACCTCGACTGGGAAGCGCCGCTCTTCGGCTGCGCGCTCCAGGGCGGCGAGGAGGGCAGCGTACTCGGCCACGTTGTTGGTGGTCCTCCCCAGGTACACGGTGTGGTGCTCGCAGCGGCCGTCCGGCCACTGCAGCACGATGCCGCACCCCGCCTCGCCGGGGTTCCCCCGCGCCCCGCCGTCCACCCAGACCAGGAGTCGCTGCTCGCTCACCACAGTGGGTTCACGGTGTCCGGGTCGTACAACAGACGGCGGCAGGTGTCGCAGTACTGCAGCTCCTCGCCGGTACGCACCTGCTGCACCAGGGAGGGGCGAAGCTCGGCGTGGCAGGCCGAACACGCCGTTCCGTCCAGCGGCACGACCGCGTGCGGGCGGCGGGAGTTCCACAGGCGCTTGAAGCGCTCAAAGGCGGCCGGTCCGAGTTGCCGACCCACCTCGCGGATGCGCCGCTCCACACCCTCCAGCTCTTCGCTGGCGAGGCGCCGCTGCTCTTCCCAGGCGGCCTCCGCTGCTTCCCGGGCCGCGCGCTCCTCGGGGGTCTCGCGCTGGAGAACGGCCAAGTCCGCGTCCAGCGTTTCCAGCTCCTGCATCACTGCCAAGAGCCGCTCCTCCCGGGACTTGAGCTGGCCTTCCACGTGGTCCAGCTCCGAGACCACAGCGGTGAGCTGCTTCATCGTCGTCACCAACGACTTCTGCTTGCGGAAGTGCTCCCTCTCCTCGCGCAGATCCTCGATTTCCTTGGCAAGCTGCTCCTGCTCGGCAGAGAGGACACCGCGCCGGGCTTGCTTCTCGGCCAGGGCGGCGCGGCGCGAGTCCCCTGACGTGCGCAGCTGCACCAGCGGCTCCGGGGGGGTGGCAATCTGCTGCTTGAGGACGCTCTTGCGGTCCAGGAGGCGTTGCAACGTGACGAAACCAGCCAGCTCTTCCTTGGTGTTCACGCCCCACCCGCCGCGCGACCGTGCATCGTCCCCAAGATTTCGTGGGTCACCCGATCCTCCACCTGTGAGTGGGTCCACCAGGATTCGAACCTGGGACCAACCGGTTATGAGCCGGCGGCTCTGACCGCTGAGCTATGGACCCAGCGAGGGGGAATTGTAAGGCGGGTTGAGACTTCAGGCAAGCGCAGGGACGGCTGCTGGCGGGACACGCCGCTGCCGCCAGGACCCGCTCGCACACCCGCCTCACCCGATGATGTCCAGGTAGGGCTTGAGGAGCTTGGCCCGGCTCGGGTGGCGCAGCTTGCGCAGCGCCTTGGATTCGATCTGGCGGATGCGCTCCCGCGTTACGTTGAACGCCTTCCCCACCTCTTCCAGAGTGTGCTCGGTGCCGTCCCCCATCCCAAACCGCCGCCGCAACACCTCGGCCTCCCTGGGCGTCAAGGTGCGCAGCACCGAATCCGCCTGCGCCTTGAGGCTGGCGGAGATGACGGCATCGATGGGCGAAACGGCGGTGCGGTCCTCCACGAAGTCGCCGAGGTGCGAATCCTCTTCCTCGCCGATGGGCGTCTCCAGCGAGATGGGTTCCTGGGCGATCTTCATGATCTTGCGCACCTTGGAAACCGGGATTTCCATGCGCTCGGCCACCTCGTCGGCGGTGGGCTCCCTCCCCAGCTCCTGCACGAGCTGCCGCTGGGTGCGGGTGAGCTTGTTGATGGTTTCGATCATGTGCACCGGGATGCGGATGGTGCGGGCCTGGTCGGCAATGGCGCGGGTGATGGCCTGGCGGATCCACCAGGTGGCGTAGGTGGAGAACTTGTACCCGCGGCGGTACTCGAACTTGTCCACCGCCTTCATGAGGCCAATGTTGCCCTCCTGGATGAGGTCCAAGAACTGCAGGCCGCGGTTGGTGTACTTCTTGGCAATGGAGACCACCAGGCGGAGGTTGGCCACGATCAGCTCCTGCTTGGCGCGATCCGTCTCCTCCTCCCCCTGCCGCACCTCGGCAATGACCCGCCGCAGCTCCTCGTAGGGCACGCCGAACCGCTTCTCGATGGCGGCCAGCTCGGCCCGGTAGCGGCGGATCCGTTCCTCGTAGAAGACGCGCCGCTCGGCGTTGCGCTCGGTCTTCAGCTTGGACTCGTCCTTGCGGATGGTCTGGATGGGGATGGCAAACTGGCGCTCCACCTCCCGCAGGAAGGCGAGGAGCCGGTTGCGGGTGGTGGTGGTGAAGTCGGTGGAACGGATGAGCACGGAGATGTCGCCGTTGAGGGCGTCGATCTGCTGGAGAAGCTCGGAGAACCGCCGCGTTGCCTTCTTGCACCGCCGCAGCCGCTCCTTGAGTTGCTTGCACTGCTCGTCCAGCTCGCGCATGCGGCGGAACAGCTTCGTGGTTTCCGCCACCCGCACGCGCCCGCGCTCGTCCAGCTCGGTGTTGAGACCGGCGAGAATGTCGCGGCCCAGCCGCCGGTCGCGCCGGGCCGCCTCGTTGGCGCGCAGGAACAGGTCGAGAATGGTGGCCGACGAGGCGAGGGCACAGAAGACCTTGGCCTCTCCCGCCTCGATACGCTTGGCGATGGCCACCTCGCCGTCGCGGTTGAGGAGCTTGACCGTGCCCATCTCCCGCAGGTACATGCGCACGGGGTCGTTGGTCTTCTCCAGGAGCGCCGGATCCACCAAGGCAGGCCCTGGGACCACATCGCCCCCCTCGGGCCGCTCGGCCTCTTCCTCGAGGGTGGCGAGCTTCTCCTGGCTCTCCACGACCTCGATGTCGTTTTCCGTGAACCGCAGGTAGATCTCGTCCAGTTCCTCCGGGTTGGAGGTGATGTCCTCGGGGAGGATTTCCAGGATCTCGTCCACTAGCACGTAGCCGCGCTCCCGGCCGAGGGTCATGAGACGCGGCAGCTCCACGTACTTGTCCTCGACGCTCAAGGCCGCAGCTTCCCGCTCACCCCCCTCGCGGTTGGCCTTGGCTTCGGCGAGGTTGGCAGGCTCGCCGTTGGGCGGACGTTTCTCCCGGGCCGCCGTCGGCCGGACGGCTGGCGTGTCCTTGGTCTTGGCGCGGGCACTGGCCGTGCCCTTGTCCCTACACGCTTTACTCTTTTTTTGGCCCAACGTTCCCTCATGATGGACGCGAGGTGCCCCCTCACCTGGAGGGGCACCTCACCAGATTCGCGGCGACCCCCTGCCGCGTTCCACGCGCATCAATCTCGGTCACGGGGGCGAAAATTTCAAGGGTCCCGCCCCCCGCCCCCGTGGGGTGGACCGTCCTCCTCCCCCGGGGCAGGCGAAAGTGCCGTCCACGCGCTGGCCAGCGCCTGGGGGTCGCGCAGCGTCGGGATGAGGCGCTGGAGCGAGGCGATGCGGCCGGTGCAGCGGGCCATCGCCTCGCGATCGTTGCGGCGGATGGCCTCCTCCAGCTCACCCTGGGCCTGGCTCAAGGAGGCGCTCAACTGCTGCACCAGCATCACTCGCACCCACTCCCCCTGCCGGGATTCGGGGGTGGTGGGAGCCAGGTGCTCGACGGCGGCAGCAACGCGGCGGGCCTCGGCATCCTCCAGCGTCCCCAGCAGCCCCTCGAGGGAACACGCCTCTCTTGACTGCAGGGCGGCACAGGCCTGCTCGGCGAGGAGACGGGTGCCACTGTGGGAGAAGGCCTCGGGGGCGAGGAACGAGGCAAGGCGGGCCCGCTGCGCGGGGTGGGAATCCACCAGCAGCCAGCGCAGGAGCGCCAGCTCCGCCAGCGGAGGTTCGGCATGGTTGGCACTCGCCTGGGCCACCACCCGCGGGGCGGCGAGTTCGCCCAGCTGCTCCAGGGGAACCCCTGCGCTGGTGGCCAGAACCTCGCGGAGGGTGTAGCGGCGCACCGGGTCGGGGGAGGCATCGGCCACCTCCAGCACGGCTGCCAGGCTGGCGCGCCGCTGGCGCGGGGTGTCGCCCAGCTGCGCCACGAGGAAATCGCTGACGTGGAGGGCCTTGGCCAGCAACTCTTCGACCGCTGCCCGGCCTTCCCGGCGGGCCAGATCGTCGGGGTCGAGACCCTCGGGCAGCAGCGCCACGTAGGGCTCCACGTCGGCCGCCAGGAGGGTGCGGACCGCGGCAAGCGCCGCCTTGCGGCCGGCCTCGTCGCCGTCGAAGCACACCACCACCCGGGGGACCCGGCGCGCCAGCTCCCGCGCGTGCTGGGCGGAGAGGGCCGTGCCCAGCGTTGCCACCGCCTCGTGGATCCCCACCGCCTGGAGGGCGATGCAGTCGAAGTAGCCCTCCACCACCACCGCCCGCTCCGCCCGGGCAAAGGCGGGGAGGGCGCGGTCCAGGCAGTAGAGGACGCTGCTCTTGGCAAAGAGCGGTGTTTCGGGGGAGTTGAGGTACTTGGGTTGTTCGTCCCCCAGGGCTCGCCCTCCAAAGGCGATCACCCTGCCGCGCACCGAGCGGATGGGGATGGTGACGCGGTCTCGGAAGCGGTCCCACACCCGTCCCGATTCCCCCTCCAGGACGAGACCGGCCGCAAGGAGCGCCCGCTCCGGGAACTTTCCTCGCAGGGCATCGTAGAGCTGGCGCCAGTCGGCCGGCGCGTAGCCCAGCCCAAAACTCGCGGCCGTTTCCAGGGACACGCCGCGCCGTTCCAGGTAGGAGCGGGGGCGGTCTTCGCCGAGCCGCTTGGCAAAGAACACCTGGGCAGCCTCCATCACCTGTTGGAGGATCTCGGCTTCGCTGCGGCGCCGCCGCGCCTCGGGGGAGGCGGGGGGCAGCTCCACGCCAAACTGGGCCGCCAGCCGCTCCACCGCTTCGGGAAAGCTCAAGTGGTGGAATTCCATCAGGAAGTCGATCACGTCCCCGCCGCGGCGGCAGCCGAAGCAGTAGTAAGTGCCCTTGTCGCGCGAGACCGAGAAGGAGGGTGTCTTCTCGCCGTGGAAGGGACACAGCCCCATGTAGTTGCGGCCAGCCTTGCGCAGCGCCGTCACCTCGCCGATGACGGCGACGATGTCGGCCGCGTCGCGCAGGCGGGCGATCACCGCGCGAGAGAGGTCAACGTCGCGCAGCCTTCCCCTCCCCGGTGCAGTCTTCCAGGTGCATCATTCCAGCTCCACCTCGGTCACGCCAGTCCCCCCCAGGTGCTGCGGTGGGCTCGAGACGTGGACCACCGCCGGGTGGGCGCTCACCACCTCCCGCACCAACCGCCGCAGGGCGCCGGTTCCATGACCGTGCACGATGCGGACCATCTTTGCCCCCGCCAGGATGGCCTGGTCGAGGAAGCTCTCCAGCCGCTCGCGCGCTTCCTCCTGGGTGAGGCCGATCAGCTTGAGTTCCCGCGCTGGCTCGGGAAGCTCCGGGCCCGAGGTGGTGACGGCTGCGGTTGGGGTGGGGGAGTCGCCCGTGCGGTGACACGCCGAACGTTCCACCCAGATTCGCTTGGCACCCACCACCACCTCGGCCCGGTCGCCCAGGAGGCGGGCCACCACGCCGGGCGCCCGGAGGCCGTCGATGGCCACCCGCGCTCCCGGGACGAGGGTCTCGGCTGGGGTGGCCGCTGCCTCACCTGCACCGAGATCCAGGGCGGTGTGTCGCAGCGCAGCGATGCGCCGTTTGCCGGGGAACTCGCCGCGCTCGCGGGCCTGCTGCAGCTCCGAGAGGGCCCGGCCCAGCTGATCGGCGGCGCGCTGCCGCAAGCGCTCTCGCTCCTCCTGCCACTGGCGCTCCAGGCGCCGGCGTGCCTCTTCCAGCCTGGCAGCCTCCGCTTCGGCCGCAGCCCGCGCCTCGGCCGCCTCCCGTCGCGCGACCTGCAGCGCGTCCCGCTCGGCGAGGAGGCGCTGGCGCTCCTCGTCGAGGCGGGAGAGGTAGCGGTCGATGGTGAGGAACCCTTGTGACACCAGTTCGCTGGCCCGCTGGATCACGCGTTCCGGGAGACCACAACGCCTGGCGATGGCAAGACCGTGCGAGCGCCCCGGCGCCCCCACGGCGAGGCGGTAGGTGGGGCGCCCGTTCTGCTCGTCGTACCCCATCGCCGCGTTCACTGCCCCCGGCAGCCGTTCCAGGTGCGCGGCAACCGTCACCAGGTGGGCGGTGGCCACCACCCAGCACCCCCGCCGCACCAGCTCCTCCAGGAGGGCGGCGGCCAGGGCTGCCCCCTCTTCGGGATCGGTCCCGGAGCCCAGCTCGTCGTAGAGCACGAGGGTGGTGGCGTCCACGGTGGCCAGCAGCGAGGCGGTGGCGTTCATGGCGGCGGAAAAGGTGGAGCGGTCCTCCAGGAGGTCCTGGTCATCGCCAATGCGGCACCACACGCCGCCGAGCGCGGGCAGCACGCTCGTCTCGTCGGCCAGCACGGGGATGCCAGCGTAGGCCATGACCACCGAGAGCCCCACCGTCTTGAGGGCCACCGTCTTGCCCCCAGCGTTGGGACCCGACAGGAGCATGACCCGGGCCGTGCTGTCCAGGTCCAGATCCAGGGGCGTCACCGGGCCGCAGTTGCCGGCCTCTCCCAGCACCTGCTCGCGCAGCGGGGCAAGCCGAGGGTCCAGGAGGGGGTGGCGAGCCCCCCGCAAGCGCAGGTAGTCCGCCGAACCGGGGGCGACGAGCACGCCGCCGGCATACTTGCCGAAGAGAACCCGGGCCTGCAGGGCGTCGAGCTCAGCCAGCTCCGCTGCCGTCTGCACGAGTTCCCGGCGCGAGCTCTGGAAGGCGGCCACCACCTCGCCGCGAACTCGCTCCTCCTCCTCCTGGGCGCGCGCCGTGGCTTCGGCAAAGGCGTTGTTGAGGTCCACGACGCCGAAGGGCTCCACGAAAAGGGTGGAGCCGCTGCCCGAGACGTCCAGGGTGAGCCCCGGGACGTCGTGCCGCTGGCTCGCGGGCACCGGCAGGCAGTAGCGCTCACGCCGAACCGTGGGCGGTCCGGCAAGGCCCCGGTGCTGCCGCACCAGCCGTTCCAGGGTGGCGAGGATTGCGGCGCGGTGCCGTTCCCGTGCGGCCCGCGCCTGGGCCAGGGTTGGACTGGCCGTGTCGAGCACCTCGCCGTCGGGGCCGAGGCGGCGCTCGCAGAAGGAGAGGAGTGGCGAGAAGTCGGGAAGCTGCCGGGCCAGGGTGGCCAGCCACTCGCCGCAGGTCTGGTGCGAGAGCAGCACGGAGCGAGTCTCCACGATGCGGCGCACCAGCACCACCAGGGCGGCCAAGGTGGCCGGCTCGGCCGAGGGCGGGGCGGGGGCGGTGAGGAGGCTCACCCCGTCCAGACCAGCAAAGGGCAGAGGGCCAGCCTCCTCCACCAGCTGCCACACCTGCTGCACCCGCGAGGATGGCAAGCCCTCCCCCGCTCCGGAGAAACGGGGGAGGGCCTGGCGTACCGTGTTCTTGCCCTCTTGGCTGCGAGCGAAGGATGCGACCAGCTCGAGCACGCGACCAAACTCGAGGGCCGCGAGGGACGGCGTCATAACGGATGGCCTAGAGGAGACCCGCCTTCCTCTGCTGCGCCAGCTTGCGGAGGAGCTTCTTGCGGGCCTGCACGAGCTTGCGCTTCCGCTTCACGCTCGGCTTCTCGTAGTGCTGGCGCTTCTTGATCTCCGACAGGACCCCGGCCTTCTCGCACTTGCGCTTGAACCGGCGCAGTGCCTGTTCGAAGGACTCGTTGTCCCGCACGTGGACCACTGTGGGCATCGGGCGATCTCACCCCCCATCCGCGCTCGATTGGCCGTGCTTCAGCACGCGGCCGCGCGAAAGGATAGAAAGTGTATCACTTGCCCGCCCGCGCGGTCAAGGCAATCACTCCTTCACGTTCCACTTCAGGGCGTACAGCTTGCCCTTTTCGAAGTAGAGACCGGCCACCTCGCCGTCCTCGCGGTTGAACAGCCAGGTGACGATCTTCCTGCCCTTGACCTCGTTCTCCCGGATGTTGGCGTAGAACGGGGTGCCAGTGATGGCCTTCACCTGGTCTTCGGTCATCCCCTTCTTGAGGAGGTCGAAGCGTTCCTTGGTGAGGTACCGCCGGCTCTTGGCCTCCGCCTTGACGGTGGCCAGCTCGGGCGGTGGGGCGAAGTTCACGGCCGTGAAGTAGCCCTCGGCCGTTTCCAAAAGCTCGATAGCCCGCCGGTAGTCGCCGGCCCGGTTCATGAAGTCCTTGGCGTTGACCAGGGCTTCCTGGGCGTACAGGTCCAGGGCCTTCCTGGTTTCCGGGGCGCTGCGCAGCGATTCCTCGTTGAGGACTACGTTGAGGAACGCCGAGAGCTGCGACTGGTCGTTATTGAAGGCCTCGTCGAACGCGCTCTGCGCCTGCTTGAGCTGGGACTCCAGTTGGGTTTTCTCCGCCGACTGCTGGGGTGTGAGCCGCTCCACCTTCTGCAGCTTGGCCAACTTGCCGCGGACCGTCTCGAGTTGGTTGCGCGTTTCGGTGAGCGCTGCCCGGGCGGCCGTGACCTTGGCGAACTCGCCAGCGATGTCGAAGGTCGACTTCTTGGCCTTCTTGTCGCCACAACCCACGCCCAGCCCTGCAATGACGGCGATGGTGACCATCAACCTGGCAACCCGCATGACAGCCTCCTTCCACCTCGTGAAAAAAGGTACCAGACTCGCACGTGTTCTGCAAGGAAGGATTTCCTTGACACGGTTCGGCAGCGACGCGGATAATGACGTGGCGTTGAAGGCAACGGGAGGACCCATGGACGAGCGACACGAGGTGGTGGCCGAGCTCGAAGAGGCACGGGAACGGGCTGCTGGGCTGTTGCGGGCAAAGCTAGACGCAGTGGCAGGGCACATTCGCGAGGCGGCAGCCCGGGCTGCGAGCGAGCTGGAGGTGGTCGTGCCGCCGGACCTGGAAATCCTGCTTCCCTTGGCGCCGGTGACGCGACTCCTGCAAGCCCCCACGCCGCCCCCTGCGCCCGCCATTGCGCTGGAGACCGTGCGGGGGCTGGACGAGGGGCGTGCCCAGTCGGAAGTACTCAAGGCGTTCCTCGCTCGACTGGAGGGGTTGTGCGGGGGCCGGGCCATCCTTGTGTTTCGAGAGGGGGAGGTGCTGGGCTGGCACGCCGTGGGGATGGCGGACGACGCAGCAGTAAGGAGCTGGCGGGCACGTCTCGATGCCTCGGCGGCCTGCGCGGCGGTGGCTGCAGGCAAGCCGGTGCTCCTGGAGTCGGCAGGGGACGACGCGCTGGCCTCCCTCATCGGTGCCGGGCAACGCGCCCTCCTGATCCCCATGTCGCTGCGGGGCAAGGTGGTGGGGGCGGCGCTGGCGCTGGAGGCCAACGGCACCCTGGCCACGGAGGCGATCCAGATCCTCACCTACCTCGCCGGTCTGTTGCTGGAAACCTTGGCGGTGCGGCCCGTGGTGCCCACCCCGGCGTTGGCGGAGCCGATCACCATGGGGGCCGCCCCCCCTCTCGGCGAGGGCGAAGGGGAGTCGCCGTTCCCCGCCGTCGAGCCAGTGATAGAGGAGCTGGACACCGGTGGAGTGGCGGCGCCGGAGCCGGTGGTTGCCGCCGCCCCGCCGCCTGTGGAGCCCCCCGCCGTGGCACCGGTGGCGGTGCCCCCGCCGGCTGCTGCGCCCCGCACGCCGGAGGAGGAGCAGAAGCACAGCGAAGCCCAGCGCTTTGCCCGGCTGCTCGTGTCCGAGATCCGCCTCTACAATGAGCAGGCCGTGCAGGAGGGGCGTGCCAACCGCGATATCTACCAGCGCCTCAAGGAGGACATCGACCGCTCCCGGGAGATGTACGAGCAGCGAGTCCCGGCCGACGTCCGCGCGACGAGCAACTACTTCTTCGAGGAGCTGGTCCGCATCCTGGCGGATGGCGACCCCGACGCGCTCGGCGTGTAGCCGACCGATCCTGTCGATCCTCGCGGCTGTTGCCCTGGCGCCGTGGCTGGCAGGGTGCCGGGCGGCCCCGCCCCCAACCCTGGCCGAGGCGCTCCAGGCGCAGGGCAGCGCCGCAGCGCGAGCCCGTGCGTTCCTGCGGGTGGCGGTGCAAGGGCCCGCCGCGGAGCGGCGCCGCGCTGCGTTCCTGTGGGGGCTATTGGCCTGCGAAGTCCCCTCGCCCACCGCAGCCTCGAGCGCCTTCCGGCTGGCACGGCCCAGTGGCGGACGCGCCGTGCTGGCGGCGCGGCGGCTCGTGGGGGCACTCGAGAGAGCTCGCGTCCCGGCGCGGCAGTGGCAGCTTGCCGCCCAGGCGGCCTGGCTGTCCCCCTCGGAGCGCACGGCCCTGCTGCTAGCCGGTGCGGAGGAACTCGGGCGGAGGGGGGACGTGGAGGGAGCGGCGGCTTGCGCGCGGGGTGCCCTGGGGATGGTCGGTGCCGACCGGTGGAGGTTGCTCGTGGTCCTGGCCCGAGCCGGCGATGCCGCGGCGCTGCGGGAGCTGGCGCTGGACTACCCGGCCCTGCTCGGCGCCCACCCGGACCTGCCGCCCCTGGAGCAGGTGAGCCGCTCCTTCACCCCGGTGGAATGGTCGCGACAGGCCGCCGGCTGGCTGGCGGCAGGGGATGCCGCTCGAGCCCTGCTCGCGGCCCGGCGCGGCGGGAGGGGGGCAGGGGCCGTGGCAGCTCGGGCAGCGTTGCGGCTTCGCTGGGCACAGGAGGCGCTGCGGTGGGCCGGCGAGGTGGACGGGCGAGGCGCCGAGCGGTTCCTCCTCGAGGCGGAGGCGTACCGGCAGCTGGCCTGGTCAGGGACAGGGGCGGAACGCCGGCGGTGGTTCGAGGCGGTGGCCGGGGCAGCGCGGCGGGCGGCGGTGGTGGCGGGGAGCGACGCGGAGCGGGGTCTGGCGGGGCTCCTGGCCGCGGAGGGGCTGTCGGAGCTGGGCCGGTTTGCCGAGGCCGTGGGGTACCTGGCTCGGCCCGAGGTGCGTGACCAGCCGCGCTTCGAGTGGGTGTGGCGCCGCTGCGTGTTCCTGCAGGCGAGCCAGGCGGGGGGCACGTGGCCGGAAGGGCTCGAAGGGTGGGGACGCACCACGCGAGGACGGCGGCTGGCCGCCTACTGGCGGGCTGCGCAGCGAGGCGGCAGGGGGGACGAGGCAGCGCTCAAAGAGCTGGCGTTCTCGGGCTATGCCGATCTGCCGGCGCTGTGGGCGGCCGCTCGGTTGGGGGTGGTGACGGCGCCGCTGGAGTTTGTCCCCCACGGGCCAGCGCCGGTGCCCCCACCGCTGTGGACCCGCGATCTGGCAGCGCTGGGACGGTTGGGGGACGTGCTGCTGGGCTGGCGGGCGGACCTGGAGGCGGGGTTGGCCACGCCGGGCGGGTGGGTGTCCTTCGTTGCCGCCGCAGGGCTGCCCCCCCTGGAGGCGATTCCCCTCCTCGTGCGCGGCGAACCCCGCCTTGTGAGCGCCCGGTGGCAGGGGTTGCCCCGGTCGCTGGTGGAGAGGTACCTCCCCCTCCCCTTCCGCGCGGAGCTGGAGCGAGCTGCGGCGCGAGCGCTCGTGCCACCCTGGCTGCTGGCAGGGCTGGTGCGCCAGGAGTCGGCCTGGTCGCCGCGCGCTGTCTCCGCCGCTGGGGCGGTGGGTCTCGCCCAGGTGTTGCCCGCCACGGCACGGGAAGTGATGCAGCAGCGGCGCGACCTGTTTGCGGGCGCGAGCGAACTCACCCAGCCGGAGGTCAACCTGACCGTGGGAGCCCTGCTGCTGGCGCGCTGGCGGCAGAGTTTTTCCGGTTCGTGGGTGGCTGCTCTTGCGGCCTACAACGCCGGCGAGCGGCGGGTTCGCGTCGTCTGGGAGCAGGCTCACCGACGCGACGGGCCGGAGTTTGTGGAGGCGCTGGAGATCCCCGAGACCTGGGACTACGTGCACCGGGTGGTGGCCCTGGCCGAAGGGTACCGCGCGCTCTACTGGCCGGCCGGAAAGGGGTATCCATGGACGTAGTGGAGATCTCTTCCCAACGACGGCGCCAGCTCATCGACATCACCCGCTTCGTCCAGGAGGCGGTGGCGGGTTCCGAGGTTTCGGAAGGGCTGTGTGTAGTGTACGTGCCGCACACCACGGCAGCCGTGACCCTCAACGAAAACGCCGACCCCGCCGTGGGGGACGATTTGTTGGAGGCGTGGGCGGCGCTCGTGCCAGCCATCAGGTGGCGGCATGCGGAGGGCAACTCGGATGCCCACCTGCTGAGCTCGCTCATCGGTGCGTCGGTGACGGTGCCGGTGAGCGAGGGGGAACTGGCGCTGGGTCGCTGGCAGGCCATCTTCCTCGTGGAGCTGGACGGACCGCGCCGGCGCGAGGTGTGGGTGAGCTGCCTGCGGGCGTAGGGCGCGTCAGGTGTCCCCGGCGCGGGGTGGGGGGGTGGGGTGCGGTGGGGGAGCCGGGGATCCGCAGGCAGCGGGTTCGATCCGTCGGTAGGTGGTGGCCAGCCGGGCAGCGTAGTGGGCCGTGGTGAACTGGGAGGCGACGCGGTCCCGGGCTGCAGCTGCCAGGGCGCGGGCGGTTTCCACGTCGTGGAGGAGGCGCGCGGCGGCGGCAGCCAGGGTCGCCACGTCCCGGGGCGGGACCAAGAGGCCCGTGGTGCCGTCCTCCACGAGCTCGGGAGTCCCGCCGCAGCGGGTGGCGACCACCGGCCGGGCGAGGGCCATGGCCTCCAGGAGCGGTCGGCTCAGGCCGGTGCCAGCCCAGGCCGCGTCCACGACCAGCTCCCCGGCGGCGAGGATATCCGGGAGGTCGTCGCGGAACGGCAGCACCCGCACGGCCTCGGCAACCCCCAGCTCGCGGGCCAGGGTAGCAATCCACTCGCGCTGCTCGGCGCGTGGGTAGCCCACCAGGAGGAGGTGGGCGTCGGGGGCAGCCGAGCGGATCACCGGCAACGCCGCCAACACCTCGCGCCACCCCTTCCAGTCGGGGCTGCCCACCTGCACGAGGAGGCGTGCCTGCGGCGAGATCCCCAGCTCCAGCCGAACCGCGGCAGGTCTCGTCCGGCGCAGGTCGAGCTGTTCCAGGTCCACTCCGGGGTACACCACGTGGACCTTCTCCGCAGCCACACCGGAGGTGCCGACGAGGGCCTCGCGAACCGCCTGGCAGGTGGCCACCACGCCCCGCACCCGCCGCGTCCGGAAGGTGGGGCGGGCCAGGGTGGGGAGGGGGAACGACTTCGACCGGCGCACCAGGAGCTGGAAGCGCCCGCCGAGGAGCAGGGCTCCCAGCGCCACGGCGTGGGCCACCGGCCCGTGGGCGTGCAGCAGGGGGGCGTGACGGTGCCGGGTGAGGCGCGCTAACTGCCGCATCGACCGACCATCCACCACGCTGCGCAGCGGCAGAGCCTGCCACTTCACCGGCACCGTTGTGCCGCCCGGGTGGTCAGGGAGCTCCTCGGGGGTGAGGACCAGGGACGGGAGGCCCAAGGCCGCCAAGGCCTGGGCCGTCTCCCAGGCCTGCCGGGCGGGGCCGGCGCCGTGCCGGCCCCGTTCCCCGAGCTGGATGACTGGCCACCGCCCGCGCATCGACTCCACCCCCACCCCGGGGGCGGGGGAGGGGCGGCCCCCCCCCGCACCGGTGCGGAGGGCAGCGCTACACCACGGCGGTGGGCGGAGGCGGCTCGTCGGCGGCACCGGCCTTCCCCACCGGGACCCAGATGAGGTAGGCCGCAATCGCCAGTGCCACGAGCACCGCTAGGATCCCGTGGGGCGAGTAGCCGGGCACCACCTCGGCCAGGGTCCAGAAGGCCTTGTCGCGGAAGAACACCACCGCCGCCACCACGAGCCCCATCAACGCCTCGCCGGCAATGAGACCGGAGGCGGCCAGCACCCCGGCGTTCTCCACCCGTGCCTTTTGCGCCTCGTTGTAGCCGCGCCGCGCCACCAGCGCGTCGGTCACGGCCCGGATCACCCCGCCCACGAAAATGGCAAAGGTCGTTTCCAGGGGCAGGTACATCCCCACGGCAAAGAGCATGGGGCTCTTCACCTTCACGAGGATGAGGGTGATCCCCATGACGATGCCCACGACGACCAGCGGCCACGCCATCTCCCCCCCCACGATGCCCTGGGAGAGGGTGGCCATGAGGCCAGCCTGGGGGGCCGCCAGGGCGCGGTCGCCAAAGCCGGTTCCCCCCTGCTTGATGTTGGAAAAGTGCAGCACGTAGAGCGGGAAAAACATGAGCGCGCCGGCCACCACCACGCCGATCAAATCGCCCACCTGCATCTTCCAGGGGGTGCCGCCGAGGATGTGTCCGACCTTGAGGTCCTGCAGCATCTCGCCCGCCACCGCCGAGGACACGCACACCACCGAGGCGACGCCCAGCACGGCGGCGACCCCCTCCACCCCGGACACCCCGACGATGACCATGGTGAGCGCAGCGACGATCAAGGTGGCGAGGGTGAGCCCCGAGATGGGATTGTTGGAGCTGCCGATCATGCCCACCAGGTTGCCCGACACGGCTGCAAAGAAGAAGCCCGTAATCAACATCACCACGGCAGCCGTGATGGCACCGCCGATGACGCCGGCAAAGTAGGCGTACAGCACGCACATGAGCACGAACACCGCAGCCACGCCCAGGAGCACCACCCGGAAGTTGAGGTCGCGGTCCACCCGGCTGGTGGCTTCCTGGGCTTGCGCTGACTTCTTCAAGTCCCCCACCGAGCGCTTCACCCCCGCGGCCAGGTTCTTGCGCATGCGGAACAGCGTGTAGACGGCCCCCACCAGCATCCCGCCCACGGCGATGGGCCGCACGATGAACTTCCAGAGGCGGTCGGACAGGGCTGCCCAGGCGAGCGGGCTGCCCGGCTCCAGGCCGGAGGAGGCCGCAAAGCTATCCATCATCGAACCACCCAGGAAGAACACCAGGAGGGGCACGAAGAGCCCCCAGGCCAAGAGGCCACCGGCAAAGTTCAAGGCTGCCAGCTGCGGTCCGATGATGTACCCCACCCCCATGTAGGCGGGGCTCACCGCGGGGGCCGAGATGGTGGAGGTTCCGCCCACCCCCTTGATGGAGTAGGCGTCCTTCTGGAAGCCGAGCCGCACCAGGCTCTTGCCGATCTCCCCTACCTTGAGCATGAAGTCGTTGGAGGCCCGGAAGATGCCAAAGTCGGCGAGGAACTTGATGAGGGCACCCACCCCCATGGCGCGGAACAGCTGCAGGGCAGCCTCAGCGCCCCGCTGCCCCGCCTTGTGGATCTCCGCAGCGGCCACCGATTCGGGGAAGGGCAGGTCGGGATCCTCCACCATGACCCGCCGCAGCATGGTGACGAACATGATGCCGAGGACCCCACCGACGATCATCAGGGCCGAGGCCAGCAGGTAGTCCTTGAGGGTGTTGAAGGACCAGATCTGCAGGATCACGAAGGCGGGGATGGTGAAGATGGCGCCGGCTGCCACGGATTCGCCAATGGAGCCCACCGTTCGGGCAAAGTTCTCCTCCAAGAGCGAGCCTTTGAGCAGCCGGAGCACGGCCATGCCGATCACTGCCGCCGGGTAGGTGGCGGCGATGGTCATGCCAGCCTTGAGCCCCAAGTAAGCGTTGGCTGCTCCCAGGACGACGCACATGAAGAGTCCGAGGATCAGCGCCCGAACCGTGAACTCGGACATGGTCGAGTCGGCGGGCACGTAGGGGGAGTAACGCTTGTCGCTCATGCCGTCTCCTCTCAGCACCACGGCCGTGGCTAGGGGTGAGGCGTCGGCGGTGGTGGTGCCCTGCATTCTACACGGTTTTGCTCCTGGTCAACGGCCCCTGCCGCAGCGAGGGGCAGCGGGCCTGCGGCAAAGATGATATGATGACGCGCAGATTTTGAGCGTAGAGACTTGACAAAGATACACGCAGATTCTATATTGAGCTCGACCCCAGAACGGGGTGGAGGTCGAGGCATGGCATTGAATCGATTCACGGTAAAGGCCACCGAGGCGATCCAGGAAGCGGTTCGGTCGGCCCAGGAACGGGGCAACCCCGAGGTGACGCCAACCCACCTGCTGCAAGCTCTCGTGCAGCAGCCCGAGGGGCTGGCGCCGCGCCTGTTGGAGAAGGTGGGCGTGCCCCTGGCCAGGCTCGAGGAGGAGGTGCGGGCCGAACTGGACCGCTTGCCGGCGGCCACGGGTGGGGCCGAACCCGCCACCTCCCGCGAGATCCGGGAGGTACTGGCGGTGGCGGAAAAGCTGGCGCCCCAGTTCCAGGACGACTACATCTCGGTGGAGCACCTGCTCCTGGCCCTGGCCACGGGCTCGTCCGCAGCTGCGAGGATCCTGGGCCGCTTCGGGGCCGGGCGGGACAGCCTCCTGCAGGCGATCCAGGAGCTGCGGGGCTCGCACCGCGTGACCGACGACAACCCCGAGTCCAAGTTCGATGCGCTCAAGAAGTACGGCCGAGACCTCACGGAGCTGGCCCGGGCCGGCAAGCTCGATCCGGTGATCGGTCGCGACGACGAGATCCGCCGCGTGATGCAAGTGCTGACGCGGCGCACCAAGAACAACCCCGTGCTGGTGGGCGAGCCGGGGGTGGGCAAGACCGCGGTGGCCGAGGGCCTGGCCCAGCGCATCGCCGTGGGGGATGTGCCCGACCTGCTCAAGGGGAGGAGCGTGGTGGCGCTGGACATGGGGGCCCTCATCGCCGGTACCAAGTACCGCGGCGAGTTCGAGGACCGCCTCAAGGCGGTGATCAAGGAGGTGGTGGACTCGCAAGGGCAGGTGATCCTGTTCATCGACGAGCTGCACACCCTGGTGGGGGCCGGGGCGGCGGAGGGCGCCATGGATGCCGCCAACCTCCTGAAGCCGGCCCTGGCCCGCGGCGAGTTGCGCTGCATCGGTGCCACCACCCTGGCGGAGTACCGCAAGCACATTGAAAAGGACGCCGCCCTGGAGCGGCGCTTCCAGCCGGTCACGGTGAACGAGCCCTCGGTGGAGGAGACCATTGCCATCCTGCGGGGTTTGAAGGAGCGGTACGAGGTGCATCACGGGGTGCGCATCACCGACGCTGCCCTGGTGGCGGCAGCCACCCTCTCCTCCCGCTACGTCACCGACCGCTTCCTCCCCGACAAGGCGATCGATCTCGTGGACGAGGCGGCCTCGCGGTTGCGCATCGAGATCGATTCACTGCCCACGGAAATCGACGAGCTGGAGCGCACGGCCCTGCGCCTGGAGATCGAGCGGACGGCACTGGCCAAGGAGTCGGACCCCTCCTCCCGGGAACGCCTGGCGAACATCGAGCGCGAGCTGGCAGCGCTGCGCGAGCGCATCGCGGCCATGAAAGCGTCGTGGCAGCGCGAGAAGGCGATCATCGGCACCATCCGCGAGACCAAAAGCGCCATCGAAGCAACCCGGGAAGCGGCGGAGCGGGCCGAGCGCGAGGGCAACCTGGAGGAGGCGGCCAGGCTCCGCTACGGGGAGTTGGTGCGCTTGAACCGCGAGCTGGATGCGGCCACGGTGGCCCTGCGGGAGCACCAGCGCCAGTTCGGTTCGCTCCTGGACGAGGAGGTGACCGAGGAAGCCATTGCCGAAGTGGTGGCGCGCTGGACCTCGATCCCCGTGGCCAAGCTCCTGGAGGGCGAGAAGGCCAAGCTGTTGCACATGGAGGAGCGGCTGCGGCGTCGGGTGGTGGGGCAGGAGGAGGCGGTGCGGGCGGTGGCCACCGCCGTGCGTCGCGCCCGTGCCGGCCTCAAGGATCCCAACCGACCGGTGGGCTCGTTCCTGTTCCTGGGCCCCACGGGGGTGGGCAAGACCGAGCTCGCGCGAGCCCTGGCCGAGTTCCTCTTCGACGACGAGCGCGCCATGATCCGCCTCGACATGTCCGAGTACATGGAGAAGCACTCGGTGGCCCGAATGATCGGGGCGCCCCCAGGGTACGTGGGCCACGAGGAGGGCGGGCAACTCACCGAGGCGGTTCGCCGCCGGCCCTACGCCGTGGTCCTCTTGGACGAAATCGAGAAGGCGCACCCGGACGTGTTCAACGTGCTCTTGCAGCTTCTCGACGACGGTCGGCTCACCGACGGCAAGGGGCGCACGGTGGACTTCCGCAACGTGGTGGTGATCATGACCTCCAACATTGCCTCCCAGCTCATCCAGGAGCTGGGGGAGGAGGAACGGGAGCGCATGCTGGCCCTGGTGAAGGAAGAGTTGCGCACCCACTTCCGCCCGGAGTTCCTCAACCGCCTGGACGAGACGGTGGTCTTCCACCGGCTCTCCCGCGAGCACATCCGCGCTATCGTCCGCCTGCAGCTCGAGCGCCTCAACCAGCTGCTCGCCGATCGGAAGATCCGTCTGGAGCCCGCGGAGGGAGCGGTCGCGCTCCTGGCCAGCGAGGGGTTCGACCCGGAGTTTGGCGCTCGCCCGTTGCGGCGGACCATCCAGCGGCTCGTGCAGGATCCTCTGGCGGAACTGGTGCTGGCTGGAGAGGTGGGCGAGGGGGACACGGTGCGGCTCGAGGTGGAGGGGGAGGTGCTGCGACTGCGCCCCGTCCACGGCTAGGCTCCCTCTCGCAAGCTACTTGCGGTTTTCTCGAGGGCACTGCGCTATACTTCGCGCGTGGTCGACACCCTCGCCGGTGTGGTCACCGCCGTGCACGGCCCACTCGTGCGCGTTCAGGTGGGCGACGAGAGCCTCGTGGTGGCGTTTCGCCGCCGCTTGCGGTGGGAGGAGGACCCGCCGGATCGCCGCCTCGTGGTGGGTGACCGGGTCTGGCTCGAAGGCACGCCGCCCAGTCTCGTGATCGTGGGTGTCGCTGCGCGCCGCACCGTGCTGCAGCGACGCTCCCCCGGCGAGCGACGGCCCCACGTGATTGCCGCCAACGTGGATCAGGCGGTGGTGGTGATGGCCGCTCGCACCCCACCTCCGAATCCGCGCCTGCTGGACCGTTTGCTGGTGGCTTGCCACCACGCGCGCATTGCGCCCCTCGTCTGCATCAACAAGGTGGACCAGGGGACGGAAGAGATCGAGTCCTGGATTGGCGACTACCAGGATGCGGGCTACCCGGTCATGCTGGTCTCCGCCCGCACGGCCCGCGGCATGGGGGGCCTGAAGCGGGCAGTGGCCAACCACACAACGCTGTTCTGCGGTCCTTCAGGGGTGGGGAAATCGGCACTCCTCAACGCCATCCACCCTGGCTACCGGCTGCGGGAGGGGTCCATCTCCGACGCCACCGGCAAGGGGCGCCACACCACCACCACAGCCCAGCTCCTCCCGCTCCCGGGCGGTGGCTTCGTAGTCGACACCCCCGGCGTGAAAGAGTTCGGACTGTGGGATCTGGACCCACGCCACCTGCACACCTGCTTTCCCGATGTGGCGCGCCACGTGGGCCAGTGCGAGTACAGTGACTGCTCCCACGAGGACGAGCCGGGGTGCGAAGTCCAGCGCGCCGTGCAGGAGGGTCGGCTGTCGTCGCGGCGCTACCTCTCCTACCTGAAGTTGCGTGCCGAACTGGCAAGCGGCCTCGGCTCGTAGCTCCTGGTCCCCTCGGCCAGCGCCGAGAGAGCTCAGGGAACGGGAGCAGGGGTGAGGCCGGCACCGATGCGCTCCACCGTGTCACCCTTCCACGCCCAAAGGCTCGGGCCGCCCCCCACCACGGTGCCGTCCGCCAGGATCGCCAGGCCAATGGTAGGTGGGGCGGCGGCGAGACGACGCTCCACGCGCCCCTCTGCCGGGAACACCTGCACCAAGGCCGCGTCGGGAGGGGTGCCGGCAGCGGCGAACACCACCCCCCGCCGCGCCATCAGGGAGTGGGTGTCGGGGAGGAGGAGGCCACTGTCGCGGACCACCTCGCCGGTGGTGACAAACCGCAGCGCGGCGCCGTCGCTCGCGAGCAGTACCTCGTCGGTGAGCCACGCCACGCCGCCCTGACCCGTCGCGCCGAGGCGCCGCACCCCCTCGCTGCGGAGGAGGACCACCGTGCCGCTGGGCCATTCCACCGCGGCCAGGAGACGGCCCCCCGGGGCAGCGGTGAGGTGCCGGTACCGTCCCTCGGCCAGGAGGCGCGGTGGGTGGGAGGCGTCCAGGGGCACACTCCACACCCCGCGCCCGTCCACGAAGGCCACCTCCTCACCCTCGCCGAGAACGGTCGGGAAGAGGAGCCAGTGGGGCCAAACCAGGACCAGCAACTCGGCGCCGGAGGGCGAGCGGGCGATGAGCTCGAACGACGCTCCACGCCCGGGGCGTGCGTACACCACACCCCCCGTCTCACCCTCGCTGCGGCAACCCGTCAGGAGTCCCTGGGGCAGTTCATCTGCCCGCAGCCACCGGCACACCTCTCCCCCGCCCTGGGCGCGGCGGTAGGCTGCTGCTCGCTGCCGCAGCTCCGCTGGGGTGGCGGCGTCAGCCAGCTCAGCAGGGAATGCCCCGTTCGCGACGGCGCGGGTGAGGGCGCTCGTGGAGATGGCCCGCCGCTCGTCGGGGGAAGGCTTGTCCGCAACTCCGGCCCGCAAGGGGTCGGCCAGGGCCCGCCGCAGCACCCGGGGCAGGGAGAGCCAGGGCTCGCCGGAGGCGTTGCGCCAAGCCAGGAGCAGCTCGAAGGGGTGGTCGCGAAACCGCTCCACCTCCCCACTCGCCTCCAACAGGGCTGCTGCTGCCTGCCCGAAGGCCGGGTTAGCGCCGGTGGGGAGGAGGAGTTGGCCGAGGCGAAGCCGGCGATCGGCCCAGGGGGTTCGGCTGTCCAAGACCGCCTCCGCCTCGGTCTTGATCGCCGCCAGGGCCGATTCCCGGTCCAGCCAGTCGCCCACGGGTCGCAGCTCGCGCGGCAGCGTCGCCAAGGTGGTCACACCAGCGTGGACCAACGCCTCGGCAAAGGACAGCAGCGGTTCGCTGCAGCGCGGCTCGCTCGGGGCGGGGCCCAGGGCGGCCGCAACCACGGCCTGGGCCACGGTCTGGGCGAGGACGCTCGCGGCGGGGGGCGGCGAAGCGGGGACGAGGAGCAGGACCTGCGAGCCGTGGGCCACGGCGGCAACGCTCCCCTCCCGCACGCCGGCCACATGGACGGTGAGGCTGTCGCTTCGGCCAGCTCCCAGCGCCGCTGCCAGCCGTGCCTGCACCTCCTGGGACACCTGCTCGTCGGCGGGCAGGGAGGGGGGCGCCTCGGCGACCTCCCACCAGCCGGGCGAGAGCACGAGGCACGCGGCCAACTGCGGGTTGTCCAGGACCACCTGGGGGAAGGGCGTCCCCTTCCAGGCGACGAGGGTGACGGTAGGCGGCTGCAAACCGCTGCCCTCGCCGGCTGGAACGTCGAGGGGCACGAACCCGAAGCCTGCCGCGATGGCGAGGAGAGCGCTTGCCCCTTGACAGATCGGCTTCATGGTCCTAATAATACTGCAGGGACATACCCGAAAAGGAGGGTAGACGATGAACAAGTCGGAAATGGCAGTGAAACTCGCGAAGAAGGTCGGTCTTACCCAAGCCAAGGCTGCTGAGGTAGTTGACACGATCTTCAACGCCAACAAGGGAATCATTGCGGTGGAGCTGGACGCCGGCAAGAAGGTGACCATCCCGGGCTTTGGCACCTTCGCCACCCGCAAGCGGTCCTCGCGGCAGGGCCGTAACCCGGCCACCGGCAAGGCCATCAACATTCCTGCCCGCAAGTACGCGACCTTCAAGCCTGGCAAGACCTTGAAGGAAAAGGTCAGCAAGTAAGCCCGCCCGGGGCTTCGAGGAGAAGGCATGAAAAAGAGCGAGTTGGTCGCCAAGCTTGCCAAGAAGGCGGGCCTCACCCAGGCCAAAGCGGCTGCAGCGGTGGATGCCATCTTCAACGGTGGCAAGGGCCTCATTGCCGCCGAGCTGGCAGCCGGCAAGAAAGTCACCCTGCCGGGGTTCGGAGGGTTCCTTGCCCGCAAGCGCGCGGCCCGCAAGGGTCGGAATCCGGCCACCGGCAAGGCCATCACCATCCCGGCCCGCAAGTACCCGGCGTTCAAGGTCGGCAAGACCCTCAAGGAGAAGGTGGCCAAGTAACCGAGGTCTGCAGGCTCCAAGCGGGTACGCAAGTGCCCGCTTTTTTCTTTCAGCACAATACCTTGTGGTGGTGGACTCGCCATACCGCAAGATGTTGGGGTGACCCCCTTGACAGGAGCGGGCGGGCGCTTTAGATTCCTGGGAGAAAGTTCAAGTACTACTTGAACTGGCTGACTGGGGGTCGGAATGTCTGCGGAACACACGTCGCTCGCCGTCACGCTCGCCAACCGCCCGGACGCTCGGGGTGTCACCGTGAAGAGGGTGTTCACCGACGGCCGGCAACACCCCTTCGACACCGTTACCTGGGAGAGGCGGACCGCCCGCATCGTGGGCAGTAATGGCACCGTGGTCTTCGAGCAGCACGACGTGGAGGTGCCTCAAAAATGGTCAGAGACGGCCACGAATATCGTTGCCCAGAAGTACTTTCACGGTCGGCTCGGGACGCCGGAGCGGGAGAACTCGGTGCGGCAGTTGATCGGCAGGGTGGTGGATACCATCACCCTCTGGGGCCGACTCGGCGGGTACTTTGCCGACCAGGAGTCGGAGCGGGCCTTCTCCGACGAGCTGACCTACCTCCTGCTCCATCAGCGGTTGTCCTTCAACTCTCCCGTCTGGTTCAACGTGGGCGTGGAGGAACGGCCCCAGTGCTCGGCCTGCTTCATCAACTCGGTTCGCGACTCCATGGAGTCCATCCTGGACCTGGCGAAGGTGGAGGGGATGCTCTTCAAGTTCGGTTCGGGCACGGGTTCGAACCTCTCCACCCTCCGTTCCTCCCGGGAACCCTTGGCGGGCGGCGGCACCGCCTCGGGGCCGGTTTCCTTCATGCGGGGGTTCGATTCCTTCGCTGGGGTCATCAAGTCGGGCGGCAAGACCCGCCGCGCCGCCAAGATGGTGATCCTCAACATCGACCACCCCGACATCGTCCAGTTCATCACCTGCAAGGCTGACGAGGAGCGCAAGGCCCACGCCCTCATTGCCGCCGGGTACCCCGCCGGCTTCGACGTGGAGGGTGGCGCGTACGACAGCGTGCAGTACCAGAACGCCAACCACTCGATCCGGGTCACCGACGACTTCATGCGGGCGGTGGAGGACGACGGGTGGTGGGAGACGCGGGCCGTCACCACCGGCGAGGTCCTCGGGCGTCACCGCGCCCGGGAGCTCATGCGGCTCGCAGCCGAGGCGGCGTGGGTGTGTGGCGACCCGGGGATCCAGTACGACACCACCATCAATAAGTGGCACACCTGCAAGGCCTCGGGTCCCATCAACGCCTCCAACCCCTGCTCGGAGTACATGTTCCTCGACGACTCCGCCTGCAATCTGGCGTCGCTCAACCTGTTGGCCTTTGCCGAGGAGGACGGGAGCTTCCGCTGCGAGGAGTTCCGCCACGCCGTGGACGTGTCCATCCTCGCCCAGGAGATCCTGGTCGACTTTTCCCAGTACCCAACGCCCCGCATCGCTGCCAATTCCCACGACTTCCGGCCCCTGGGCCTGGGCTACGCCAACCTCGGGGCGTTGCTCATGGCTGAGGGCTTGGCCTACGACTCGGAGGAGGGGCGGGAGTACGCCGCTGCCGTCACTGCCCTCATGAGCGGCGAGGCCTACCTGCAATCGGCGCGCATCGCCGAGGCCATGGGGCCGTTCCCCGGCTTCGAGTTGAACCGCGAATCGATGCTCGAAGTGATCGGGATGCACCGCCAGAAGGCCCATCGCCTCGCCACGTGGGGAGCCCCCGCCGAGCTCCGCCGCGAGGCGGTGGCGGCCTGGGACGCGGCCTTCGAGCTGGGGGCGAAAGCTGGCTTCCGCAACGCCCAGGTAACGGTGCTGGCGCCCACCGGCACCATCGGCTTCATGATGGACTGCGATACCACCGGCATCGAACCCGACCTGGCACTGGTGAAGGTGAAGCGCCTGGTGGGTGGCGGGACGATAAAGATCGTCAACCAGACGGTGCCCCGCGCGCTGGCGCGGCTGGGGTACACGGAGAGCGAGCGGGAGGCCATCCTCGCCCACCTGGAGGCCCACGGGACCATCGAAGGGGCACCGGCCCTCAAGGAGGAACACCTGCCGGTCTTCGACTGCGCCTTCAAGGCCGTGGGCGGGCACCGCTTCATCTCCCCCCAAGGCCACCTGCAGATGATGGCAGCGGTACAGCCTTTCCTGTCGGGGGCCATCTCCAAGACCGTCAACGTGCCCGAGGAGACCACCCCGGAAGAGATCGAGGAGCTCTTCATCCAGGGTTGGAAGCTAGGGTTGAAAGCCGTTGCCGTGTACCGCGACAACTGCAAGGGCTCGCAGCCCTTGGCGGCAGCTGGGGCGGCCGAAACCCCCGTGGCTGCCAAGCCGGTGCGTCGCAAACTGCCGGACGAGCGCACCGCCATTACCCACAAGTTCTCCGTCGAGGGGCAGGAGGGCTACGTCACGGTTGGGCTGTACGAGGACGGGAAGCCGGGGGAGCTGTTCATCACCATGGCCAAGGAAGGTTCCACCCTTTCCGGGGTGATGGACGCCTTTGCCACGGCCATCTCCCTCACCCTCCAGTACGGCGTGCCCCTGGAGTTCTTGGTCAACAAGTTCTCCCACGTGCGCTTCGAGCCCTCCGGGTGGACCAACAACCCCCAAATCCCCTTTGCCAAGTCCATCATCGACTACATCTTCCGCTGGATGGCGGCGAAGTTCCTGTCGCCGGAGGAACAGGCGGCGGTGGGGGTGCAGCCGCTTTTCCCCGCCGAGACCGAGCCCGCGCGCCTGCCGGAACCGCGCCAGGCCACACTGCCCCTGGAGGTGGACAACGGCGCGCAGCTGTTCGTCAACCAGGCCGATGCGCCGCCGTGTCCCACCTGCGGCATGGTGATGGTGCGCAACGGCGCCTGCTACAAGTGCAGTAACTGTGGTACTGTCCACGGGTGTAGCTGAGGTGGCGCCGCCGGCCCCTGGCGGCCGCTGACCCCCCAGCCAGGAGGGAGGAGCCATGGCGACCTGGGTGTGCGAAAAGTGCAAGACGGAGGTGGAGGCCCGCTGCCGGCCCGCCTCCTGCCCCACGTGCAAGGCACCCAAAGAGGCCTTCAAGAAGAAGGCGTAAAGCAACTCCCCAGGCAGGATGCGGCGCAGGCGGGAGTACCGCCTGCGCCGCGCCCGTTTGCCAACCGCTTTCCTGCGCGGCGGCTATCCCTTTTCGCCAAGCAGCCCTTGCTTGAGCTCGGGGTTCGGGGGCTTGGGGCCGAGCCAGACAGCAAAGATGGCGTCGGCAAAATCCTTGCCCTCGATGATCCCCACGTCCTTGCCCTTGATCGTCACCTTGGTACCCTGGCCGGGGATGTAGGTCAAGGTGGCGGTCTCGCCACTCTTCATTGCTGGCCAGAGGGCGCAAAACTTGTCGAGTCGTGCCTTGAGCGCCGGCAGCGCCGCAGCCGAATTGTTGGCAAAGCCCTCGCGCCACGCCTCCACCAGCTTGGCAGCCTCGACTTCCTTGTAGAGGAAGTGCATCACCAGCTGCCGAGGCTCGTTAGCCGCGAGAATGGCGGCAGGGTTCTTCGAGGGAGTGGCCAGGTACAGGCCAGCCACGTACACGTTCACCTTGAACACGCTCTTGATGCGCACCCCCATGCCGTTGAGGTGGAGCGTCACCCCGTTCACCGAGACGGTGTCTGGCAGCGTCACCCCTTCGAGGGTTCCCGCCACCAGCGGGACGCTGAACACCACCGTCATGACCCCAACCAGAAGCGCTCGCAACATGCCTTCCCTCCTTTGCGGCCGCACTTCGGCCTGCGAACTTGCCTCCTACTGTAGGAGCATCGCGGCGCTGCTGCAAGGGGCTGGCTGGCTCGAGCCCGCTCCAGCCGCATTCGCGGCACCCGCCCAGCTATCATGGGGCCGGCGACTCTTGGAGGTTGCCGGGGAGGCTGGATGCCGAAACCCACGCTCTTCGTTTTCCTGACTACAGTGCTGGTTCTCTCGAGTTGCGGTGGGGCAGAAAAGGTCGAGAGAGCCTACGAAGCCGCAACCAAGGCTGCCGAGAAGGCTGCTACCAGCCAGGAGAAGGTGGCGGTGTGGCAGGCGTTCCTGGCCCGTTATCCGAACAGCAAACGCACCGTCGAGGTGGCTCGGACCGTGGTCGAGTACCTGGCCGAGGAGCTGGATCGACCGGAGGAGGCGGACCGCTTCCTCGTGGCTCTGCTGCCCCGTATTTCCAACTCCGAGCGCCGGCGGGACGTGGCCTTCCAACGCCTGCCGCTGCTTGCGCGACGGCAGCGTGGCGAGGAGCTGCGCCAACTGGCGGACGAGCTCTCCCTGGGGAGAGCCCTCACCTTCGCGGAAGCCGTGACCATTGCCGACGCCGCCAGGCGAGCCGGGGTCTGGGAGGTGGCGTTGCAGCACTACCGGCAGGCGTTGCCCTTTGCCACCGCCAAGGCGTACCGCGCGGAGCAGGCCGGTGCGCCCCTGAGCGAGGACCGTCTCGAGCGTGCTGTGCGCCGCCGCCAGGCAAAGGTGTTCACCGGTCTTGGCTGGGCGGAGCAGAACCTGGGCCACACCGATCGGGCCCTGCGCTGGTTTGCGCAGGCCCGCTCCTGCGACCTCCTGCGCTTTCTCGGCAACACCGACTCGGAGCTTGGGCTGCTCGAGGGCAAGACCCTCCTCGCCGCGGGGAAGATCGATCGTGCCCTGGCGGTGCTGGCCCCCGAGGCGCTCTTTGGTGACGACCCCGAAGCGCTGCAAGTACTTCGCCAGGCCTACGTGGCCAAGTACGGCACGGAGGAAGGGTTCGAAGCGTTCCTGGCCCGCGAGCGGGAACGGCTTGCCAGGCCAGCGCCGGACTTCACTCTCCCCGACTACGCGGGGAAGGAGCACACCTTCTCGGCCCTGAGCGCCGGCCGGGTCACGCTCCTGGCGTTCTGGTTCCCCACGTGACCGGAGTGCCGCGTGGAGTTGCCACGCTTGCAGCCCCTCTACGCCACCTACCGCGACCGCGGCTTCACCGTGGTTGCCGTGGAGCGGACCCGCGACACGGGGCGGGCAAAGCAGTTCATTGCCGAACACTCCCTCTCCTTCCCCTGTCTGGAGAACGGCACGGGCGAGGGGGAGGTGGTTTGGAAGCAGTACCAGGTTGCCGTCTTCCCCACCTCCATGCTGATCGACCGTCGAGGCCGGGTGGTGGCCATGCACGTGGGGTTCGAGGAGGGGGACGAGGCCAAGCTGGAGGCCGAGGTGCGCCAGTGGCTGGAACGGTAACGCTGCCGGGAGCGGCAGGGGACGGCACCGGCCCACCTCGCGCCGGGGCGGGCGGGTGAAGACGCTGATGGAACCGTACCGCAGCCGGGTTGTGGAACCGATCCGGGTCACCACCCGGGCGGAGCGGGAGGAGTACATCCGTGCGGCCGGGTACAACCCCTTCCTGCTGGCGGCCGAACAGGTGATGATCGATCTCGTCACGGACTCGGGGACCTCGGCGCTTTCCGTGGCCCAGTGGGCGGCCATGCACGGCTCCGACGAGTCCTTCACCGGCTCGCGTTCCTTCGAGAAGTTCCAGGAGGTGGCGCGGGAGCTCTTCGGCCACCGCCACGTCATCCCCACGCACCAGGGGCGGGCTGCCGAGCACCTCCTGGCGCAGGCGGTGCTGCGCCCCGGCGACGTGGTGCTCGCCAACACGCTCTTTGCCACCACGCGGCAGAACTTCGAGGAGGCTGGCGCCACCTGCCGGGACCTGCCGATCCGGGAGGCGCTGGTGCGGGGCAGCGATCACCCCTTCAAGGGCAACATCGACCTCAAGGCCCTGGAGGCGGAACTGGCAGCGGCCGGAGAGCGCGCGCGGCTCGTGGTGCTCACCGTCACCGACAACTCCCGCGGCGGCCAGCCGGTGGCGCTGGCCAACATCCGCTCGGCCAGCGAACTATGCCGGCGGCAACGCGTCCCCCTCTGGCTCGATGCGGCGCGCGTAGCGGAAAACTCGTTCCTCAACACCCTCCGGGCGCCCGAGTGCGCCGGCATGACCGCCCGGCAGGTGGCGCGAGAGACCTTTGCCCTGGTGGACGGGCTCTTCATGAGCATGAAGAAGGACGGGCTCGGCAACGTGGGTGGGGTGATGGCGCTGGATGACGACACCTGGGCGGAGGCGATCCGGCATCGGCTCTTGGTTTCGGAGGGTATCCCCTCGGCGGGGGGTCTCGCTGGCCGCGATTTGGAGTGCATGCGGGTGGCTCTGGACGAAATGTTCGACGCCGACCACCTGGCTTACCGAATCGAGGCCACTGCCGCTCTGGGCCAAGAGCTGGAGCAAGCCGGCGTTCCAGTCCTGACCCCCTTCGGCGCCCACGCGGTGTACATCGACGGGCGGGCGTTTTGCCCGCACCTGCCGGACGAGCAGTTGCCCGCCTGGTCGCTCTCCGTGGCGCTCTACCTCGAGTCCGGCGTGCGGGGGTGGGAGACCGGCAACGTCATGATGGGCCGCCTGGATCCGGCCACCGGGCAGTGGCGCTGGCCGGAGCTGGATCTCCTCCGCCTGGCCATCCCGCGGCGGGTGTACTCCCAGAGCCACCTGGCCTACGTGGCCCGGGCGGTGGGGGAGCTGTTCGAGCGGCGCTCCGAGGTGCGCGGCCTGCGCTTCGTCTACCGCCCGCCGGCGCTTCCCCAGTTCATCGCCCGCTTCGAGCCCGTCGGGGGGGGATGACCCAAGCTGGGGCTTTCACTTCCCTGACGCGGTGGAGCAGCCGGCCCGCGCGGCGGGCGTCGCCCTCCAGCTACCGTTCTGGCCAGGGCGCACCGATGTCATCCAGGAACAGACCGAGGCAGCAAATCTTGCTGTCCTGGAGCCGGAGGTGGATGGCTTCTGCAATGGCACCGATGTGCCGCGTGCTGGACCAACGTGATGCACCTGGCGTCAGCGCCCATATTCTCATAAAGTATTAGCGCATCGCGAGAAAGGTGTTGACAGCTGGCCGGAGCAGGGGTACCTTCCCGCCGCTGTCCTGTGAGGTTCTGTTGCGTAGATTCCTCCGCCGTTGCGAGTGCTTGGGGTGAAACCGCTTGTCTTGCGATGGCCGCCCAGGTTCCAACCTAGCATTGCGCGGCGGGTCGCTGTGCGCCAGCTGTCGGAAGCGGGGTGCGGGCCAGCTGCGCTTGCCGCGGTACTCCGCTTCCACCGCGTCAACGTTCCCCTCACGATGCTTGAGCGGTGGGCCGGCACTGACTGTGACGGCACGACGCTGGCCGGCCTCGTAGTGGCCGCAGAGAAGGCCGGATGCGCGGCGGAGGCGATCCGGACCGATGTCGGCAGCTTAGCCGAGCTGAACTTACCGGCGGTGGCCCACGTGTTTCGCGACAGCGGGGCACACTACGTGGCCTTCCTCCGGGTGGAGCGCAACGGTGACGTGCTCATCGCTGACCCCGGCGCAGGTCGGCTCGTTCGCTGGTCAAGGCAAGAGCTGACGGCCCGGTGGAGCGGCGTGCTCCTCCTTGTTTCGCCGCCGCTCCATCGGAAGTCGTGTGGGCAGCCGACAGATCCGGCGTCGCTCCGGGTTCTGCTCGCCGGAAGTTGGCGCCGCCTCACCGTAGCTGCCGGCATGGCGGTAGGGGCAACCCTCGCGGCCCTGTTGCCGCCGCTCTACCTGCAACGCCTGATCGACCGCGTGATTGTGGCCGGTCAAGGCGGGATGCTGGCGCCCCTGGTGATAGGCTTCCTCGGGCTCACAGTGCTCCAATGCCTTGCCCAGGTTGGCCGCGAGTGGACGGTCGCGACTACAGGCCGTCAGTTGGACGAAGGGCTCCAACAGAACTTCACTGCCCACCTCCTGCGTGTACCGATGGCGTTCCATCTCAACACGCAGATTGGGGACATCTTTGCTCGCTTCAACGAGAACAGTCGTATTCGCGGTCTCCTAACTGGCGTCGGTCTTGGAGCGCTGCTCGATACTCTGCTGCTGGCCACCGGGGCCGTCGTCCTGGTTCGCTACAGCTGGTCCCTCGCTCTGGTTGTCGTAATCGCCGTGCCGGCCTTCTTCTTACTGGCCCGGCACTTCGGGCCGCGACTGAGACAGGTGCGCCGCCAAGCGGCCGATGCCGCTTCCGTGGTGGGGAGCCACCTCTCAAGCCTAGGCTATGGCATTGGAGTAATAAAGGCTTTTTGTGCGGAACGGATGGTGGCGAGTCGCATGAACAGTGCCCTCGCTGTTTTTCACGGTACCTTACTCAGAGCGAGCCTCACGGGTACCGCCATGGCTGCCATGAGCCTCATGATGGTTGGCCTTGCCACCGGCACCACCATCTGCGTTGGCGGCCGCCAGGTGCTCGCCGGCACCATGACACTTGGCGAGTTTGTGGGATTCTTCGGCGTGCTTGGGGTGCTGTTTGGGCCGTTGCAGCGGCTGACGGACACCCTCAACTTGTTCGAGGAAGGGATGGTGGCTCGCGAGCGGGTCGCCGAGATCTACGCCGTCGAGCCGGAGCAGACGAGAGACGACCTTCCTGCAGCGCCGCTGCTTACGCAGGAGCTGCTGCTCGATGGCGTCAGCTTCGGGTATCGCCGCGGTCACTGGGTGCTGGATGATCTATCACTGCGTATCCCGGCTGGCGCCACGGTTGGTTTGGTCGGACCGTCGGGGTGCGGGAAGACGACGCTGCTCCTGCTGCTCCTGCGCTTCGTGGTGCCTGTCCGCGGCAGCCTGCTTCTGGATGGCGTGGATGTAGGGGAATACGACCTGGCTAGCTATCGGCGGCAGTTTGCCCTCGTTCCCCAAGACTGCTACCTGAGCCCAGGATCCGTGCGCGACAACATCGTCTTTGGACGCGAGGCCGCGGACGGTCCTTGGTTGGACGAGGTCATCGCCGCGGCAGGGCTGCGGGAAGTGGTCGAGCGCCTGCCGATGGGGCTTGATACCCAAGTGGGGGAGGGCGGGACGATGCTGTCGGGGGGTGAACGGCAGCGCGTAGCCATCGCCCGGGCACTGTACGGGCGTCCCCGCGTGCTCCTGCTTGACGAGCCGACCAGCGCCCTCGACAGTATCACCGAGCTCTCCCTGTTGCGCTCGCTCGAAGCGATGACGGCGGGTACCACGGTAGTCGTCGCCTCGCACCGCGCCAGCACCGTCTGGAAGTGCGACATCGTCGTGGCGCTGGACCATGGGAAAGCTGCCGAGGTTGGGAGCCGCGCCGAACTGTTGGCTTCGCGCGGGCTCTTCTTCTCCCTGGTCAAGGAGCAAATGCCTTTTCTCGTGCAGCTCGACGGCGGGGATAGAGTTGTCCCGCAGTCTCACTGTGTTGCTGCGATAGGGTTTGGGGGTAGATCGGCCGATGATACAGGCTTGGAGTAGCTCGTGGTGGAGTGTGGGGGTTTGGGTGAGAACGGCGGCGATGGCAGTCTTTGTTGCGGTCCTGGCAGCTCCTTGGGAAGCCCTGGCGCAGGCGAACGGTGGGAGCCAGGGAGAGCGCACCTTGGTGGAGCTGGAGCGGCGCAAGGTGGAGCTGCGCACCGCCGAGGCCGAGCGCGAGCGAGCGCTCAACATGTTCGCGGCGGGACTCATCTCCAAGGGCGAGCTCGATCGTTACGACGCCAACGTGGAACTGGCGAGGCTCAACTTCCGCGAGGCGTTGGTGGACCTCTTGGCTCTGCACCCCCGCATCTCCGTTCGCGAAGCGGTCAAGTTCCGGTCCTCCGACGGCAAGAAGCGGGTGCGGCTGACCCTCCAGAACGTCTCCCGGGAGATCGAGGGGCGTGAACTCGACGCCATGATGGACGCCACGACCCGCGCCGCGGTGGAGCAGACCTTGGGCGATCGCACCATCCGTGACGTTTTCGTGTCGCTGCGGGGGCCGAGCGGTGCTGCGGAGAGTGGAGCGGGGCGGGAGACGATCATTGCTCTGCCATACGAGCAGCACCTACCGGCCCTGTCGGTGGGCCGACCCCAGACGCTGGAGTTCGAACTCCTGCGCGATGTCTCGAGCCTTGCAGTGGTCCTCGACTACAAGGGCTCGCAACACGTTATCGAGGTGGAGCTGCAGCAGGAGCTCCCGGGTGGTGGGGTTTCGCTCAGTTCGACGCAGGCCAGCCAGGAGGCCGAGCTCGGCAGTTCCGCCACCTTCCGGCTGCTGCTCGAGCGGGCCAGCGTCGAGGAACACACCTACTGGCTGAAGGCCGTCAACCTGCCAGCGGGGTTCGAGTGGCTGTTTCAGGATCCCCGAAGTCAGGCCCGCCTGACGCGCGTGCAGATGCCAGCGGGCGTGAGTCGACAGGAGCTGGAACTGAAGGTCTTCCTGCCGGCCACGCCCGGCGCGGACGTGGCCACGGATACACCTCTCCTCTTCTGGGCGCTGGCGGGTGACGAGACGGCGGACAGCCAGATCGGCAACGGCGGCTCAGTTTCCCAGGACGTCCTGGAAAGGAGCCGGGCCGCGGTACTCCGCCTCGAGCTGACCCCGCGCGGCACCGGCCGGATCGAGGTGGAAGCCTCCACGCTGCTCGTCGAGCTGTCTGCCGGCGAGGCTGTCCAGGTGCCGCTCACCATCACCAACACTGGTTCGCGGCGGCTCGACAACCTGCGCATCAAGGTTGACGCCCCCACGGCGTGGCAGGTGCTGCCCGCGCCACCGCACGTCCCCGCCGTGGACGTGGGCCAGAAGGTGGCTGTTTCCATGCACGTCCAAGCCCCCGAGGATGCGGCCGTGGGTGACTACGAGATCCGGTTGCGACCCGAGAGTTTCGCGTACGGGCGTCAGGTGCTCACCGAGGACAAGGTGCTCCGGGTCGAGGTCCGCCGCCGCGGCATGGGCATCGGTGGCATTGCCGCCCTCCTGGCGCTGGCGGGGCTGTTGGGCGCGCTGGTGGTCGCGGCGATCCGAACGTCGCAGCGGTAGGGAGGAGCCATGATCGAGGTGGAAGGCTTGTGCAAACGGTACGGGGACCAGCTCGCCGTGGAGGATCTGAGCCTTGCCGTGCAGCCGGGCGAGATCTACTGCCTGCTGGGTGCAAACGGTGCTGGCAAGACCACGACGATCAATGTGTTGTTAGGCTTCATCCCGCCTACAGCGGGGACCGCTCGCATCGGCGGCGTCGATGTGACGAAACGGCCACTCGAGGCCCGCCGCCGGGTCGCCTATCTGTCGGAGAACGTCATGCTCTACGGCAACTTGTCGGTGTGGCGCAACCTCGACTTCTTCGCCGCGCTGAGCGGCAACGGCACGCTCGACCGGAGCGCGGCTGCGGCGCTGCTGCAACGGGTCGGCCTGGACGAGGCGGTGCTCAGCCGGCGGGTCAAGGCACTGTCCAAGGGAATGCGGCAGAAGCTGGGTCTTGCCGTCTGCCTCCTCAAGGATTCCTCGGCGCTGATCATGGACGAGCCCATGTCGGGGCTCGACCCCAAGGCCACGGTGGAGCTGACGGCCGTGCTGCTGGCGCTTCGGGAAGCCGGCAAGGCGCTGCTGGTGTCTACCCACGACGTCTTTCGGGCCCGCCGGATCGCGAGCCGGGTCGGGATTTTGCGGGCCGGGCGCAAGGTTTGGGAGGGCAATCGGGCCGAACTTGAGTCGCTGGACTTAGAAGCGCTGTACCTGCGCTGCATGGCCGAGGAAACCGTGGTCGCTAACGGCGTGGCCGGGGGAGGTGGGGTATGAGCGCGGGTGCGACCACCCCTCGGTCAAGAGCCACGGTGCCGTCGCAGTGGCAGGCCATCCGGGCCATCGCTCAGCGCGAGATCATCGAGCACCTGAGCTCCCTGCGGTTTCTCGTGATCACCGCGTTGGTGCTGGGCTTGGCCCCGCTCTCGGTGTACGTCGGTGTCCGCGACTGGCAGGGACGCAGTGCGGATTGCCAGCGGCGAGTCGCCGAGCGGGAGCAGCTGGCCAAGGGCCCCGCTGGCATGGTCCGGGGGATGGACCTGCCGTTCACCCAGGAAAACGATCTGGCAGTGCTGCGCGCCGTGCGTTCGCCGGTGCGTTGGAGCGTCCTCGTGCGGGGTGTGGACGCAGATCTCCCAGCGTGGTGGGACTTCACGCCGGCCGGGATCTCGGTGGGGCCGCCGGCGACCCAGACCGACCGGCTCGCCGACGTCTACGGCGCCCTCGATGTCGAGTTCCTGGTCCGCGTTGTGCTCGGGCTGCTTGCGGTCCTGCTCGCCTTCGACGCCGTGGCGGGCGAGAAGGAGATGGGCACCCTCCGTGCCGTGTTGGCGCAGCCCGTGTCGCGAACCTCGTTCTTGACCGGAAAGCTCCTGGGCGGGCTGGCGACGCTGCTGGTCCCACTCCTCGTGCTCTTTCTAGCCGCACTGGTGGCGGCGTCGCTGTTTGGCGCAGATCTCCTAGAGAGTGCTGCCGACCTGGGAAGGCTCGCGGCGCTGTTTGCGGTGGCGCTGGCCTACGTCATGACGCTGTACGCCTTCGGATTGCTGGTTTCGGCGCTCGTCACCAGACAGAAGACGGCCCTGGTGGTGGTGCTCGTGTGCTGGGTGTTGCTCACGTTGGCACTGCCACCCATGGCCAGCCTGCTGGCACGGGTGGTGATGCCGGCACCCTCCCTGCAGACGATCGAAGCGCAAAAGCGGATCACGGCCGAGGCGCTGGAGCACGAGACCGAGGAGGCGCGGGGTGCCGCCTACCGGGAGGTCACTGGCGAGGCCGAGGGCAGGATGTCCAAGGCCAGCTCCCTGACCGACGACACGGCCCTGCAAGCTCGTCTGGCCGAGCTCCAGGCCAAGGCGTGGGCTCGCAGCCGGCGCACCCTTGGCGAGATCCAGAGCAACTGGGAGCGTCGCCGGGCAGCCCAGGATCGCGTGGCGTGGGTGCTGGCGTCGTGCAGTCCAGGAGCGGTCTTTGCCCGGGCTGCGGCGGAACTGTGCGACGTGGGCGATGGGCAGCGTCGTCGCTGGGAGGAGGCGACCCGGTGGCAAGCCGGACAGCTCGAACGCGCGCTGTTCGAGAACCCACCGGCGTTCTACCTGCGGAACGGCAGCGCGTCGATCTTCTTCCAACGGAACGCCGGCATGCCAGTGTCGGACCTGCCGGTGTTCACGCCACCGCGCCAGGATATGGCAGCTTCGCTGGCTCAGGCGTTGCCGAGCTTGGCCCTGCTGCTGGTCCTCATGGTTGCCCTCATGCTGGCAGGATACCGGGCTTTTGCACGCTACGACGTTCGCTAGGTTCGCACCAAGCCGGAGGGAACGATGCAGGATCCGTTTGCGGCAATCTGCGGTCTCGATGCTCTCAAGGACGAGGCGCGTCAGCTGGCAGCCGAGGCGTGCCCGGTCCTCATCACCGGCGAGACTGGCGTGGGCAAGAACCTCTTTGCTGCTGCAATTCACCAGGCGAGCCCCCGCCGAGCGGTCGTGTCTGGCCGAGTTCGGCCGGGGGGCCGAACCACTCGACGCGCCGGGCGACGGCCATGGACCGTCCCTTCTCCTTGGCGTTAGGAACCGTGCAACACAGGGTCGAGCCGAACCGGCCACGCAACGGCGGGCGGGGCCTCGAGCCAAGCTCGCTCAAGCCTTCGCCAGTGTGGTGCGGAGGCGAGATCTGCGTGGCTGTAGGGAGTGTGTGCGGTAAGGGGCAACGCCGGAAGCTGAAGTTCACCGACACGTACTTCGTGAATATCAGGCAGCTCATGAAGATTGAAGAGTTCAAATTCTACTTCACGTGCGCAGGGCTAGCGGGCTTTCCGACCCGGGGCTTGGCGCTGAACGTGGACACCCTCGAGATGTCCCAGCTTTGCAGCTACGTGCCCGAGGCAGCGGTGCCGTACGACGAGATCGGGGGCGATATTTACAACCGTCGGCTCTGGGAGAGGGCCAGGGCCTACATCCGCCACCGTGCCCAACAGTTGCGAACCGTATGCCGGCAGTGCGACGTAGTTGGTGTCTGCCGCGGGAGCTGCCTGCTCATGGGGCTGGACGCCCACAACCGGATCAACCCGGCAGCCTGCGCCTACCAGCGCCGACTGTGGCGGCGGGTGCTCGAATTCGCATACCGCCGTGCCAGCAAGACTACGCGCGCGCAGCGGAAGAGCACGCCAGAGCCGTGAGGGCTACTCCGGTTTCGGGGTCGCCTCCAGACTCCCCAGCGGCAGGGGGAAGCCCAGCCGGCCGGGTTTGACTGGGAACACCACGAGACGTGTCCACCCTGCCGCCGTCTGCGGACGGTAGAGGGCAAAGGAGAAGTCGCCAAAGCGAATTGCAATGGCGGCGGCGAACCACTCGACCTGGTAGCGTGCGTCGAGGTCCAGCTCCTGCACCACGGCACGGTGGGCGGAGGCCCACGCGCGAATGGCCGCCGTGTCCATGGCAGTGAGCCGTGGCGAGCTGAGCAGCTCGAGCATGGCCGCGTACGGCACGGCTGCCGCGGCCACGTTCCCCCCCGTCCGTCCCCGGTCCACCGCGGCGAAGCCTTCCGGGCCCCGGGCGAGGTAATCGATGAGGTCCTCGCGGTCGCTCTGTTGGCAGCTCCCCCGCGCATCGGAAAGCGGCAGGCGCAGGCCGGTGAACAGCGGCACCATCTGGCCCGTGGGGAGGCCATCAGGAGCGGGCCCCTCACCTACCGCGGTGACCTCGGGCAGGGGCCGCCAGCGGTACGGCGCGTAGGTAAGTTCATCGATGAACAGCGGCTCGCCCCTGTTGAGTGCCGGTGTGATGATCTGGCAGGTGCGGTTGTGGTCGAGGCGATACACGGCCGGGCCCATGCGTGGTGCAGGGGGCTTGGTGGCCGCACATCCGGCGCAGATCGAGAGCGTCAGCCACAGAGCAAGGTGCCAGATGGATTTGCTGCACGACACGGTCGGGTCCTCCCTTCCCGAGACGGAATTACCGCTGAAGTTGTAGGACAGAACCCGCAGCGCTCGCCCCGAGCGATCAGTCGGCCAGGGGCACCACGTAGAACAGGATGGCAAAGTAGTGGAGCACGCTCCCGGTGAGCACAAAGCCGTGCCAGATGGCGTGGTGGTAGGGGAGCCGGCGCCAGGCGTAGAAGGCCACCCCCGCCGTGTAAGCGATCCCCCCTCCCACGAGCAAGGCGAGCCCACCGGCAGCCACCGACTGCCCAAGGGGCTTGGCGGCCACCACCACGAGCCAGCCGAGCAGCAGGTAGAAGAACACCGACAGCACCCGCAGCCGGCCCATCAGGGTGGCTTTGAAGACGATCCCCAGCACGGCTAGGGTCCACACCACGGCAAGCAGCGACCAGCCCCACTTCCCCCGCAGGTTGACAAGGGCAAAGGGGGTGTAGGTACCGGCGATGAGCAGGTAGATGGCCGAGTGGTCCAGGATCCGCAGGACCTTCTTGGTGGTGGCCAGCGCCGCCGGGATGGCGTGGTAGATCGTCGAGGCCGTGTAGGCCAGCACCAGCGTGGCGCCGTAGATGCTGCAGGCCACGATGTGCCAGGCGGTTCCCTTGACGGCGGCAAAAGCGGTCAACACGGCAAGGCCAGCGATGGAAAAAACCACGCCGATGCCGTGCGTGACGCTGTGGGCGATCTCCTCGCCAACGCTGTAACTGGGCAGAACCTCACCGCCTCGCATAACAGCTCACGTCGCGCAAATCCTAGCACTCCGCCCCACCCCCTGGCGGGCCCCGTAGCGCTCCCCCAGCCCCGCCCAGGGGCGGCAGCACCGAGCCTGGGGGCGATCAGGGGGCTGGCGTGGGGGCAGGAGTCGCCGGCAGAGGAGGAGCGGCGGGGAAGTCGCCGATCGCCGCTTCGCTGGGGGGGCGTTCCTTTTGGAGCCGGGCAGCAACGGCTTCCACCTCCCGCATCACCCGCAGGAAGTTGCCACCTGCCACCTTGCGCACCTCCTCCTGGCTGTAGCCACGGCGCGACAGCTCCTCGAGGAGCGCCGGGTAGCGGGACACGTCCTCCAGGCCGTCGGGGGTGCTGCCGATCCCCTCGAAGTCCGAGCCGATCCCCACGTGATCGATCCCGGCCACCTGGCGAATGTGGTCGATGTGGTCGGCCACCTGGGCCAGGGTGGCGCGGGGGATAGGGTGGGTGGCCCGCCAGGTCTGGATCCCCTCGCTGACCTTGGCGGGGTTGCCCGGGTAGAGCGCCTCCAGCCGCGCCCACTCGCTCTCCAGGGGGAGCTCGGCCAGACGCACCGCCTCGGACACGAAGCCGGGGGCAAAGTTGACCATGACGATGCCGCGGTTGGCCTTGACCAGCGCCAGCACGTCGTCGGGGACGTTGCGGGCGTGCTGGCACAGGGCCCGTGCCGAGGAGTGCGAGAAGATCACCGGTGCGGCGGAAACGGCCATGGCATCGCGCATGACCGCGTCGGAGACGTGGGAGAGGTCGATCATCATGCCGAGACGGTTCATCTCCCGCAGCACCTCGCGCCCGAACGGCGTGAGGCCACCGTGGCGGGGCGGCGAGGTGGCGGCGTCCGCCCAGTCGGTGGGCCCCCAGTGGGTGAGGGTGAGGTAGCGGGCACCGCACTCGTAGGCTGCGCGCAGCACCGCCAAGGAGTTGGCAATGGTGTGTCCGCCTTCGATGCCGATGAGGACGGCAATGCGCCCGGAGCGATGCACCGCCTCTACCTGCTCTGCCGTGGTCGCCAGCGCCAGGTGCTCGGGGTAGCGCTGCACCAGTCGGCGGGTCACGTCGATCTGCTCCAGCATGGCCGTGGCCGCCTGCGGTCCCGTCACCTTGGACGGCACGTAAGCGATGGAGAAGAAGGCACCGAGCCGGCCCTCACGCATGCGCGGGATGTCCGCATGGCGGGGCGGCTCGCCTGGTTTCCGGCGGGCGGCCAGGTCCACCCGCCCCAGGCGGTTGCCGAACTCGTCCAGGAGCGTCTCGGGCAGATCGATGTGGCCGTCAACGATGAGGATGTCCTCGTCGCTGCGGGGCGATGTCCCTGCCAGCAGGGGGGCGAAGAGGACGACGGCCACCACCACGCCGGCCAGCACCAGTTTCCCACGCACTCTCATGTTCCCTCCCTCCCGGCGCGGCCGTGCCCACCACGGCTCGCTCCGGTGCTTGCGAGCACAGTGCTAGCATACGCCTCGCGATCACCCCCGGGTGAGGCGCTGCGAGCCCCATGCGGACCCTTTTTCGGCTCCTCAGGTTCTTGAAACCCCACGCCGGCTGGGCGGCAGTGGCGGTGGGGGGGATGGCCGGGGTGGCGGTCACCACGGTGTTTTTGGTGTTCCTCATCTACCCCGTTTTCGACGAGCTGCTGGGGGCAGGGG
>JACADV010000024.1 GCA_013388425.1 Thermoanaerobaculaceae bacterium | reverse complement strand
TGTTCTTCTGGCACTTTGCTGGCAACCGCTTCCTGACGCTCCTTTCCAACATGTTCACCGACTTGAACCTTTCCGACATGGAGACGTGTTACAAGGTGTTCACCCGCGCGGTCAAGGAACGCCTCCGCATCACCTCCCAGCGCTTCGGTTTCGAACCCGAGTTCACGGCGCGGGTGGCGCGGATGGGGGTGCGCATCTACGAGGTGCCCATCTCCTACCACGGGCGTACCTACGCGGAAGGGAAGAAGATTGGCTGGGGGGACGGCATCGAGGCCATCTGGTGCATCCTCAAGTACAACCTTCTCGAGCGGTGAGGCGCAGGTGCTGGCAGGCGGTGGCAGGGGGTCGGCTGGGGAAGGGGGCGAGGCGATGAGGGAACCGATGGGCAAGGGGGTGGGCAACGCGGCCATGGTGGGGCTGTACCTGGCAGCCATCGTGGCGGCGAACCTGCTGGTGACGCGGTTCGGAACGAGGGCCGTGTACCTGGTGGCCTTTGCCCTCATCGGCCTCGACCTCACCCTGCGCGACCGCTTGCACGAGGCGTGGCGGGGCGAAAGGCTCGTGGCGAAGATGGGGGTGCTGATCGCTTCCGGCAGCGCCATCTCGTGGCTGCTCAACCGGGGCTCGGCGCGGGTGGCCCTGGCGAGCTGCCTGGCCTTTGCCGCGGCAGCAACGGCGGATGCTGTCACCTTCCACCTGCTGGGAAGCCGCCAGTACCTGGTGCGAGTCAACGGCTCCAACGTGCTGGGGGCGTTGGCGGACAGCGTAGTGTTCCCCACCCTGGCCTTTGGCAGCTTTGCCCTCGCCGTGACGGGGGGCCAGTTCCTGAGCAAGGTGGCGGGTGGGTTCCTCTGGTCGCTGCTGGTGCGCTCGCCCGCCTCGTCGGCGCCGCCGCCCGGCGAGCTGCAGCGAGGAGGGGAGCGGTACCCTGCCCCGCGGCGCTAACCCGGGTACTTGCCGGTCACGTAATCGGTGAGCATGCGGATGACGAACTTCTGCCCCTGGCTCTCGTGGCGCACCAAATCGCCGATGGAGACCAGGCCGACCAGTTCGCCCTCCTGCACCACCGGCAGGTGTCGGCAGCGGCGATCGGTCATGATGGCCATCGCCTCGTCCACGGAAGCGTCGGGCCGGATGCACGCCACCTCGGCGGTCATGACCTCGCGCACAGGGGTGGTGTCGGGGTTGCGCCCCGCCAGGATCACCCGCACCATTAGGTCCCGCTCGCTCAAGATGCCGCAAGGAGACCGCTCCTCGCACACCAACACGGCTCCGACCCGCGCCTCGCACATCACCTTCACCGCCTCGCGCACGGTGTGGTTGGGCGAGACGGTGATGACGTGACGGCTCCCTTTCTCCTCCAAGACCGTGGCGATCGTGTCCATCGTCCCCCCTTTTGCTCCTGCCAATCTAGCACGTCACCTCGGCGCCGTGAAGAACCGACGCACGGCCGCCACGGGGTCGGCCACGCGCAGCGCCGCCACCCCCTCGGGGGCCCATTCCCTCGGCAGGAGCGAGGCGTAGGGCTCCCTGGTGAAGCGCTGGCAGATGAGCACGATGGCGCCGCGGTCGTGCTCGGAACGGATGAGCCGCCCCGCGGCCTGCACCACCCGCGTCATCCCCGGCACGAGGTACGCGTACTCGAACCCTCGCTCGTACCGCTCCTCGAAGTAGCGCTTGAGGAGTTCCCGCTCGGGACCGACCTGCGGTAGGCCGGGCGAGACCACGATCACCTGGGAGAGCATGTCGCCCGGGTAGTCCACCCCCTCGGCAAAGACGCCACCGAGAACCCCCAGGAGCAACACGGGTTCCTGGCTTTGGCGCAGCCGCTCCAGCACCTCCTGGCGGAGGCGGTTGGAGTCCTCGCCTCGCTGGATCTCCACCCGGTGTCCTGGACTCACCAGGCGGGCAGCCACCTCGCGCAGGAACGCGTAGGAGGGGAACAGCGCCAGGGCGTTGTGGCCGGGCGGGGCCAGTTCGGCCACCAGTTCGGCAATGCGCCCGTAGCTGCCGGCACGTTTTCGGAAGGAGGTGTCCACCTCGTCCACCACCAGGATGAGCCGGTTCTCGGGGGGAAACGGGGAGGGGAGCGAGAGCGTGTCCGTGCGGTCGGGATCGAAGCCCAACAGGTCGCGGTAGAAGTCGAACGGCTCCAGGGTTGCCGACATGGCGATGCAACTGGCGCACCGCTGGATGATCCGCCCCGTGAAGCGGGCAGCATCCAGACAGAAGATGCGCAGCACCTCATCGGCTTCGCCCGTGTCGGTGCGCTCGGCCAGGTGCACGAACTCGGGACCACCGTCCTCCACCAGCTCGGTGAGGCGCGCCAGGGAGAGCAAGACCCCGAGCACGGGGTCCTCAGCGAGCCACAGATCCACCGAGCGCTTGAAGAGGAAGTAGGGACTCACCAGGGCGTCGAGGGCGAGGCGAAAGCCGGCGAGCTTGTCGGCGTCGAAGGTGCTGGGGGCGACGCCGTGGCGACGCCCCAGGGCCTGGGTCACGAGGTGGTGGAGGTACTGCTCCAGCTCGCCCAAGAGTTCGTCCAGGTCGCGGCAAACCCGCTGCCGGTACCCCTCGATGGTGCGCCGCGCCTCGCCAATAGCCTGGCGCGACAGCCGCGGGGAGAAGTACTCGCGAGCCCGGTCCACCAGGTTGTGCGCCTCGTCGATGATGAGGTACGAGCCGTCGATCTCGCTGCGGTCGCCGCCGGCAAAGAGGGCAATGGCGGGGTCGAAGACGTAGTTGTAGTCGCAGATGATGGCCGTGCAGTCCGACAGCAACTGGAGGGAGACCTCGAAGGGGCACACCTCGGCCTCGCGAGCGCTTTCGAAAACCCGGTCGGGGTCGATGTGCGGGGCGGTGGCAAGGGCAGGCACCACGCCGCTCCGGGCCAGTTTGAGACTAAAGTCCTGGGCGTAGGGGCAGAACTCTTCGTGGCAGATCATCTCGCGGTTGGCACACATCCTGGCCTTGGCGCGGAGCTGGATCGAGCGCCACTGCCCGTCCTGCATGCGCCGGACCGTGTCCACAGAGAGTGTTTGCTGCAGCGTCTTGGCGGTGAGGAAGAACACGCGCTTGCCGGTGGCCAGCGCCTGGCGCACGGCGGGGTAGAGGGCGGCAGCTGTCTTGCCCACACCTGTGGGTGCCGCCAAGAGGAGGTGGCGCGAGGCGGCTAGGGCTTCGGCCACCGCTTCCATGGCTTCCCGCTGCACCGGGCGGGGTGCATCGAAGGGGAAGGGGAGCCGCGCCGCCGACTCCCGCCACTTCTCGCGCAGCGCCTCGCGCTGCCGCTCCGCCCCCACCAGGGCGTGGAGGCGCGAGCGCAGGTACGAGGCCACCTCGGCTGGCTGCCAGGGGACGTCCTCGCTGCGCCGCTCGTCGCTGCCCAGGTCCACCAGGAGGAGCCGGGCGGCGGCGTTGCCCTGGGGGTAGAGGAAGTAGGCGTAAAGCTTGACCTGCCAGCGGAACCGCTCCAGGCGCTCCTGCCCGAACAGGTGGTAAAGCTCGGTGCGGAAGTGGATGGTCTTGATCTCTTCCACCACCGGCCGGTGGGGATCCGTCACCACGCCGTCGGCGCGTCCCACCACCCGCAGCGTCCAGCCGTCGATCTCCACGGCAGTGTCGAGACTCACCTCGGGGACGTAGCGGGCGTCGGCGGCCTGTCGCTCGCGTTGGACGAGCCGGTGCAGTTCGGCCCCCACCGTGAGGCGCGCCAGCCCCTCGCCCAGGCCACCGAGACTGTGGCGGGAGGGTTCGCCGAGAAGGTCGTGCACGGAGCAGACGATCTCGCGGGTGGCCAGGTCGACACGAACCGCCACGAGCAGAGATTCTACGCGCTTCCAGCCCCCTCGAACCGCCCGTCGGCGGGGCTAGAATCCGCCCATGGAAGCGGAAACTCGCACAGCACTGGGTATCTTCACTGCCCTGGTGGTGGCCGTGGCCTTGACGGTGGGGTGGTGGGCGCTACGCCAGGCGCGGCGGCCGCACCTGGTGGCCGTCCAGGTGGTGTTCCGCGGGCCCGGCGAAGGTGTTGCCTCCGATGCGTTCCGTTCCTTCCCGGCGGGGAGCACCGTGGAGGCGGCCGCGCTCCTCACCTACCGTCGCGGCGGGGGTCCCCTCGAGAAGCTGTGCGCTCTCGCTCCCGTGCAGGTGGGGGGCCAACTCGTCCCGGTCCACCCCATCTCCTCCTGGCCGGCAAGCGGGGGGGAGCTCCGGGCTTCCTGGTACACGGTGGAACCGTCGCTCCTCGCCTGGCGCGAGGTGGGGGCGGAAAGTGCCGACAAGCTGGCCTACCGGGATTTCCTCGCCCCGGAGTTGGGTCGGGAGCTGGTCACCCGCTTGGACCTTGCGGCGCGGAACGACGATTTCCTCGCCCGCACCGTGCCTGGCAACGCCATCCCTGCCGGTCCGTTTCGCCTCAAGGTGCGGGTGGGGAGCTACCGCACGAGCGAGGATCTACTGGCCACCGAGTCGGTGAGCTCACCCGGCGCCGATCAGGTGTTTTCGGGGGCTGTGCCGAAGATCGTCGTGGAGTTTACTTTCCCCCCCGGCATCAACCCGGGGTTGTCGGCCCACCTGCGGCTGGGCTGCTTCACCTTCCGCCCAGAGGTGTGGCCCGAGGCACAGGGGTGGCCCTTGCCGCTTTCCCCCGCCCAACTCGTTCTGGAAGGTTTCGTGACCACGCCGCTGGCCTTCGCGGCCGCGGCTGGTGGTGGGACGGCCCTGGATCCGGGGTGGGGGGAGCCTGTCGAGCTGGTGGCGGTGGGGACGGAGTTTCACTTCCGCCGCAGCGGCGGGCCGCTGCGCTGGGGTGTCGAGGTGCGGGCCGGCGACGTGCTGCACGGCGGGGGGATGTACCTGGTGCTCCTGGAGGACGATGGGGACGGCACGTTGTCGATGGGCGATACGACCATCTTCGCCTGGGAGGAGCCAGCACGCGTTGCGCCTCTGGCGCTGGCCTTGAGCGGGCGAGGCGGCCCCCTCGCGTTGTTGCGCCGGGTGCGATAAGCCCTGCGTGCTAGCATCCTCGCGTGGCGGCAGAGCGCCATCTCTTGGTGTTGGCGGACGGTGTCCAGGCGGGCTTTGCCGCCGGGGTGCTGGCGGAGCTGGAACGGCACGGCGTGAGCTGGGAGCGGGGAGCAGGGGCCGGGTTGGGTGGGGTGCTGGCCGTGCGGGCGCTCCTGGGGGAAGGGGCGGCGGCGGCGGCGGAGTGGTTGCGGGAGGCGGAGTCGGGTTGCCCGCTGCTGGCCTCGCAGGTAGGGACTGCCCAGGCTCGGCTGGGCTTCCTAGGCGAGGTGGTGGTTCTACCCGATCCGTGGCGCCTGTCGGGCTGGTTGGACGGCGCTGCCCTCGACCGCCAGCTCGAGGCGGCGTGCCAGGACTGGCCAGGCCGGCTCTTGGCCCAGGGCAGACGCTGCGACGTGGCGGTGGCCGATCTTTCAGCGGGGGTCCTGCGCCGCATCGAGCTGAGCCAGCGGCCCGCCGGGCAGGCGGCGCACTTCCTGCGGGCGGCAGCTGCCTTCCCAGGCGGCTGGGGACCGGTGGCTGGGGAGGGGGAGGAGAGCGCCAACCTTTTGGCGGGGGGCGTGGAAGCGGCGGGGGTGCTGGTGCCGCTGTTGGCCGAAGAGCCGGTGGCGTGGGACGTGGTGTGCGGTTTCTCCGTCCCGGCGGTTCCCCGGCCGGGGCTGGCTTCCTCGCTTCTGGAACAGGTGCAGCGCCGGGGCGAGATGGGCGCGGCGGCCCTGGTGGCGGATACGGTCGAACGCCACCGCGCACGGGTGCGGCTCTTTGCCCCCACGGCACCGCTGTGGCAGGAGCACGCGGCGCGGGATGGGGCGGAGCTGGGGGTGGAGTACCCGCTGCCCTGGGAGCGCAACGGCGAGCTGCTGGCGCTGCTGGTGGGGTTCGGTCGCTTTGTAGCGCGGCGGGTGGTAGGCCTGCCGGGCGGCTCGCAACGCTAGAATTGCTGGCGGAGGGGAGATGCCACAGCCAGTTCGGTTGCTCAACACCCTTTCGCGGCGGTTGGAGGAGTTCCAGGAGCTGGAAGCGGGGCGGGTGCGCCTGTACACCTGCGGGCCCACGGTGTACGACTTTGCCCACATTGGAAACCTGCGCACCTTCCTGTTCGAGGATGTGCTGCGGCGCACCCTCACCGCCTTCGGGTACACCGTGACCCAGGTCATGAACCTCACCGACATCGATGACAAGACGATCCGTGGCGCCAATGCCCAGGGGGTTTCGCTGCGCGAGTACACCGATCGCTACGTGCAGGCGTTCTTCGAGGATCTCGCGGCGCTGGGCGTGGAGCGGGCCGAACACTACCCGCGCGCCACCGAGTACGTGCCGCAGATGATCGAGTTGGTGCAGCGGCTGCAAGCCAAGGGTCACACCTATGCCCTGGAGGGTTCCACCTACTTCCGCCTCGCCACCTTTCCCGGCTACGGCAAGCTGTCGGGGGTGCGCCTGGACGAGGTGAAGCCGGGGGCCCGCGTCGATGCCGACGAGTACGAGAAGGAAGATGTGCGGGACTTCGTGCTGTGGAAGGCGCACAGGCCGGGGGAACCGTTCTGGGACAGCCCCTTCGGGCCGGGGCGACCGGGCTGGCACCTGGAGTGCTCGGCGATGGCCATGAGCCTACTGGGCGAGTCCATCGACATCCACTGCGGGGGCGTGGACAACATCTTTCCCCACCACGAGAACGAGATTGCCCAGAGCGAGGCAGCGACGGGCGTGCCGTTCGCTCGCTTCTGGCTGCACGCGGAGCACCTGGTCGTGGAGGGACAGAAGATGGCCAAGTCCCTGGGGAACTTTTACACCCTGCGCGACCTCGTGGCCAAGGGGTGGGACCCCCAGGCCATCCGCTATCTCCTCGTTTCCGTTCCGTATCGGCAAAAACTCAACTTCACTTTCGAGGGGCTGCGGGGTGCGGCAGCGGCTCTGGAGCGCATCGGCAACACGGTGCGGCGGGTCGCCCATACCCCGGTGGCCAGCGGGGAGGGGAGCCTGACCCTGCAAGAGGTGGAAGCCGCGGCGGTGGAGTTCGACGCAGCCCTGGCCGATGACCTCAACACCGCGCGGGCTCTGGCTGCCCTCCACACGCTCCTGACGCGCGCCAATCAAGCCCTGGACCAGAACGGCATTGCGGCCCCGGTGCGCGCGCGGCTGGAGTGGTTCTTGGACCGGGTGCACAGGGTGCTGGGGGTGGTTCCGGCGGTGCCGGCAGCACCGCTGGAGGAGGACGTGGAAGCGCTCATTGCCGCCAGGGCTGCCGCTCGCGCCAGCAGGGACTTTGCCCGGGCCGATGCCATCCGCAACGAGCTGGCGCAGCGCGGCATCGTGCTCGAAGACACCCCCCACGGCACCGTCTGGCACCGGCGCTCGTAGGCACAGCTGATGCGGCGCCGCTCGTTGCCCCGCTCGCGCGTGGGCGAGGGCGGGTGTATTCTGGGGTGCAGGTCGGCTGGTAACCGAAGACGCGGCACCGCAATGTGGGCACTCGCCACGTTGGGGCTGAGGAGGTGGATTGGGAGGGAAGCCATGAGCAAGCAAGCAAGCGCGCTCGACGGACTGATCCATCTGGCGCAGGCGGCAGCCGAGGCGGGCGAGGACTGGCTCACCCTCCTGCGGCGGCAGTGGATTCCGGCGTGGATCCGGGAGTACCCCCGCGCTGCGCTGGTGGAGAGCATTGGCGAGTGGGGCGTGAGGAGCCCCACGCCGGAGGAGGACATGGCAGCAGCCATGGAGGCTGCCGTGCTGGCCGCCCTGGCGGAGGCGGGGTATCGCTAAGGTTGGCCGCCAGCCGCGACGGTATACGCCACCGCCGGGTAGGACACGAAGTGGTAGAGGTTGGCTGGGGCGGTTTCTCCCAGCCCCAGCTGGCGTACCGGCAGCTCCGGCCAGCCGACGGAGGTGGCGTAGGCCACCGGGTGTCCCTGCGGCGGCGGCAGCTCCAGCGCTCGGGCCGTGTGGGCGAGGAGGAGCAGGCCGAAGGGGATCGAGAAGCGGCCGCACCAGGTGAGGCGGTAGCGACTGGGATCAGCCGGATCCACGAAGGTGGCGAAGAGCGCCTCGATCTTCTCCTGGGAGAGCGGGCCAGAGAGGGGGCCGGTGAGGAGGGCGCGGTCGCGTTCGCAGGCCTTGACGTAGGCCTCCACACCGCCTGCGCCGAACGGGGTATGGTCGAAGTCGGGGCCGTAGTGGACTCCGTCGGCGGAGATGGCAATGGCCAGGTCGCGGCCCAGTTGCCACCCCTGCTCGCGCATGATCGTGGCAAGGGCGCGTGCCAGGCGTTGGGCGAGCTCGTCGAGGCGGGCCAGGGAGCCGGCCGGCACCAGAATGGGTAGCAGGGCCATGTCGGGTCGGGCGTGGTGGAGCCAGTACGCCAGGGCTTCAACGGAGTGTTCCGAGTCGTGCATGGCGGCATCCTGGACCGCATCGCCAGCCGCGAGCGAGGCCAGCAGCCGCTCGCGCAGTGGGGAGATGGGGAGTTCACCGTCGGGGGTGCGCCAGGCGCGGTAGGGGTCGAAGACCAGGAAGTCGTGGGCGCCAAACTGGCGGTAGCGGTGGAACACCCCGATGGCCACCACGGTGCGCGCGGTGAGGAGCGGCAACACCTTCCGGTACACGCGCCCAGCGTAGAGGTAGTCGTCGTGGGGGCAGATTACGGCCGCCACACCGGCGGGGGGGAGGGGAGCGAACGCCTCGGGTGCTGGCGGCTCCTCCGACAGTTTCCACACGGCGGCCATCTGCTCGGCGTTGGCGGCAAAGCCAACGGTATCCATCTGGCCGCGCAGCTCATCGGTGGAGGGGATGCCCATCCTTTGGCGCACCTCGCTGAGGCTGGGTGGGGGTCCTGCGGGGGTGGCGAGCCGGGCCTGGGTGGGCCAGAGGCCCAGCGACGTGACGACGAGGGTAACGAGCAGCGACCAGCTCATGGAGCACCTCCACCCGCCCACCCTAGCCAAACGGACGGCTTCCCACAAGGGGTATCCCGCGGCCCCGGCCCGGGCCGGTCCTGCCCCTCGTGTGGCGGTGGGGTGGTCAGTTGCTGTCGGGGTCCGGGAGGAAACCGGGCAGGCGGTAGCTGCCGGGAGCGAGGGCCGCTGGCTCCTCCTCGGCCGCACCTTCTTCCAGCAGCCAGCGCTGGTACGTGGACTCGGGGAGTTCGGAGACGAACCGGGACGGCTCGGTGATGATATCGAGGCGGTAGCGGTCGCGGCAGATGAGGGGGTAGCACAGGTACAGCTCGTCCTTGGCACGGGTGCAAGCCACGTAGAAGAGCCGTCGCTCCTCCTCCAAGTCCTCCGCGCGGGCGGTGGGGAAGCGCCCCTCGGCCAGCCACACCACGAACACCACGCGCCACTCTAGCCCCTTGGCCTGATGCACCGTGGAGAGGGTCATGGCTTCCCGCTCCCCCGGCTCGGCGGTCACGTCCTCCCCCGACAGCTCGTTCATCAACGTCACCTCGTCCAGAAAGGCAGCGAGGGTGTCGTAGCCGTCGGCAAAGAGGGCGAGCTGCTCCAGGTCGTCCAGGCGCGAGGGAGCGTTGTCGAACTGGGAGCGTACCCAGTCGCGGTACCCTGAAGCCAGCACCTCCCGCACCATCTCCCCTGGCCGAGCTACGAGCGCCTCCAGACGCTGCACCAGTTCGGCCAGCTGCTGCAAGGAACGGGCGGCGGCCGGGGGGAGGCCGAGGGCTCGGCCGTCCAGCCGGTGCAGCGCACGCAAGGGTTCGCTGCCCTGGAGCAAGGCGCTCCAGATGCGAGCCACGAGCCGTTGGCCCAGGCGCGGGCGCAGCCGCGCCATGCGAGTGAAGGCCACCTCGTCCCGCGGGTTGGCCACGAAGCGCAGGTGGGCCAGCACGTCCTTGACGTGCCGCTGCTCGAAGAAGCGCAGCCCCGAGCGCACCTCGTAGGGGATGTTGCGGCGCGTCAGCTCCACCTCCAGCTCCAGCGAGTGCGAGTGGTTGCGGTAAAGCACCGCAATTTCCGGAAGCGGCACCCCCTGGTCCAGGAGTTCCAGCACCTGCTGGGCGACGAACGCCGCCTGGGTTTCGGGGGTGGGGGCAGCCACCAGGGCGGGCAGCTCCCCCCCCTCGCGCACGGGCCGCAGGGTCTTGCGGAACTGTTTCTCGTTGCAGGCGATGGAAGCGTTGGCCAGGTCCAGGATGGGGGGCAGGGAGCGGTAGTTGGTCTCCAGGCGAAAGGTGGTGCAGTCTGGGTAGCGTTCGGGGAAGGACAGGATGTTGGCGTACTCGGCGCCGCGGAAGGCGTAGATGGATTGCGCGTCGTCCCCCACCACCAGCAAGTTGCGCCCTCCTCCCAGCATGCTGTCCACGATGTCCGCCTGCAGGCGGTTGGTGTCCTGGTACTCGTCCACCAGGATGTGTTGGAAGCGGGTGGCCAGGAGCAGGCGGACCTCGGGTTGGTGGCGGAGGAGGAGCAGCCAGTTGAGGAGGAGGTCGTCGTAGTCCATCACGTTGGCCCGCCGTTTGCGCTCCAGGTAGCGGCGGAACACGTTCTCGATCACCTGGGTTTCGCCAGCGAACTGTGGGAAGCGGGCGGCCAGCACCTGCGGGAGGGGGCGGCCGGTGTTGACCACGTAGGAGTACACCTCCACCAACGCTGCGGCGCCCGGCAGGCGGCGCTCGGGTGCGTGGGGCACCTCCTCGGCCAGGGCAGCGGCCATCAGGTCGCGGGCGTCCTCCCGGTCCAGGATGCCGTAGCTATCCGCGTAGCCCAAGCGGGTGCCGAAGCGACGCAGGAGTCGGTTGCCCACGGAGTGGAACGTTCCCCCCATGATGCGGCTGGCGTCCCGGCCGAGGAGGGTCTCGACCCGCTGGAGCATGTCGCGGGCGGCCCGGTTGGTGAAGGTGAGGAGCAGGATGGAGCTGGCGTCCACCCCATCCTCCAGGAGGCGCGCCACGCGGTACACCACGGTTCGGGTCTTGCCGGAGCCAGCGCCCGCCAGCACCAGCATGGGACCCCCCGGGTGCATGACCACCTGCCGCTGTTCCTCGTTCAGCGCGCTGGCGTAGTCCACCCGTCGCCCGCCCAAAGTGGCAGCGTGGAGGGCAATGCGCTTGCTCGAAGGACCCTCACCCATCGGCGCAGGATAGCGCAGCGAGGGAGGGTGGGCTGAGCGGAACCGTAGCGCCGGCCCGTCCCCGCCTTGTCAAGCGGGTGGGCTCAAGGTACAGTTTCGCTCTTGCAGGCGGGGGCGCCGCCGGTGGGCGATCGGTACGCGGCGGCGGGATGGAGGGTAGCCGGTGTTCCCAATCATTGCCAAGGAAGCCATCGCGCCGGGCTTTTGGCGCTTCGTGGTCGGTGCGCCGGAAATTGCCCGCAAACACCGACCCGGGCAGTTCGTGATGGTGCTGCTCCACGAACGGGGTGAGCGGATCCCCCTCACCATTGCCCACTCGGACCCGGTGGCGGGGACCATCACCCTGGTGGTCCAGGAGGTGGGCAAGACCACCATGGAGATGGGCACCTTCCCGGTGGGCTCCGAGCTGCAGGCGGTGGTGGGCCCGCTGGGCACCCCCACCCACATCGAGCGGGTGGGCACGGTGGTGTGCGTGGGTGGGGGGGCAGGGATTGCGCCGCTCTTGCCCATCGCTGCCGACATGAAGGCCGCGGGGAACCGGGTCTACTCCATCCTGGGGGGGCGCACCAAGGAGCTGGTGATCCTCCGCGAGGAAATGGCAGCGGTTTCCGACGAGATCTTCTTCACCACCGACGACGGCTCCTTTGGCCGGAAGGGGTTGGTGACCCATGCTCTCGCGGATCTCATTGCCGAACGGGGGAAACCGGACCTGGTGGTGGCCATCGGTCCGGCCATCATGATGAAGGTGGTCTCGGACCTGACCCGCAAGGACGCTATCCCCACGCTGGTCTCCTTGAACTCCATCATGATTGACGGCACCGGGATGTGCGGCTGCTGCCGGGTGGACGTGGGGGGACAGACCAAGTTCGTCTGCGTGGACGGGCCCGAGTTCGACGGCCACAAGGTGGACTTTGATCTCCTCATCAAACGACTGCGGGCCTTCCTGCCGCAGGAGCAGGAGGCGCGCCAGCGCTTTCTCGCCCAGCACCGTTGCCGCGCCCTGGAAGGAGCAAGCCATGCCTGAGGAGACCGTGGGTCTGCCCGAGCTGCCAAAGAAGGAGCGGATGAAAATCCCCCGGCACCCCATGCCGGAGCAGAAGCCGGAGGAGCGGGTCCGCAACTTTTCGGAGGTGGCGCTGGGGTACACCGCCGAGCTGGCGATGATGGAAGCCCAGCGCTGTCTCCAGTGCGAGAAGCCCCTGTGCGTGCAGGGGTGCCCAGTGGAGATCGACATCCCCGCCTTCGTGGACCTGATCCGCCAGGGCAAGTTCAAGGAGGCGGTGGCCAAGATCAAGGAAACCAACACGCTGCCGGCCATCTGCGGGCGCGTCTGTCCGCAGGAGGACCAGTGCGAGATGGTGTGCGTCCTGACCAAGAAGTACACCCCCGTGGCCATCGGCCGGCTGGAGCGGTTCGTGGCCGATCTGGAGCGGGAGGCGGGCGAGATCGAAATGCCCCACTGCGCTCCCCCCACCGGCCACAAGGTGGCCGTGATCGGCTCGGGGCCGGCGGGGCTGACCTGTGCGGCGGATCTTGCCCGGTTGGGGCACCAGGTCACGATCTTCGAGGCGCTGCACAAGACCGGCGGGGTGCTGGTGTACGGCATCCCCGAGTTCCGGCTGCCCAAGGCCATCGTGGATTACGAGGTGGAAAACTTGAAGCGCATGGGGGTGGAGATCCGCACCGGCTTCGTGGTTGGCAAGACCGCGACTGTGGAGGAGCTGTTCTGGGAGTACGGCTACGATGCCGTGTTCTTTGGCACGGGGGCCGGACTCCCCGCCTTCCTGGGGATCCCTGGCGAGCAATTCATTGGCGTGCTCTCCGCCAACGAGTTCCTGACCCGCGTGAACCTGATGCGGGCCTACGACTTTCCCAACTACGACACGCCCGTGCGGCTGGGCCGCCGCGTGGCGGTGGTGGGCGCCGGCAACGTGGCCATGGACTGCCTGCGCTGCGCCAAGCGGCTGGGGGCGCAGGAGGTCATCTGCATCTACCGGCGCACGCGGGCCGAGTCGCCGGCCCGCAAGGAGGAGCTGGAGCGGGCGGAAGAGGAGTTCATTGATTTCCGCTGGCTGTCGGCGCCGCTGGAGATCTACGGGAACGAGGAAGGCTTCGTCACCGGGATGCGGATCCAGCGGATGGAACTGGGCGAACCGGACGCTTCGGGGCGGCGGCGCCCTGTTCCCATCCCCGGTTCCGAGTACGACATCGAGGTGGACACGGTGATCGTGGCGATTGGCCAGAGCCCCAACCCCCTGGCCACTCGCGCCACTCCGGGGTTGGAGCTCAACCGCCACGGGTGCATCGTGGTGGACCAGCAAACGATGATGAGCTCGATCCCGGGGGTGTTTGCTGGCGGCGACATCGTCACCGGTGCCGCTACCGTCATCCTGGCCATGGGCGCGGGGAAGACGGCGGCGAGGGGGATTCACGAGTGGCTGGGGAAGCTGGAACGGGGCGAGGTGAGCAAGCCCACCTGGCCGCGCTAGGCGCAAGCGACAGGCGCTGCAGCCACCCTGGCGCACCCCCGCCTCCCCGGCGGCCGTCCCGCTGCGGCGGGTTTGCCGGGGCACCGGATGCCAGGCTCCAGGGCATCATGGGACGCGGAGGGAGAGGCGAGGCGAAGCGATGGAGCGGACGATCCGGGTCCTGAACCAGCCCGCGCGTGGAGGCTTGCCGAGCGTGGCGCCGACGCCGTGAGGAAGGTGGGCTTCGCGTGGGCTGCAGTTGCAAAGAGACGCCAGGGATCCGCGAGGAGTCGAGCGGCGCCGAGGCTTTCTTGTTGCCAGAGTGCACGCAAGGGGCTAGCATCTGCGCGGCCGGCGGTAGGCCGCGAAAACGGAGGTGGCACGGATGCCACTGGAAGACCACAAGATTGCCCTCTTCATCGACTTCGAGAATATTGCCCTGGGTTTGAAGGACGCCCACTTTGCCAACTTCGACATCCAGCTGGTGCTGGCCCGCCTGCTGGAGAAGGGCAAGGTGGTGGTGCGGCGTGCCTACGCCGACTGGGAGCGCTACCAGAGCTACAAGCGGGCGTTTCACGAAGCCGCCATCGAGCTCATCGACATCCCTCTGAAGAAGTACTCGGGGAAGAACTCGGCGGATATCCGCATGGTGGTGGATGCCCTCGACCTGTGCTACGCCAAGGAGCACGTCACCACCTTTGCTCTCGGCACGGGGGATTCGGACTTCTCGCCGCTGGTCTCCAAGCTGCGGGAGAACGACAAGTACGTCATGGCCTTCGGGGTCAAGAACTCCTCCTCGGAGCTGCTCATCTCCAACTGCGACGAGTTCGTGTACTACGAGGACTTGGTGCGCTCGCAGCAGGCTGTGGTGCCGCTGGAAGGGCTGCCAAAGAAGAAGCGGGAGTGCTTCACGCTGCTCGTGGACGCCATCAAGGCGCTCACCCGCGACGGGAAGGAAGTCCTGTGGGGCTCCATGATCAAGCAGACCATGCAGCGCAAGCGCCCCGAGTTCAACGAGGAGTACTTTGGCTACTCCAGCTTCTCGAAGCTCCTGGAGGATGCCGAATCGCACCAGATCGTCAAGCTCCGCCGCGACCAGCGCTCAGGGACTTACGTTGTGGCTGGGTTCGACACCGGCAGCGGCGAAACGGAGGCGGAGGCGGCCCCGGCCGAAAGTGCAGCCGAGGAGAAGCCGCCGGAGAAGCCCCGCCGTTCGCGTCGGCGTTCCCGCAAGACCGCTCCGCCAGCAACGGCCCCGACCGGGTCGGAGGGAACCTCCTAACGCTCCCGGGCTCGTGCGCCCGAACCTGCTGACGAGGCCCGGGCTCGGTCTTGAGCTGGGTCGACAGCAGGGGCTGCGGGAGGGAGCTGTCGAGAAGGGCCCACGCAGGTGCGTGGGGTTGGGGTAGAATGGCAGCAGTTTAGGAGGGGAACGTGAAAATGAGCCAACACAAAGTGTGGGGTGCGATCCTCTTGGTGACCCTGCTGCTGGCGGGTGGCGTGGAGGTGGCCAGTGCAGCCAACTGGGTGTTCCTGGGCGAACGCGTGGTGGCGGATCGGGTCGACCATGATGTGATTGCCGTGACGGGGGCGCGGGGGAGCTTTTCGGCGTTGAAACTCGTGGTACGGCGCAGGCCGGTGCACTTCTTGGATATGAAGGTGCACTTTGCCAACGGCAGCGTGCAGGACGTGTCGCTGCGCACCGTCATTCCAGCCGGAGGCGAGAGTCGCGTCATCGACCTCTCCGGTGAGGATCGCACCATTACTCGGGTGGAGTTCTGGTACGAGGCGAACTCCATCGGTGTGGGCAAGACAGCGCTCGTGCGGCTGTTTGGCAGGCGCTGAAACGGGCCTGATCTGCACGTGCAGCCGGGCGGGAGAGCCGCACCCCATCCAACCCGGCAGCCGCTCCCTTTGCTGTCCGCGTGCCTCTGGCACGAGGGCCGAGGCCCGATGTCATCCTGCCTGGAATTCGACCGTCTCCTGGGTGAGGGGAGACGAGCATGCGAGAAAGGCGAGACCAGTTCCAGGGAATCGAGGACGGGAAGAGACGCGGCAGCGCTCGAGGAGGCTCGCACATGCCAGGGCGCAGGCGACGCAGCGCGGTGTGGGCAGTTGCCGTGGCCCTCGTCGCCCCGGTGGTGGCAGCGGGGCAGGGGAGCGAGCAGCCAGTCCTCCTGTTCGGCATCGGGCTCCACATCGAACCCCAGGGGGTGACGGCCCAGGGGTACCGGTCCGGGCAAGGCAACTACTGGGATGCCCAGTACTTTGCCAGGCACGTGCAAGACATTCAGAAGCTCGCGGCCATCGTGGAACGGCACGGCGGACGCCTCACGGTGCAAGCCCAGTCGCCGTTCACACAGGTGGCGATCCGCGACGCCAACCCCGTGCTGGCGGAGCTGGCTGCCCGGGGGCACGAGATGGCGCTGCACTTCCACGAGGACGCCCACCTGGGACCCGACGGCGAAAGCTTGCCGGTGGACCGCTGGTGTGCAGTGATGGCAGAGGAGATGGAGTACATCCGGCAGGCCGCCGGCATTTCCACCCTGCGTTACTGGAGTGGCGGCAACCTCTACCCGGGTGTGTTTGCGGCGGCAGCCTGTGCGGGGCTATCCATCAACAGCGACTGGAAAAACCCGCATACGCAGCAGATCCCGGAAGTCGTTCGCTCCGTCCACCCGTGGCGTCCGGCGGGGGGGACGGACGGCGTGGACTTTTCTTCCTTTACCACCCACGATCCCAACGGTCCCGTCATCTTCCTCCCCGAGGGTGCCTACGACACGAGTGACTACAAGAGCGAAGACTACCTCACGGTGGTGGGGCGAGCGCTGGTGGCCTCGGTGGCTGCTGCCACGCCGGACGCGGTCAACGTCATGCACTTCACCTTGCACCCCGGTGAGCTGCGGGGAGATCCCGCTGACCCGTTCGGGGAGGTGGACCGCTTCCTCACTACCCACGTGGACCCCTACGTGGCGGAGGGGCGCGTGCAGTGGGCGACCTTCGGTGAGATGGCCGATGCCTACCGTGCCTGGGAGCAGACCGGCACGAGCCGTGGCCGCCTGCGGCGCCGGGTGGGGTCGACAGGTGGGGAGGCGTCGGAGGGCTACATCACCTTTGCCGTGAACGTCCACGATTGGGTGCACCCGGACGAGAGTGCGGCTACCTTGAACCGGCTGGTGGACATCTTCGAACGGTACGGGGTGCGGGGCGACTTCTACTTCACCCCAGAGGTGGTGCGAGTTCTCCTGGAGCGCCACCCCGAGGTGGTGGAGCGCCTGCGCCGCTCCGCCATGACCATCTCCTACCACGTACGGCCACCTCACCCCCTCTACGCGGGGTTCCACGCGCCGCTTGCGGGCCTGGCGGGGGAAGTGCTGCAGGTGGCCATCCGGGATTACGAGACCTACAAGCTGGACCTAAAGACAGGGGCGCTGGATCGTTCCGGACCCGGCGGCTACCGCTACGTGGCCCAAGTGTTCGCTCGCGCGCCGGTGGTGGCAAGCGCTCCCACCGACGATCCGGAGTTGCGCAGTGCGGCGCTTGGCGTATACCGAGAACTGGGGGCCCGGGCCACGGTGATCTACCACGAAAGCGGCACCGACCCCGAGCAGCCGTTCGAGTTCGTACAGGGACTGCTCGTGCGTCCATCGGACTTTTCCGTCACACGGGTGACCGTCATCGACGGCAGCGAGAACTTTTGGTGGAACTACATGGGCTCCACCCAGGCCGATCGCTACCACCCGCTGCGCATCCTGGAGAAGAGCCTCGCGAACTGGAACGCCTCGGCACCCTCCCGGCTCCCCTTTATCACCGCTCTCATCCACGAGAACAACTTCGTGCGCCCCGGGGCCGAGGCGTGGAGCGCCTACTACTACGAGATGCACAACGGCCAACGCGGCGATCCGCTGCCACCCCCCTGGGATCTGGATGCGCCCGACCCCAGCCAGCTGCGCCCCGAGCGCGAGCAGGAGGCCATCTGGGCCGCCTACGAAGCGTTGGTGGCGTACGCGGCGCAACACTTCCAGGTGGTGACGTCAGAAGACCTCTTACTGCTAGCCTCCGCGGCCACGCCGTGACCCCACGCCTCCCGCTCCCCGGGGGTGGAGAAATACCGCCTCGCTGAGCGCCTCAGCGGACTGTGGCGGCCAGTCGCTGGGCTACATCCTCCCAGTTCACCAGGTGGTCCAGGAAGGCGTCCACCCACTCGGCCCGGCGGTTCTGGTACTTGAGGTAGTACGCGTGCTCCCAGACGTCCAGCACGAGGATGGGCACCCACCCTGGCAGGAGCTGGTTCTGGTGCTTCTCCACCTGGAGGACGGCCAGCTCCCCGCTGGGCTCGGCGGCGAGGATCCCCCACCCGGAGCCCTCCACCGCGTTGGTGGCAGCGCGGAGCTGGGCGGAGAACGCCGCGAAGGAACCGAAGGAGCGGCCAATAGCTGCTGCCAGCTCCCCGGTGGGTGTCCCTCCTCCCCCTGGTTTCATGTTGGTCCAAAAGATGGAGTGCAACAGGTGGCCGCCCCCGTGGAAGGCAACTTCGCGGGCAAGGTGCTTGATGGCCGCAAAGTCTCCGGCCGCTCGTGCCGCTTCCAGTTTGTCGAGGGCTGCATTGAGCCCGTTCACGTAGGCCTGGTGGTGTTTGCCGTGGTGCAGTTCGACCGTTCGTGCGTCGTAGAACGGTTCCAGCGCGTCCACGGCATAGGGGAGTGGGGGGAGTTCAGCCTTCCGCATCGTCGCTATCCTTTCCGGCGTCGTGCTTGAAGTCGGCGCGACGCCCCGTCTCGTGCTCGCACCCCATGGTAGCGCGCAGGCTCGGCCAGGGACACTCCCCTATGGTTCCAGGACGACCCCCACCATGACGTTGCGTCCCGCGGCCGGGATGAAATAGGGCTCGCCGTCGTCCACGTAGCCGAAGGAGGTGACGCGACGGTCCAGCAGGTTGTTGATGCGGGCTTCGAGGAGGAGCTTGTCAACACCCAGCCGGTTGGTGAGGAAAGCGGGCAAGTGGATGCGGGCCGACAAATCCAGGAGGGTGAAGGCGGGGTTTTCGAGGGGCACGTAGCCCTCCCCCTGGCGGCGTTCCGGGTGGCGGCGGTTGTCTTGGCTGTTGTCCAGGTAGAAACGCCCCACGTGGCGCAGGGTGGCGAGCAAGCGGAGGCGATCCAGGTCGAACCGAGCGGAGAGCGAGCCCAAAAGGTCCGGGAAGCCGGCAATGCGGTTGCCATCGAACACTTCTGCCTCCCCATCCCAGCCAAACTCGCGGTAGCGCAGGAAGGTGTTGCGGGAGAAGGTGAGGGCACCGTCGAGGGCAAAGCGGGGCTCGACCTGCCAGGAGCCCTCCACCTCCAGGCCGCGGTGCAGGGAACGGGCCCCGTTGCCGTACACGGGCACCCCGTTTTCGTCCAGGGCCCCGGCCCAGACGATCTCGTTGGCGAAGCGCATGAAGAAGTAGCTGGTGCGCAGCCGAAAGGTGCGGCGCCGCAGCGACAGACCAGCCTCCGCGTCCCACAGCTTCTCGGGGTCGAGCCGGACGCGAGTCGCCCAGTAATCCTGCGGGTCGTAGATCGTGCGGAAGGCGGGCTCCCGTGCCCCCTTGGCCACTGCCGCAAAGGCTTCGGCCCCCTCGCCCAGGGCGAGTACGGCCCCCACCCGCGGCAGCAGGAACTGGTAGCGCTCGGCCAAGGCAACCCCCTTGATGCGGTCCCTGGACAGGTCGTAGCGGTGCGAGGCGAGCTGCAACCCCCCGCTTACGGTGAGGCGGTCGCTGGCACGCCAGGAGGCGAGGCCGGCCAAGGCCCAGGACTGCTTCTCCACCTGGTAGTCGTAGTAGCGGTGGTCGGGGGGGACGGTTGGATAGAAGGCTGCCCAGGTGACTTCCCCGGTGTGGCGGGCGCGATGCTGGCGGAATTCGGCGCGCACCGTCCAGGTCACCGATCCGAGGGTGGAGCGCAGGGTGGGCACCCAACCGGCGTCCCACTCGTCCACGGAGCGCCGGCGCACCAGATCGGTGCGGGTCACCACCGTGCCGTCGGGCAGGGTGACGTTGGGCAAGTTGTACTCCACCAGGCGGCGATTCGCCTTGTACTGCTCGTAGGAGCCGTCGCCCTGGAAGAGGTAGAAGGTCTGTTCGAGCCGGGTGGCGGGGGAGAGGTCCACCTCGTGCACCAGCTGGTAGTGGGGCTGGAAGAAGGTGTCGATCTCGCCGGGGTAGGTGAGCGGGTTGAAGCGACGGTCCCGCTCACTATCGCCCGTGAGGCCTCCGTCAAGCACGCTCTTGGGCACGCCGTAGTAGGCCAGGTGGGTCTGCTCGGGGCCGCCAAACAGGTTGAGGCGCCAGGTGGACCGCGCTCCGAAGCGCACCAGCGATAGGTAGTAGTTCCACATGTCCACCCAGGACTGGTCCCGGTACCCGTCGGTGGTGACCTTGGAGTAGCGCGCCGACAGGGCCCAGGTGCCGTCCAGGAGACCCGAGTTGTACACCGCCGAGAAGCGCTGCGTGCCGTACGATCCCGCGGCAGCGGTGAGGCGGAAGGAGGGTTCGAGGGCGGGGGTGGCAGTGGTGAAGTCCAAAGCGCCGCCGATCCCTGACAGCCCGAACACCCCACGCTGGAGCTGCACGTCCCCAGCCGTGGCGAGGAAATCTGCCAGGTCGATGAAGAACAGTTCGCCGGATTCGGCGTCGTTGAGGGGTGCCCCGTTGATGGTGACGCGGGTACGCGCCTGGCTAAAGCCGCGGATGGAGAAGTAGGAGTAGCCGATGCCGTTGCCGTTGTCGTTGTAGGCAAAGATGCCCGGGGCGAGCTCGGTGAGGGCCACGGCCGGATCCTGGCCCCAGTACGTCTCGGCCACCCGCTCGGCGGGCAGGTTGGTGAAGCTCGCCGCATCTTGGCCCTCGCGTGCCCGGGTGGCGGTGACCTCGATGCGGTCGGAGATGGTGATCACAGGCTCCAGTTCCAGGAGCAGGGGTTCGGCTGGTGCCGCTGGCAGGCTCAGGCGCCGCACCCGGTGGCCGGCGAGGGAGAGCGACAGCACGTAGGGCGGTGCGCCAGCCAGTGGCAGTTGGAAAGAACCCTCGGCAGTAGTGAAGGCCACCGTGCCGGTGCCTACCAGCTCCACCCGCACCCGTTCCAGAGGTGCGCCAGTGGCGGCGGACCGAACCGTGCCCCGCACCACTTCAGCGGCCACGGTGGATAGTGTGAGCAAAAAAACAACGAGCGCTGCGGCAAGCTTCCTCATCTCGTCCCTCCTTCCGGCTGGCGAAAGGTGGGAGCGCGCCCAGCAACGCTCGACCAGCTCCGTTCCCTCCGCCGGCATGACCCGGATCAGGTTCCAAGGGTGTGATCTCAGCCTCGCCCGCAGGCGAGGCACCCCTACGGATGTGCGTGATTCGATCTCAAAGAACCACCTACAAGCTAGGGCATCGCTCGCCGCTCGTCAAGGGGCGCGCTAGACTCGACCCATGGCGACTGCCACTAGAACCGTCAATGTGGGCGGCCTCCGTCTCGCCGTGGAGGATCACGGGGACGGCCTGCCCCTCGTGCTGCTGCACGGATTTCCCCTTTCCTCCGAGATCTTCGCCCCGATCCGGCCGGCACTGGAGACGGTGGCCCGGGTCATCACCCCGGATCTGCCCGGCTTTGGGGGTTCCGACCAGCTCGCCGGTGCGTACACCATGGATGCCTTGGCGCAGCAAGTGGTGGAACTCGCTGACGCCCTCTCCCTGCCGCGCTTTGCCCTGGGCGGCCACTCCATGGGGGGGTACGTGGCGCTGCGGGTGGCCGCCGCGCACGCCGAGCGACTGGAGGCGTTGATCCTGGTGGCCACGCGGGCGATGGCAGATGCGCCCGAGGCGCGAGAGCGCCGCAACGAGGCGATCACGGCCATCGTGGGTGGGCGCCGGGAGACGTTTGTGGATGCGTTCGTCGCCAAGCTCGTGGGCGAGTCCACGCGGAGGCGCGCCCCGCGCCTCGTGGAAGAACTCCGCACCCTTGCAGCAACCGTGCCGGACGAGGTTTTGATCGCGGCTCTGGAGGGGATGAGGGACCGCCCGGACAGTTCTCCCATCCTGGGCGCTCTGCACCTGCCTGTGCTCGTGCTGGCGGGGAGCGAGGACGAGCTCATCCCGCCGGAGGCGGTCCGGCACATGGCAGCGCTGCTCCCCGACGCCCAGCTCGCCTTCGTTCCCCTGGCGGGGCACACGCCTACCGTGGAGCGGCCAGTGGCTGCCGCCGAGGTGATGGTGTCGTTCCTGGAGCAGCTCCAGCAGCGCCGCGCCCGCGGGTGAGGCGCGGCCACTGCCGCCTCGCCCCGGGTGGGAGCGGGGGGTGGGGGCGGCTCGCCAGGGCCTCGGCCGCCGCCTATGATGGAGGGGTGTGTGGACGGTTCAGCCTGGCGACCCCGGCGGAGCAGATCGCCGAACTGTTCGCCCTCCCCGAGCCCCCCGAGCTGGCTCCCCGCTACAACATTGCTCCGGGCCAGGCGGTGCTCACGGTGCGGCAGGGGCGAGCGGGGGGGCGGCAGCTCGTTTGGGTTCGCTGGGGGTTGGTGCCCTCCTGGTCCAAGGACCCGCGCATCGGCAACCGCCTCATCAACGCCCGCGTGGAAACGGTGGGAGAAAAGCCAGCGTTCCGCTCGGCCCTGCGCCTGCGCCGCTGCCTCGTGCCGGCGGACGGCTTCTACGAGTGGCGGCAGGAGGGGCAGCGGCGCCAACCGTACTTCTTCTCGCTCCCCGACGGCGGGCCCTTTGCCTTTGCGGGTCTGTGGGAGCACTGGGAAAGCGCGGGCACGACCCTCGAGTCCTGCGCAATTCTCACCACCACTGCCGTGGGGGTGGTGGCGACGGTACACGAGCGCATGCCGGTGATCGTCGCTCGGGAGGCGTACGAGTGGTGGCTCGACACGGCAACGCCGGCGCAGCGAGCCCTGGAGGCGGTGCAGGGCTCCTCCCCGGCGGCGGCGCTCCAGGCCGTGGCGGTGGGAGCGCTCGTCAACAATCCGGCCCACGACGTGCCGGAGGTTCGCAGGCCCATCGGCTAGCCAGCGGGTTCTTGGTCCAAGAGCGCCCGGGCAGCGGCGAGCTCGTCGCGGAAACGCGGGCGGTCTTCCCTGGCCACCGCTTCGGCCACCACCTCCAGGGCCTGCCGCGCCGCCGCGTAGACCTCGTCCCGGTGGGGGTTGAGCCTCTGGATGTCCAGGTAGAGGTCGGGATCCTCCGAGAGCACGGAGAGAGCGGTGGCGGCTTGCCTGGAAAAGGTGGTGGACGCGCAGGCGAGGAGTTCGGCCGGATGGAGGCCGGACCGGCACAGGGCGATCCCGAAGAGCATGCTGGTGAGGTGAGCAAGACCCAAGGACCATCCCATGAGCCGGTCGTGATGGGGGAAGGGCACGGACACCAGGTTGGTGTAGGGGTGGCGGAGGAACGCCTCGACGCGCTGGCGCTCCACGGCAGGGTCCTCGCGGCAGGCCAGCACGAAGGTGAGGGTCGAGTAAGGCGACTTGGACGGCCCGAACATGGGGTGGAGGGAACTCACCCGCACCCCGGCGGCTGCGGCCCGCTCTAGCGCCGAGGCCAGGTGGTTCTTGATGGAGGCGATCTCCACCACGAGAGCGCGGGGGGAACGCGCCACGAGCTCGTCGAGAACCTCGGGTGTGCGGTGCAGCGGCACCGCCAGGAGGACGGTGTCGAAGCGATCCAGGTCGGCCAGCTCGGCGAGGCAAGGGTAGCGGTCGGGCGCGGCGGAGGCCGTGGCAAAGCGAGGGTCCACAGCGGTCACGCGGTGGCCCACCAGGGCGAGGAAGTTGGCGAACCAGCGTCCCATGGCCCCGGCGCCACCGAGGATCAGGACGTGTCCGCCACGGCGGGCGCGCAGCTCCACCCCGACTCGGTGCTGGCGTTCCACCGAGCCGCGGACGATGGCCGAAAAGATGGCCTCCATCACCTCCGGGGACACGCCACAATCGGCAGCGTACTCGCGGGCGCGCGAGTAAACGGCATGCTCCACGTCGCGCACCACGATGGGCTTGCCGGTGGCAGCTTTCTCCCGGCCCACCTGGGCAGCGAGCTCCATGCGGCGGTGCAGCAGTTCCAGGATGGCCCGGTCCACCGCCGCAATCTCTTCGCGCAGCTCCTGGAGACTTGCTCGTTTGCTCAAGGGTCGTTTCCTCCGCCTTTGAAGAACTGCAGCTCGTACAGCGTTCGATACACCCCCGGCCGAGCCACCAGCTCCCGGTGGGTGCCCTCCTGCACCACGCGCCCCTCGTGCAGCACCACCACCCGGTCGCAGCCCATGACGGTGGTGAGGCGATGGGCAATGACGAGGGCCGTACGGCCAGCCAAAAGACGAGTCAGGGCCTGCTGGATGGCATCCTCGGTGACGGCGTCCACCGCCGCGGTGGCCTCGTCGAGCACCAGGAACTCCGGATCGCCCACCAGGGCGCGGGCAAAGGAAATCAGCTGCCGTTCCCCCGCCGACAGCCCCACGCCGCGCTCACCCAGTGCCACATCCAGCCTGCCCCCCAGGCGCGAGAGCAACGGCCCCGCCTGCACCTGCTCCAGCGCCCAGCGGACCCGCTCGTCGCTCAAGCCGGGCCGGCAGAGGGTGACGTTGTCGCGCAGCGTGCCGGCGAAGCAGTCCACCTCCTGGAGGACCACGGCGAACCGGCGTCGCAGTTCGAGGAGCGGCCAGGTGCGCACGTCCACGCCGTCCACCAGGACCCGCCCTTCTTGGGGGTCGTAGAAGCGGAGCAACAGGTTCACAAGGGTGCTCTTCCCAGCCCCGGTATGGCCCACCACGGCAATCCTCTGGCCAGGCTGGGCAGCGATGCTGACGTGGCGCAGCGCCCAGTGGTCACCGTCGTAGGCGAAGGACACGTTCTCCAGGGAAAAGGTGCCGGCGCGGGGTGGGGGCGTGACGGGTGTTGCCGCTTCCGCAAGTTCGGGCTTGGTGGCCAGCAGGGCCTGCAGGCGTTCCGAAGCGGCCAGGGAAGCCTGGAGCACGTTGTAGTTCTCCGCCAGGTCGGCCAGCGGGCGGTAGAAGCGCTGCACGTACTGGAGGAAGGCCACGAGAACCCCGAGGGAAACCGTGCCCGAGACGCTCCACATACCGCCGGTGACGAGCAGCAGCGAGAAGCCGAGGGCGGTCAAGAACTCCACGCCGGGGTAGAAGAGGGCGTAGTAGGCAATGCCGCGGATGTTGGCGTCGCGATGCGCCGCATCGGTGGCGCGGAAGACCTCCTCGGTCCGCCCCTCGGCGCCCGCCAGCTGGACCACGGCAATTCCCGACAGGTGCTCCTGCAGGTGGGTGTTGATGGCGGCCAGCCTGGCCCGAACCTCGCGGTAGACGAGACGCGCACGGCTTCGGAACCAGAAGGAAAAGGCCAGCTGCAGTGGCAGCACCGAAAAGGCTACCAAGGCGAGCCGCCAGTCCATGAACACCAGCACCGCCATGATGCCGCTCACCAGCACGAGATCGGCCACGATGTCCACCATGCCGGAGGTGAAGATTTCGTTGAGAGCCTCCACGTCCGCGGTGAGGCGGGTGATGACCCGGCCCACGGGGGTGCGGTGGAACCAGGCCAGGTGCAGGTTCTGCAGGTGTGCAAAGAGCGCGTCGCGCAGATCGCGCATCACGTACTGGCCGGTCATGAGGACGGTGCGGGCCTCGAGGATGAGCACGCCGGCGGCGAGGAGGAGGGAGGCGAGGTAGAGGGCGGCCACGGCCGCAAGCCCGGGCAGCCCGGAGGTGGGCAGGCGGAGCAGCCGCAGCACCGCTGCCACACGCCGTGCCGCGCCGCTCCCACCGGGGGGTGGGGTGTGGCGGTGCTCCGGAGAAGCAGAAATGGCGGTGTCGCCACTGGCCCGTTCCAGGGTGGGGGTGAGGAAGAGATCCACGGCAGCCGCCGTGAGCAGGGGCCCGACTACGCGGAGGGTGGAGCCGAGCATGACGAGCAGCGCGGCAGCCAGGAGCCTCGGGAGGTACGGGCGGGTCCAGCCGAGGAGCCAGGCGGTGAGCCGCCGGTCGGTGGTGGGGGTGGTGTCGCTCACGCGGGTCGCCGATCCAGCGCCACTGCTGGGTGCTGGGGATACGGTTGGAGCTTGGCCAGGAGGCGGAGCAGACGGGGCCGGAGGGCGCGACGCTGGAGGCCAGGCCGCAGCACGTCGCCGGCCAAGAGCGAGGTCATAGCGGGGCGCGCCCCGAGTCGCTGGCACCCCGCCAGGAAACACTCCAGGAAGCGGGGATCGTGGAAGGAGCGCACGAACGCGCCGTAGAGGCGGTGGAGCGAGCGGGTGAGGAGCACCGTGGGAGCCAGGTCGTTCCGGTCCACCCGCCGGTGGCGGCGCAGGGCGTCGAGGATGTCGTCGGCGACGCAGGCGGCGGCCGCCATGGCCAGGAACGTACCGGTGAAGAAGAGAGGATCGAAAAACCCAGCGGCATCGCCCAGCAGGCAGAAGCCGTCGCCGGCGAGGCGGGTGACGCGGTAGGAGAAATCGCTCACTCCCTGCGGTGGCGCAAGGAGGCGGGCAGGACCCAGGCGGCGGGTGGCTTCGGGGGCGGCAGCGAGGGCCAAGGTGAGGAGCTGCTCCGGCGGTTGGGGCAAGCCCGCACTAGCGCTGGCGTCGAGGACGGCATCGACCTGTGCGGAGCCGTCGCGCAGGGGGATGATGGCAATTCGGCCCAGGGGGGAGACCAACACCGTGGCGTTGCCCGCCGCCCCGTCGGGTGCGGCAGGTGCTGGCGTGTAGCGGGCTCGCACCGCCACCTTGCGGTGACGAGGGTAGGGGAAGCGCCACCCCATGCGCGAGGCCAGGAACGAGCGCTGGCCACTGGCATCCAGCAGCGTGCGGGTTCTAACCGTGTCCTCCCACCC
>JACADV010000030.1 GCA_013388425.1 Thermoanaerobaculaceae bacterium | reverse complement strand
GGGGGGGGCCGGGGGGGGGGACGGTGCGCACCGCGCTCCCGCAAGCGGTGAGCGAGAGCGACGTGCCCCGGGGCAGTGTCGACCTGGCCCACTACGCTCCCGACGCCGAGCTGCTCCCGCCGGGGCGGGTGTTCCGCTGGCTGGGCCTCGGCGACGGGGAGGGCGAGAGCGTGGCCCAGTACGGCAGCGCCGCTGGCTTTGCCCCGTTGCGGCGCTGGCTGGCCGAGCGGCTGGGGAGCCTGGGGATTGACACCTCCCCCGAGCGTATCCTCCTCACCTCGGGGGTCCAGCACGCCCTGGATCTGCTGCTGCGGGCTCTCCTCAGGCCCGCCGACGTGGTCCTGGTGGAGGACCCCACCTACCCGGGGCTGCCGCCCCTGCTGGCCATTCACGGGGTGCGGACGGTGGGGCTGCCGGTGGGGGCGCAGGGGCTCGATGCGGCCGTGCTGGAGTCCCCCAAGCTGCGGGGGCAGCCCCGCCTCGCCATCCTCACCCCGACCCTGCACAACCCCTCAGGGCTCTTGTGGGACGAGGCCACGCGGGAGCGTGTGCTGGAGCGACTGCTCGCCCTGGGCTGCCAGGTGGTGGAGGAGTTTTTCGACCCGGCCCTGGTCAGCGAGGGCGAGGTGCCGCCCCCTCTGGCCGCCCGCGACGCGCGGGTGGTCCTGGTGGGTTCCTTTTCCAAGGCGCTGTTCCCCGGCCTGCGGGTCGGCTGGCTGGCCGGTCCGCGCCAGGTAGTGGAGGCGGTGGCGGCGGTCAAGCGCGCCACCGACCTCTCCGGCAGCCCCTTCCTGGAGGCCACCGCCTACCACCTGTGCCAGCGCGGCTTGCTCTTGGAGCAGCTGGCCCGCCTGCGGGAGGCATCCCGCCGCCGCTGGCAGCTGGTGAGCGGGGTGCTGGCCGGGGCGCCTTCCGGTGTGCGCTGGAGCGTGCCGCGGGGCGGCTTCTCCACCCTGCTGCAGCTGCCGGCCAGCTGGTCCTCGCAGGAGGTAACGGTGCGGGCGGCGCGGAGCGGTGTGTTTGTCGTGCCCGGTCCGGCCATGTCGGTATCGGGACGGGACGATGTGGTGCGGGTCGTCTTTGCCGCTGCGGGCGGCGAGCGACTTATCAACGGGATCGAGCGGTTGCTAAGCGCCCTGCGGCCGGGGGCGGTGGCGGCTCCCATGGTGTGAGCTGCGGCCGCGTTGCGGCGGGCCGGGGCACGGGAGGACGAGAATGGACTTTTCGAGCCCAGAGTTTCGGGTCAAGGTGGGGCTGGCCGAGATGCTCAAGGGTGGCGTGATCATGGACGTCACCAACGCGGAGCAGGCGCGCATCGCCGAGGACGCGGGCGCCGCTGCGGTGATGGCCCTGGAACGGGTCCCTGCCGACATCCGGGCGCAGGGGGGGGTGGCGCGGATGGCCGCCATCGACAAGATCGAGGAGATCATGGGGGCCGTTTCGATCCCGGTGATGGCCAAGTGCCGCATCGGGCACGCCGCTGAGGCCCGGGTGCTGGAGGCGCTGGGCGTGGACTTCATCGACGAGTCGGAGGTCTTGACCCCCGCCGACGAGGAGAACCACGTGTGGAAGCACGCCTTCACCGTGCCCTTCGTGTGCGGCTGCCGCAACCTGGGCGAGGCGCTCCGGCGCATCGCCGAAGGGGCGGCCATGATCCGCACCAAGGGGGAGGCCGGCTCGGGCAACATCGTGGAGGCGGTGCGCCACCTGCGGGCGGTGCGGCGGGAGATGCGCCGGCTGGGCACCCTGGAGCCGGAGGAGCTGGTGCCGGCAGCCAAGGAGCTCCAGGCACCGTTGGAGCTGGTGCAGTACGTGGCCAGCCACGGCCGTCTGCCGGTGCCCAACTTTGCCGCAGGGGGGGTCGCCACTCCCGCCGACGCCGCGCTCTGCATGATGCTCGGTGCCGAGTCGGTGTTCGTGGGTTCGGGGATCTTCAAGTCCCAGGACCCCGCCCAGCGTGCCCGCGCCATCGTCCGGGCGGTGACCCACTGGCACGATCCCAAGGAGGTGCTGGAGGCCTCGCGGGGGCTCGAGGCGGCCATGCCGGGGCTGGACGTGGGTGCGCTCTCGCCGGAAGAGATGCTGTCACGGCGCGGGTGGTAGCGTGCGCATCGGCGTGCTGGCACTGCAGGGGGACTACGCTGCCCACCGACAGGCCCTGGGCGAGCGGGGCATAGCCACGTGCGAGGTGCGCACCGCCGCGGACCTGGCTGGTCTTGGGGGGATCGTTCTGCCGGGGGGCGAGTCCACCACCATGATGTCGTTTCTCCGCGGCACCCCCCTGGCCGCGGCGCTCGTCCGCTCCATCCAGGCGGGGATGCCGGTGCTGGCCACCTGTGCTGGCGTCATCCTCCTGGCCCGGGAGGTGCGCAACCCACCCCAGGACTCCCTGGCCCTGTTGGACGTGGTGGTGGAGCGCAACGCCTACGGTCGGCAGCGCGAGTCCACGGTGGTGCCGCTCCAGGTGGAGGACGCGGCAGCCCTCGGCAGCAGTACCCTAGAGGGCGTGTTCATTCGCGCCCCGCGCATCGTGGCCCACGCGCCCACCGTCACGGTACTGGCCAGGCGCGGCGCCGATCCCGTGCTGGTGCGCCAGGGGCAGATCCTGGCGGCCACCTTCCACCCGGAGCTGTCGGCCAACTCCCCGGTGGTGGACCGCTTCCTGAGCCTCTGTGGAGGTGCACCGTGAGCTCCAACGAAACGGTCCAGGTCACAGCTCGCGATCGCGTCCGCCTGCTGCGTCTCGCCCGGGGCGCCAACGCCCTCGACACCCACCTGCTGGAGGAGCTGCTCCAGCTGCTGGCCGCGCTGGAGGGGGAGGGGGCGCCAGCCATCGTGTTGACCAGCGCCCACCCCACCGTGTTCTGCCCTGGCCTCGACCTCAAGCGGCTGGACGGCTGCCAGCGCGCCGAGGTGGGCGAGGTGATGCAGCGCTTCAGCGAGCTGCTGTGCCGCCTGGTGAGCTACCCAGGCCCTACCGTGGCCGCCATCACCGGCCACGCCATTGCCGGCGGCTGCTTGCTGGCCCTGGGCTGCGACCGCCGCGTCATGACCCGCTCGGGCGCCCGCATCGGCCTGTCGGAGATCAACCTGGGCATTCCGGTGCCGGCGGGCGCCACGGCCATGCTCCTCGCCCTCTACCCCACCCGCTCGGTGGAGCAACTGGTGCTGGAGGGCGACGGTTTCGGGGGCGAGAGGGCCCTGGAGCTTGGGCTGGTGGAGCGGATTGCCGACCGCGATGGGGTGGTGGAGGAGGCTGTTCGCCTGGCCCAACACCTGGCGTCGCGTCCCCCCGCCGCCTTTGCCGCTGCCAAGCGCTTCCTGCGCCAGGGGCTGGCGGCCACGATGCAGGAGCGGGATGCCGCCGAGCTGGACCGCTTTCTGGACTGCTGGTTTGCAGCCGACACCCAGGACCGCATCGGTGCCCTGGTGGCGTCCATGTGAGGGGCGTTTCGCCCCGGGTCGTCAGAAGCGGTACACCGCCCCCTGGCGGAGCTCCTCCACGCTACGGGGCATGGGGGTGGCGGCAAGCTCGGCGCGCAGTTCCTCCACGAACGGCGGCTTGAGGTGGTAGAGGAAGACGGGCACATCGCGCTTCAGTTTGGCGAGCTCGCCGGCGAGGGTGGTGGGGGTGAGGTGGAGCGAGTCGTCGGCCACCGATTGGAGGCGGCTGGGGAAGGAGAGCTCGGTAATGACCGCCCGCAACTTGGCGTGCCGGTTGGCCACCTCCCACACCTCTTCCGTGGGGCCGGTGTCGGAGGTGAAGAGCACCGCGCTGCTCTCGTCTTCCACCACGTAGCCGTGGGTCGGGACAGCGTGCCGCACAGGGATGGCGGTGAGCCGCAAGCCGTTCACCTCGAAGGGGGTGCGGGGCATGACGGCGGTGAGGCGGACGGCGGGCAAGAGGTCGGAGGGGATGCGCGTGAAGTCGGGCCAGGTGTCGTTGTTGAAGAGGTGGTGCTGGACGGCGCGCAGCACCTGGGGGGTGACGAGGATTTCCAGACCTTCCCGCGGTTCGTTGAAGGTGTTCTCCACGAGGAAGGGGATGGAGGCCGTGTGGTCCAGGTGCGAGTGGGTGAGCACCACGTGGCGGATGCGGCGCTGCGCCTCGATGGAGAGAGCCTGGGTGATCGAGCCAGCGTCCAGGGCCAGCTGGCCGTTGATGAGGAACGAGGTCATTCGGCACTCAGGGCTCGAGCCGCCGAAGCTCCCGAGGACGTGCCACTCCATGCGGCAAGTATATGGCGTTTTTTCGTGCAAGTCTTCCCCGCTGCGCGGCGGTCCTAGAATGCTGGCGTGTCTGCCACCAGGGGAGACACCCCGGAACTGTCGCTGCACCTCCGTAGCCTCGCGGGCCTGGACCTGGTAGGAGCCGCCCCCCCGCTGGTGCGCGTAGAGCCGGTGCGGGAGCGGGTGGTGGTGGTTTCCGCCTCCCGCCCCCTGGCCCAGGAGGTGTTCCTCGACCGCTGCCAGCAGGACGGCGTGCCGGTGGTGGTGCGCCCCTCGGGCGGCGGGGCCGTGCTCCTGGCGCCGGGAGTGGTAGTGGCCTCGGTGCTGGCGCGCCGCCAGCCCCACGAGGCCTTCCCCGAGGCGATCTTCCGCCGCTACGTGGGGGCGGCGGGGGCGGCGCTCGCCGCCGGCGGGGCGCCCCCCACGGCCATGCGCGGCATCTCGGATCTGTGCATCGACGACCGCAAGGTAGCCGGCAGCTCGCTGCGGCTGTGGCGCGACCGGTTCCTCTTCCAGATGAGCCTCCTCCACGACCCCGACCTCTCGCTCCTGGAGCGCTACCTGCCGCTGCCCACGCGCATGCCGGCCTACCGGCAGGGGCGACCCCACGCGCTGTTCGTCACCTCCCTCGTCGCCAGCGGGTGTCGGGTTTCGGAGGCTGCCCTCCTGGGCGAGCTGGAGCGCCACCTCCGCCGGGCCCTGGACGAGCAGGGCCGGTGAAGGCGCTCGGGTTGCAGCGCGAGCAGCGGGCGTGTACCCTCACCGTGGCCCGCACCTGGAGGGCCTGCAACGTCATGGTTCGGCCTCTCGCCCTCGCCCTGGCGATCCTGCTGGCCGCCGCTGCGCTGGCGGCGGTGACGCTGGTGAGCCCCACCGGCAGCGTGGAGATTGCCTCCCGCGGCGACCTCTACGACCTCCTCGCCATTTTCCGCCAGGCAGGGGTGGAAACCGCCTTTGCTCGCGCCGCCGGCAGCTACACGGCCCGCGCTGGCGAGCACGAGGTGCAGTTCACCCCGGGGGGTTCCCTGGCCGTGGTGGATGGCCGCCTCGTGGCGCTGCCCGGCCCGATCCGTACGGTGGAGGGGAAGGTACTGGCCAGCATCGAGACGGCCAACGCCCTGCTGCGCCCGTTTTCCTGGCAGCTGGAGGCGCAGGGCGAGCGCTTGGAGCTCCTCCAGGTGAGTGGCGTGGAGGCCATCGTCCTCTCCCAGGTGCAGGCTGCCGAGGGGACGCTGTTGGTGCTGCGCGGGTGCCGGCAGCAGCCGCGCGTGAGCTGGCGTGGCGGCGAGCTCACCCTCCGCTTCGAGGGGCCGGTGGAGCTGGCAGCGCCCATCGAGGCCAGCGGGGTCGTGGTGGGGGGTGGACTGGTGGGCCACGAGCTGACGCTGCGCCTCACACCCGGGGTGGAAGTGGCGGGCAGCTACCACCTGGAGGATCCACCCCGCTTCGTCGTGCGCCTGAGCGCCGCCACCCCCGCCCCGTTGGAAGCGCGGGGGGAGGGGCCTGTGGTGGTGCTGGATCCGGGGCACGGCGGGGAGGACTGGGGCGCTGCCGGGCCCGGCGGCGAGCTGGAGAAGAACATCGTTCTTGGCATTGCTCGCCTCACCGCTGCACAGCTCCAGGCGCGGGGGGTGGCGGTGCGTTTGACCCGGGAGGGGGACGAGACGGTCCCCCTGGGGGAGCGCACCGCGCTCGCCAACCGCCTGCGGGCCACGCTCTTCCTCTCCATCCACGCCAACGCTTCCCCGGCCCGCAGCGCGCGGGGGGCCGAGACGTACTTCATGAGCGCTGACGCCACCGACATCCAGGCTGCCCAGGCGGCTGCCGAGGAAAACGCCAGCGCTCCCCCCGACGTGGTGCAGCTCATCCTCTGGGACCTGGCCCAGGTGAGCAATCTCAACGAGTCCGCGCGGCTGGCCACCACCGTCCAGGAGCGTCTCAACACCCTCCACGACACGCGCGACCGCGGCGTCAAGCAGGCGCCGTTCGTGGTGCTCACCGGTGCCACCATGCCCGCCGCCCTGGTGGAGGTAGGATTCCTCTCGAACCCGGAAGAAGCTGCTCGCCTCACCGATCGTCGGGGCCAGGAGGCGGTGGCCGCGGCCCTGGCCGAGGCGGTGGCCACGTTCCTCCAGACGCGGCCTAGCCCCACCGCTCCCCCCCCATGACCACACGGCGGCGGCGATCCGCAGCAACCCTGCTGCTCGTCCTCATCTTCGGCGGGTGCGGCCAGCGCTCCGCCCCACCCCCCGCCACTACGCCCCCCCCGCCAACACCCACGCCCAGCCGCGTGCTCCTCTTCTTCCCCGGCGAGGACACGTTGCTGCACGGCGAGGTGCGGGAGATCCCGGAGCTGCCCTCGGAGCTGGCGCCGCGCATCCGCCTGCTGGTGGAAGAGCTGGCGCTGGGCTCCACCCGGGGGCGGGGTGCCGTGTTCCCCTGGTCGGTGGCCGTGCTGGGGGTGTTCGTGGACGAGGGCGGGGACGCCTTCGTGGACCTCTCCGCTCCTCCGCCGCGGGCTGTGGAGGGCAGCGCCACCGAGACCGCCCTGCTCTTTGGCACGGTGAGCAGCGTGGTCGCCAACTGTCCCGGTGTGAGGCGCTTGCAGTTGCTCTTCGACGGGCACGAGATCGAGACGCTGGGGCACCTGGACTTTTCCCGACCGCTCGCACCGCGACCGGAGCTCATCGCCCGGTGACCGACTCCGCCCCCATCGCCATCTTCGACTCGGGGATCGGTGGCCTTACCGTGCTGGCAGCCCTGCAAGCCCGCCTTCCCAGGGAACGGTTCGTCTACCTGGGGGACACGGCGCGCCTGCCCTACGGGACCAAGTCCACGGAAACGGTGACCCGCTACACCCTGCGCGCTGCCCAGGTGCTCTCCTCCTTCGCCCCCAAGTTGCTGGTGGTGGCCTGTAACACCGCCTCGGCGGCGGCGCTCCCCGAGCTGGGGCGCAGCCTCGCCGTCCCGGTGCTAGGGGTCATCGAGCCGGGCGCCCGCACGGCCGTGCGCGCCACCCGGGGGCGGGTGGGGGTCATCGGGACCGAGTCCACCATTGCCTCGGGCGCCTACCCGCGGGCGCTGCGCGCGCTGCGCCCCTCCCTGGAGATCCTCCTGCAGCCCTGCCCCTTGTTCGTGCCCCTCGCCGAGGAGGGGTGGTTCGACCACCCGGTGACCCGCGAGGTGGCGCGCATCTACCTGGAGCCGCTGGTGTCCGCGGGGATCGACACGCTGGTCTTGGGTTGCACCCACTACCCGCTCCTCGCCACCGCCATCCGCGCCGTGGTGGGCGAGGGGGTGACGCTGGTGGACTCCGCCCAGGCGGTGGCCGAGGACGTGGCGGTGCAGGTGCGGAGCCCTGCCGGCGCGGGTGGGGGGGAGGGCAGCGCCCGCATCCTCGTCACCGACGCGGCGCCGCGTTTCCTGCGGCTCGCCCGCTTCATCCTGGGGGACCGCGTCGCGTCCCTGGAAGCGGTGGACCTCCCCGCCTGAGGAGCGGGCGCTTTCCCGCCACGGGCGGAGCCGCTATCGTGGCGCCCCTTGGAGGGGACGTGGCGCAGGGATTCTCTTTCGTACGCAGCGACGGGCGGGCTGACCACCAGGCGCGGCCGTTGACCTTCACCCTTGACTTCGTGAAGTACCCGGAGGGCAGCGTCCTGGCCCGCGCCGGCGACACGCTGGTGGTGTGCAACGTGAGCGTGGAGGGACGGGTCCCCCCGTTCCTGCGCGATACGGGGGAGGGGTGGGTGAGCAGCGAGTACGCCATGCTGCCCCGGGCCACCGAGGAACGCTCCCCGCGCGATGTGACCCGGGGGAGCATCTCGGGGCGGTCGGCGGAGATCCAGCGGCTCATTGGCCGCTCCCTGCGGGCTGCCCTCGATCTCGGCCTGCTGGGGGAGCGCACGCTCCTGGTGGACTGCGACGTGCTCCAGGCGGACGGGGGGACGCGCACCACCGCCATCACTGGCGCCTTCGTGGCCATGGTGCTGGCCCTCCTGCGCCTGTACAGGCCGGCTCCCTCCCGGGGTGGCCGGTGCGCGACCAGGTGGCGGCGGTTTCCGTTGGGCTGTTGGGTGGCCGGGCGCTTCTCGACCTGGACTACCGCGAGGACAGCCGGGCCGACGTGGACCTCAACCTGGTGGGCACGGCGCGGGGGGGGATCGTCGAGATCCAGGGGACAGCGGAACGCACCCCCTTTTCCCGCCAGGCCCTCGACACCCTCCTGGACCTTGCGGAGGGCGGGCTCGCCACGGCCTTTGCGGCGCAGCGCGCCGTACTGGACGCCCGCCTTGCCCAGGCGGGGCTCGCCTCCCTGGTGTCGGGTTGACGGAAGCGGCACCGGTTGCTAGTGTGATGTCCCCTCTTTGGAGGGGTGGAGTTCTTTGCGAGGAAGCGCGTTGAAGCCACACGGGACGGGGCGTGGCGCAGCCTGGTAGCGCACCTGCCTTGGGCGCAGGTGGTCGGAGGTTCAAATCCTCTCGCCCCGACCAGCACCGTCCCGGCGGAATCGCTGCCTGTAGCTCAGCTGGATAGAGCGGCGGACTTCTAATCCGCGGGTCGGAGGTTCGAATCCTCTCAGGCAGGCCAGTTCTCCTGGTGAGCGTAGCTCAGCTTGGTAGAGCGCCAGACTGTGGCTCTGGTGGTCGGGGGTTCGAATCCCCTCGCTCACCCCAACCTTGGCAGCAACGGGGCGCCCGTAGCTCAGCCCGGATAGAGCGTCAGACTCCGGATCTGAAGGCCCCGCGTTCGAATCGCGGCGGGCGCACCATTTAGAATCGACGACTTCCGTTCCACTTGCGACGGCGCAGGTGGGACCTTCAGACTCTTGGGACACCAACTCATCCCAACTCGCGGGCACGAGCGTCGACCCACCAGATCGGGCGGGGCCTTCGGACCCGCGTGTGCCTCGTCCAGACTGTCGCACTGACCCTAAAACCGAGGACCCAACAACTGGGTAACCTCGTTCCTGGCGTCCATCTCAGCAGTTTCTGGCTTGCTTGGCCATCTCGCCCGGCTGCTACTCAGGCAGTTCCTGGCGCCCCGCTGGGTGGGGCGGGTGGAGCGGTGGGTGGCTCGGGATGAGGCGGAGGGGGATGCGCGAGGCAAACTCCTCGTCCACCGCATCGAGAGCGACTCGACCCGCCATGTCCCTGGCCACCGGTAGCTCCAGGAGGTACAGCACGGTGGGAACCACGTCGCTCAGGCGGGCGTTGCGCAACCGCACGTGGCGTCGCACCCCACCTCCCGCCAGGAGGACGAACCCCTCCGAAGAGTCGCTGGGGGAAACCGTCCAGCTCCGTCGCCGCAAGGTAGCGTTGAGGAGACGCCGCCACGGCTTGGGGGGGGCCATGCCGTAAGGGGAGACCACCACCAGCAGGCAGTCGTCCCCCCCGGCCAGGAGCCACAGCTCGCGCAGTTGTTCGTCCAACAGCCGGGCGGTGGCGCGCAGCACCTCGGTCCCACCCAGGGGGTCGGCGTCGGTTTCCCGCCACAGGGGGCGCAGGCGCGCGGCCAGGTCCGTGTTGAACACGAGGCAGTCCACCGGCTCCCGCGCGGCGCGCAGGGCGGCGAGGGCCGCCATCTGCACGCTCACCGCCAGGGCGTTGCGGGTGCGCTCGGCCACCTCCGGTCGTGCCCGCAGCGACGGTTCCAGGGCCTCTCGGAGCTCCGCATCCACCTGGGAGTAGGGGAGCGCTTCCGCAGCCAGCGGCGTGGGCAGTACCCAGGTGGCGGCTGGCACCCCGGGCCACCCTGCCAGGCCGACGGTACGACCGGCCCGCAGGAGGATCTCCCAGATCGTGGCTCGCCGGGGAGCGGGGGAGGCGGCGCGCTGCCACAGCCGCCAGGGGAGGTGGTGCGGCGTGGGCCACGGCCCCTTGAGCAGCAGCGAGACGGGGGCATCGGCCAGCCAGGGGATGCGGTACGCCCGGCGCCCCGTCACCCCGTGGGTGGCTGGCGCGCAGCCGGTGGCCAGGGTGGTGAGGGCGGCGAGCCGGGAGAAGGGGGAGACGGTGGTGAGCTGGCCCCACGCCCACTCGTCGCGCAGGGTCCGCAAGAACGGCATGTCGCCCCGCTCGATGGCGGGGAGCAACCAGGGCAAATCGGTCCCCTCGAGACTCACCAGGAGCAGGCGCCGGCTCGTGGAAAACCGCAACTCGTTGGGCAACGCCGCGCCAGCCCCGGCGCGCGGGGCCGTGGCCCACACCCCCCACGCGGTGGCCACCAGCGCTAGGCTCGTGCCGGCCGCCCAGAGGCGGGCGTATCGTTGCCGCGGTCGCGCCACCCCCAGCACCGCCACCAGGAGGGTGAAGAGGAGCAGGGCCAGGCCAATCGTCCGCAACCCCTCCCGGGACTCGGCGCCCAGCAACTGGTAGGTGCGGTCGCGGTTGTAGAACGCCACGGCGGCTACCACCGTGCCGTGCGCCGCGGCCAGGGGGCTCCACAGGCCGAGGCTGAAGCCCCGCCGCAGCGCGACCTGCGGCGCCAGGAGGGCGTAGACCTCCACCAGGGCAAAGGAGACCGCGCCGAACCACAGCGCCGCCCAGCTCGCCCAGAGACCTAGCGCCAGGAGGGCGGTGGGCCAGCGGAGCGTTAGCTCCGGCCACAGCAGCAGCTGCAACGGCGCCACCACCGCCCCGGCGAGGGCGCCCGCGGCGAGACAGTGGCCGAGTCTGCGAAGATGGCGCATAATGCTGCCGCATGATAGCGCGCCGCGACATGAGGGTCCGTCTTGCTGCGCGGCGCGAGCTTTCCCCCTCCTGCTTCCTGCTGGAGCTGGTCACCGACACGCCCTTCGAGGCCCAGCCCGGCCAGTTCGGTATGCTCGCCTGTCGCGCTGGCCGCGACCCCTTCCTGCGGCGCCCCTTTTCCCTGGCCGCCGTGGGGGCGAGGGGGGAGGGCACGGTCTGCGAACTGCTGGTGAAGGAGGTGGGGCGGGGGAGTCGGGCCCTGCGCGAACTGGCCGTGGGCGGCGAGTTGCAGCTCCTGGCGCCGCTGGGGCGCGGTTTCGACCTGGCCACCCCCGAGGGGGGACGGCTCGCCCTGGTGGCAGGGGGGATTGGACTCCCCCCCCTGCTCTTTGCAGCCGAGCGGCTGGCCGCGGCCGGGCAACCGTTCGACCTCTTCCTGGGGGCCGCCACGGCTGCCGAACTGCTGCTGGTGGAGCGCTGCCAGCGGGCGGTTGGGGCGGTGGGGGGGGAGTTGGTGCTGGCCACCGACGACGGCTCCCGCGGGGAACGGGGGGTGATCACCGAGGCCCTGGCGCGGCGGTGGGCCAGTGGTGCAGCGTACGCCACGGCACTGGCCTGCGGCCCGACACCCATGCTGGCGGCCCTCACGCAGTTGGCCCGCAGCTGGGGGTTGGAGCTGCAGCTGTCGCTGGAGGAACCCATGGCCTGCGGGGTGGGGGTGTGCCTGGGGTGCGTGGTGGACGGGGCCGACGGACGGCGGGTGACGACCTGTAAGGAAGGACCGGTGTTCCGGGCGAGCGAGCTGGCGGCACGGTGGTGGCAATGAGCGTGGACCTGAGCGTTGCCGTGGGCACCCTCCGCCTCGCCAACCCGGTGCTCTCCGCCTCTGGCACCTTCGGGTACGGTCTCGACCTCGTGGACCTGTGCCCGCCCGAGGCGCTGGGGGGAGTGGTGACCAAGGGGCTGTCGCCCCTGCCCAGGGCCGGCAACCCACCGCCGCGCATCGTCGAAACCGCCGCTGGCATGATCAACGCCATTGGCCTTCAGAACGTGGGTGTGGACGCGTTCTGCCGCGAGAGTCTGCCGCAGCTGCGCCAGCGCCGGGTGGTGGTGGTGGTGAACGTGTTTGGCGAGACCATGGACGCCTACGTGCAGGTGCTCCGCCGCTGCGAGGAGGAGGAGGGGATTGCCGCCTACGAGCTGAACGTGTCCTGCCCCAACGTCAGCGCTGGCGGCATGGAGTTCGGGCACGAGCCGCAGCAGCTGGAGCGCCTCACCGCCCGCTGCCGGGAGGCCACGGAGAAGCCGCTCTGGGTGAAGCTCTCCCCCAACGCCCCCGATCTCGTTGCCACGGCCCGGGCGGCGGTGGCGGGGGGGGCCGACGCCCTGTCGCTCATCAACACCGTTCGCGCCGTGGCCATCGACGCCGAGCGGCGGCGGCCAGTGCTGCCCCGGGTGTTTGGCGGGCTCTCGGGCCCCGCCATCAAGCCCATCGCCCTGCGCATGGTGCTGGAGGTGCACCGGGCCCTGCCGGAGGTTCCGCTGGTGGGGATCGGTGGCATCGAGACGGGACGCGACGCAGTGGAGTTCCTCCTGGCCGGGGCGTCGGCCGTCCAGGTGGGCACCGCCACCTTCCGCGACCCCGCTGCTCCCCTGCGCATCGTTCGCGAGCTGGAGGCGTTCTGTGCCGCGGAGGGCGTTGGCGCGGTGCAGGAACTGGTGGGAGCTCTCGCGTGGCCCTGAACTGGGAGCAGGCGCGGCACCGACTCATCGTCGCCCTGGACCTGTCGGAGCGGGCGGCCATCCTGCAGCTGGCTGCCTCCCTCGCGTCCCGGGTCGGGGCGGTGAAACTCGGGCTGGAAGCGTTCACCGGTCACGGCCCGGCGCTGGTGAGCTCGGTGCAGGAGCTGGGGCTGCCCGTGTTCTTGGACTTGAAGCTCCACGACATCCCCAACACGGTGGAGCGGGCCGCGGCTGCCTGCGCCCGGCTGGGGGTGAAGATGTTCACGGTGCACGCGGCGGGTGGCCCCGCCATGCTCGCCGCGGCGGTGGCCGGGGCGGCGGCCGGCACCCCAGCGGGGGCCTCGCCGCCTGCCGTGCTGGCCGTCACCGTGCTCACCAGCCTCGACGAGCGGGTCCTGGGGCGACTGGGGATCGCGGGCAGCGTGGCCGAGCGGGTGGGTGCCTGGGCGGAGATGGCGCGCGAGTGCGGGTGTGGGGGCGTGGTCTGCTCGGCCCAGGAGGCTGCCCAGCTGCGCGCTCGCCTGGGCAGCGAGATGCTGCTGGTCACCCCTGGCATCCGGCCGGCGGGGGCGGCAGTGGGGGACCAGAGCCGCGTGGCCACCCCCCTGGCCGCGGTGCGGGCTGGCGCGGACTACCTGGTGGTGGGGAGGCCCATCACCGCCGCTGCCGATCCCGTGGCGGCCGCCGAGGCTTTGGTGGCGGAGATCCAGGCCAGTGCCCGTTAAGGACCGGCAGCACCCACTGGACGGCAGCAACGGACAGGGGCGGCTCCTCCTGCGGACCCTGGCCGATACCCACACCCACACGGCGCGGTGCGGCCACGCGGGGGGGGAGGACGAGGCGTACGTCCTGGCGGCGGTGGAGAGAGGGCTCGGCGCCATCGCTGTCACCGACCACCTGCCCCTCTACTGGCTGCCCGAGGAGCAGCGCGATCCCACCCTCGCCATGGCCGCGCACGAGTTCCCCCGCTACGTGGAGGCAGTGCTGCAGCTTGGGGAGCGCTGGCGCGGCACCATCGAGGTGCTGCTCGGGGTGGAGGCGGACTTCGTGGCCGGCGCTGAGGGGCAACTCGGCGAACTGCTCTCGCGCTACCCCTTCGACGTGGTGCTGGGATCGGTGCACTGGCTGGAGGGGTGGTGGGTGGATGCCCCTGGTTCGGTGGCGCGGTACCGGCGCGGTCAGGAGGAGGTGGACGCCATCTGGGACGCGTACACCAGCACCCTCATCCAGGCTGCCCGCAGCGGCCTGTTCGACGTACTCGCCCACCTGGACCTCCCCAAGAAGTTTGGCTTCCGCCCCTCCCGTCCCTTTGCTGGCCGTCTCGAGGAGGTGGTGGCGGCCATCCGGGAGAGCGGCTGCGCGGTGGAGCTGTCCTCGGCTGGCCGCCGCAAGCCGGTGGGGGAGGATTACCCCTCCCTGGAGGTGCTGCACGCCCTGGCGACAGCGGGTGTGCCGCTGGTGCTCGCCTCCGACGCCCACGCTCCAGCGGAGGTGGGGTTTGCCTTTTCCGAACTCCTGCGTACCCTCCACGGGGTGGGGGTTGCCCAGGTGCACCTGTTCCGGCGGCGCCAGCGGCTGGCCGTGCCGCTCCCCGCTCCTTGCTAGAATCAGCCAATCTGCCCGCGCGAGCGCTCGGGCGGAGGGGAAGGATCCAGCATGGACAGCCGCCGCGTTCGTGTCGCCATCCTCGGCTCCGGCCCAGCCGGGCTCACCGCTGCCATCTACACCGCCCGGGCGCAGCTGGCGCCGCTGGTGATTGACGGGCACCAGCCCGGGGGACAGCTCACCATCACCACCGAGGTGGAAAACTTCCCCGGCTTCCCCGAGGGGATCATGGGGCCCGAGCTGATGGACCGGATGCGCAACCAAGCGGCGCGCTTTGGCGCCGAGACGATCTTCGACGCCGCCACCGCCGTGCAGCTTGGCACCCACCCCTTCACCGTGACCCTGGGGGGTGGCAGTGTCGTCGAGGCCGATGCCCTGATCGTTGCCACCGGTGCCTCGGCCCGGCTCCTGGGGATTCCCGGGGAGCGGGAGCTGATGGGGTTCGGGGTCTCCGCCTGCGCCACCTGCGACGGCTTCTTCTTCCGGGAGCGGGAGGTGATGGTGGTGGGGGGTGGCGACACGGCCATGGAGGAGGCGCTCTTCCTCACCCGCTTTGCCTCCCGCGTGACGGTGGTGCACCGCCGCGACGAGCTGCGCGCCTCGCGCATCATGCAGGAGCGGGCGCGCTCCAACCCCAAGATTGCCTTCATCTGGAACGCGGTGGTGGCGGAGGTCCTGGGTTCCCGGGAGGGTGGCGTGCACGCTGTGGTGCTCACCGACACGCGCAGCGGCGAGCGCCGAACCGTTCCCACCCAGGGGGTGTTCCTGGCCATTGGCCACAAGCCCAACACGGAACTGTTCGCGGGCCAGCTGGAGCTGGACGCCGCCGGCTACATCGTCACCGCTCCCGACTCCACCCGCACCTCCGTGGAGGGGGTTTTCGCCTGCGGGGACGTGCAGGACAAGGTGTTTCGCCAGGCGGTGACGGCGGCCGGTTCCGGTTGCATGGCGGCCATCGAGGCGGAGCGCTGGCTGGCCGAGCGGGGGGAATAGCCACGGCTGCTGGCCGGTTGGCTGCGGTCGGAGTGGTTCGAGGGAGGTTGCGATGCTGTCTTTGTCGGCTAGGGCCGTGGAAAAGGTCAAGTTCTTTGCCGCGCAGATGCCCGAGGCGGCGGGCAAGGCGCTGCGGATCTTCGTCCAGGGGGGCGGCTGCTCGGGGCTACAGTACGGCTTCACCTTCGACGACTGGCAGGACGGCGACACCGTGGTCGAGGCGCAGGACCTGAAGGTGCTGGTGGACCCCCTGTCCGCGCCGTACCTGGAGGGGGCGCGGGTGGACTACGTGGAGGACCTGCGCGGGGCTGGGTTCGTGGTGGACAACCCCAACGCCATCGCCTCCTGCAGTTGCGGCCAATCCTTTGCCGCTGGGGGTGAGGATTCCACCGACCCCTCGACCTCGGGGGGCGGTTGCTGCGGAGGTCGGTGAGGGTGAACTTGCTGCCCCGGCCTCGAGACGGTCGGCACCGCACCATCGTGCGCCTCGGCCACCCGGTGCTCCGCCAGCGGGCGGAAGAGGTGGCCAGCAGCCGTTTCGGGACGCGTTTCCTGCGCGACCTCGAGCGGGATCTGCTGCGCACCATGTTCGAGGACGGCGGGGTGGGCCTGGCGGCGCCCCAGATTGCCGTGCCGCTGCGGGTGTTTGCCTACTACGTTCCCGGCGAAGGGGGGCAGGACGAGGTGGAGCCCCGGGTGGTGGTGAACCCGGTGCTGCGTCTGGAGGGTGAGGCGGAGGTAGCGGGGTGGGAGGGGTGCCTTTCTATCCCCGGGCTGCGTGGGCTCGTGCCTCGGCACCCGAGCCTGGAGCTGTCGGGGTTCGATGTGGACGGCCGCGAGCTGTCGCTGCGCGCCCAAGGGTTCCACGCCCGCGTCATCCAGCACGAGACCGACCATTTGGACGGGATCGTCTTCCTGGACCGGATGCGCAACCTGACCTCGCTGGCCTTCGAGGAGGAGTGGGAGCAGTTCGCCTCGGACCGACACCTGCCGGTGGAGGCGTAGCACCGCCAGGGGGCGAACCCTGGGCGCCGGCTACACCTGGGGGCCAGCGCCGGGTGGCGAGGCGGGGGCCGGTGGCGCCGCCGACCCCCGAGCCCCTTGGGCGTCGCCGGGGACGGTCACGGACAGGGTGACGCGGTTGCGCTCGCGCAGTACCTCCAGGCGCACCGTCTCGCCAGCTTCGTACGAGCTCACGATGCGCAGCACGGCAGAGGGGCGTGTGGTCTTGCGACCGTCGATGGCCAGGAGCACGTCGCCGGCCTGCAGCTGCAGGGCGCTCTCGGGCGGAACCTTGGTCAGGAGCACACCCTCCTCCGTCCCGAAGTAGCGGCCCAGCTCGGGGTTGAGGGCCACCATCTCCACCTTCTGCCAGTCACGCTCCCAGGCCCGCGGCGCCACGCCCCGCCCCTCGGGGGAGCGGAAGCGGGGCGGCTCGGGGACCGGAGCGGGGGGAGGGAGCGGTACCTCACTGTCCCGGTCGATGACGATGCGCACCACCGGTTCCGGGAGGGCGCGGGCCGTCACCGTTACTTTCTTGGTCTCCTTGCCGCGTCGGTACTCCACCTCCACCTTCTGCCCCGCCTCCAGATCGTCCAGGCGCTCCACCAGGCTCGCGGCAGGTGCCGACTCGTCCTCGTCCACGTCCAGATCGTCGGTGGGACCCACCAGCGGTTCGCCGTCGATGGCGGTGACGATGTCCCCGGCGCGCAGCCCCGCCTCGTCCGCTGGCCCGCCCGGCGTGACCGCCAGCACCTTGGCTCCTACCGTGTCCACGCGGGGATCGGCCTCGGTCTGGACAACGATGCCGAGGCGAGCCTGGTCGCCAAAGTAGGCGTGGCGCTCTATGAAGACCTCCCGCTCTACCCGCTTCCTCTGCAGCTCGGCGAGCCGTTCCGCTGCCTCTTGGAGGCGCGCTTCCGCCTCGTGCAACTGGCGTTCCGCATCGCGCACCGCCTCCTCCTCCTCCCGGCTCTGGCGCTCCTCGAGCGGCGCCGGCTGGGCCGCCAGCTGGGTGGGGAGGGGGCAGGCCAGGATGACCACGGCAAGGGCGTGAAGCATCGTCCGAAGGGTCATGCTTGGACTCCTTTCTCAAAGACCAGCGTAGGTACAGCGAGTGGCGTGAAGCTCCACGAGGGCGTCGAGGAGCTGCACGCGCTGCTCCCACAGGCGCAGCGCCTCGCGGGGGGGGACGCGGCTGGGCCGTAGCTGGGCCAGCTGCCCGTCCACGAGGGCAAGGCGGTCCTCGATCTCCATGACGGTGCGGGCTGCACGGCCGCTCAGAACGCTGCCGCTGCGATAGCTGCCGAGCTCCCGCTCCAGCGCCTCCGAGCGCAGCAGGAGGGCGTGGGCGGCGCGCACCGTTTGCGCTTCGCGCCAGGCCACAATGCCCCCCCGCACGGCGGCTGCCACGGCCACGACCGCAGCGAGGGAAGCCACCGCCCGGGCGAGGTGGAGCCAGCGCCGGCGACTGCGTTCGGCCTCCCACTGCGCCAGCACCGCCGGGAACAGGTCGCGGCGGGGCGCCTCCGCCGGGAGCTGGGTCAGCGCCGCGTGGATCTTCCGAAGCGCCGCCAGTTCCTCGGCACACCTCGCACAGCTGGCGGCGTGCTCCACGGCGTCGCGTGGACCGCTGCCGGCGCGCACCTCCAGGAGCTCTTCGAGGCTCAGGTGCATGCTCCCCCCTTGCCCCTCGCCACCAGCACCCGCAGGCGCGCGTAGGCGCGGGCGAGTTGCGATTTGGAAAAGCTCGCGCTCTTCCCCCAGAGCGCGCCAATTTCCTCGTGGCTCAACCCCTCCACCTCGTGCAGCCACACCACCGCCCGCGCCGCAGCTGGCAGGGTGGCGAGGGTGGCTTCGAGGTCCAGTCGTACCGTGCTCTGCTCCTGTTCGGGGGCGACGGGCGCCAGGGCCGCCTCGTCCAGCGGCTCGCTCCTGGCGGGCTTTTCCGCCCGCAGCTTCATGAGCGCCTTGCTCACGGCGATCCGCCGCACCCACCCGGCAAACGAGCCTTCGCCGCGAAAGCTCGCAAGGCTGCGGAACACCTCCAGCATCGCCTCCTGGACCACGTCTTCCGCATCCTCCACGCTCCGGCACAGCCGCCGTGCCAGGGTGTAGAGGGGGGCCTCGAAGAGCCGGAAGAGCTGCTCCAGGGCGGCCCGCTCGCCGCGCTTGGCGCGCGCCAGGAGCAGCTCGTCCACGGCGACGGCAAAGCCGTGACGGGCCACCACCCCCTCGCCAGTTGCAGGCGTAGCAAGTGCGGTGCGGGTAGAAGTGGCACCTGCTGGCTCGGTCGGCGTCCGGATCGTCCACCCCCACAAGGCTGCGCCCGCTTCCGTCATCACCCTCCTAGATGCCGGGGCGGGCAGGAACGTCGCACCTCGGGGTTCGTCAGCGCGACGTGACGGTGATGGTCTCCAG
>JACADV010000108.1 GCA_013388425.1 Thermoanaerobaculaceae bacterium | reverse complement strand
GGCACCGCCCGCGCGCCCAACACCCCACCGACCAGCGCCACACCGAGCCCGACAGCGGTCGCCCCGCGCCAGGGCAGGCGGCGCGGGCAGGCAGCCGCTGCCGTCACGAGGGCCACGGAAGCCGGGAAGAGGAGGCGGGCGGGGTGTCGGACCAGCCCCGCCGTGAGCAGCTGCCACACCCCCTCGCCCAGCGGCACGGCCGGCAGCACGGCCAGAGCCGTCATGACCCAGCCGGCCACCGCCAGCCGCCGGCGCGCGGTTCCTGCATCGCGCAGCGCTCCCGCCGCCAGCAGCACCGCCCACAGCGGCAAGGTCACGGTGGTGACGAAGGGCGCGGCCCGCCCCACGGCCACCGTCCGCGGTGGCAGGAGGAGCGCCCCGAGCGCGGCAGGTGCCAGGGGCGGGATGGCGCTGGCAGCGGCTGCGGACGCTGGCCCGCGGTCTCCCCCCGCCACCCAGAACAGGAAGGGCAGCGCCTGCACGGCCACGAGGGCAGCAGCTAGGACGAGCCCGGCAGCGGTCCCACGTCGGGGGAGGAGAGCCACGGCCACGATGCCACCCACGAGCGCCAGTGCCGGCTCGGCGGCGAGCCACGCCAGAGCCCCAGCGACGGCCACACCGCCCACCGACCCCCCCAGGGCAGCCCACCACAGCCAGGGCAACCAGGCGGTGGTCTCCAGGTTGTTGAGCACGCCGGCCGCGCTCACGATGGGGCCGGAACCGGCGCAAGCCACCCCGGCCGCCGCCGCGAGCCACCGGCCGGCTCCCAGACGCCGCGCGAGCAGGAAGCAACCGGCGCCCAGCACCGCCAGGTGCAGGCCCACCTCCAGACCCACCGCCTCCTCTGCCGGCACGAGCGTGGCGAGCCAGGCGGGGGGGTAGAGGAGCGCGCTCTGGGGGTTGGCAAAGTACGGCTCCCCACACCCCACCGCCGCGTTCCAGAAGGGGGACGCTCGTCCCCGCAACACCTGGGCCGTGTGGTGGCGCAGCGGCACGAAGTAGGTGGGCAGGTCGCGGTTGGTGGGCACCCACCCCGCCGCGGCAGCGGCCAGCACCAGGGCGCCGGGAAGAAGCGCCAGGCCGGTTGCAGCGGCCCCCCTCACGGCCGGCCCACCGCCGCCCGGAGGCGGCCGAGCGCTGCCGGTTCCACTGCCACGAGCGCCCGCTCGTACTCGCTGACGAAGTGGACCGACCGGGCCCGAGCCAGGGCCAGCTGCGCCCGCCCCAGCGCGCGGCGGGATTTCTCGAGGTCACCCCGTTCCAGGTGCAAACGGGCCAGATCCACCCAGGCCACCGCAAAGTTCGGTTCCAGGCTCACCGCTGTCGTGAGCGCCTCCTCGGCAGCGTCCAGCCGTCCGAGGAGGCGGCACGCCCGGGCGGTTCCCAGGGCCGCCCACGCGTCCAGGGGGTTGACCGCTTGCGCCTGGCGAAACGCCGCGAGCGCTGCCTCCAGGAGCTCAGCCTCGTGGCGTAGCTCGGCACGCTGCAGGCGCACCGCCCCCAGGGTGCGGAGTGCCTGGGCGGAGCGCGGGCGGGCCTGGCACTCCTGCCACACTGCTGCCTCCACATCGGCCAGCGCTGCATCGCTGCCGAGGGTGGCCGCGGTGAGTCTCTCCGCCGCGGCTGGCCGGGCGGCTGGTGACACTGGCCGTGTGCCCCCCACCCCCAACGCCACCGCGGCAGGCACGAGGAGCGCCACGACGCTTGCCACTGCCACGCCCCAGCTCAGGCGCCAGCGACCCCCAGCGCGGGGACGCCCGCACCCCACCACCGCCAGGGTCGTGGGCCAGGCCACCGCCAAAAAACCCAGCTGGGAGTGGAAAGCGGCAGTCGTCGCCACAGCCGCCGCCACTCCCCACCCAGCCACCCCGCTCTGCCGCAACACACGCCACGAGGCCCACGCCAGGCCGAGGCCGATCGCCACGCCCGGGAGACCGAGGGTCGCGGCCAGCTGGAGGAGGTCTCCCTCTGCCTCGCTGGGGATCCGGTGGTAGTGGGCAAACTCCCCTCCACGCGGGAAGTTGTGGGGGAGCGCAGCGTCCAGGTAGCCGGCCGGCCCGCACCCCCAGGGGAACTCGGCACGTGCCGTCTGCACCGCCACCTGCCACAGTCGCACCCGCTCGAAGCGCAGGGGGTCCTGGTCCACGGCCAGCCGTACCACGAACCCCACCGCTGCCGCCCCGGCGAGAACCGCGGCTCCCAGGCGCAGGCGCCAGCTCCCTTGCCAGAGCATCGAGGCGAGCCCCACCACCACCACGCCCAGCATGGCAGCCCGCGCCCCCGAAGCCAGGATCCCGGCGAGGGTCGCGGTAGCCGCTGCCAGCTTGAGCGCCAGTGGGGCAGCGAGGTTAGGCAGCACGGCGAGGCCCAACAAAGCCACGGTGGCCCCCAGGTCCGGGTTGGCGAAAGGCCCGCCAGGACGGGAACCCAGGGCCAGCCGTTCCACCAGCAGCCACACCGCCGTGACCGTGGCACCCACCACCAGCGCCGGGTGAGCGCCCGCCTGCACGCGGAGATCCTGCGCCACCAGGGCGAGGAGCAGCACCACCACACCCACCGCCACACTGGCCGCTGCCAGCCGGGGCCACACCGGGCGCAGGAGCGCGTCCAGCGAAGCCCACAGGAGCAGGGCCGTGAGCCAGGCGAGCTGCTCGGTCCACCGCACCCCCCGCACCAGCGTGGTCACTGCCAGCCAACCCACCACCGCCAGGAGGAGCACCACGGCCCACGGCTCCAGCACCACCCCGCTGGAGCCGGCCACCAAGCCCAGGGTGGGCAGCAGCAGCGCCCACTGGCGGAGCCGCCGCCCCGTCACCGACACAGCGCCTCCAAAGTTTTGAGATCGCGGCCGGCAGGCCCGCGCCGCCGCGCCTCGCGCACCCACACCAGCGCCTCGCCGCGGCGGCCTTGGGCCAGGAGCAAGCGGGCCCGCAGCTCGGCCCACCCCGCAGAGGCGGGTTGCACCCAGTGGCGCCGGGTGAGGAGGGCCTCCACACGCTCCAGCTCCCTCGCCGACGCTCGGCCGGCCAGAGCCAGTTCAGCCGCTGCCACCACCGGGCGTACCCGCCAGGGGGCCCAGCGGGCCGCCTCCACGGCCGCCCCGCAGGAGCCCCCGTGGGGCGCTGCAAGGGCCTCGGCCAGAGCGGCGTCGCAGCGCCACTCCAGCGACGCCACCAGCGTGCCAGCCGCGAGCACGGGCACGAGCCAGGAGGAGGGTACCGCCCGGGCTGGCAGCGGCGTGGTGCGTGCGGCCAGCGTCCCCACCAGCACTGCCCAGGGGAGCAGAACCTCCGCTGAGTAGAGGGAAAAGTCCACCAGGTTGTGGAGCGGCACCACCGCCACGGCCATGGCCAGGTGCGGCTGTTCCCTCGCCCCCCGGCGTAGCAAGGAAACGAGGCCCAGAGCTGCTGCCACCACCAGTGGCAACCCCGCCACACCCAGCTCGCCCACCAGCTGGAGGGGGGTGTTGTGGGTGTAGGGGGTGATGTTCCCGCCTGCCCAGGGGCTCTTGAGTCCCGCCTGCCCCACCCCGCCGAGCCCCACCCCCAGCGCCGGGTGGTGGCGGATCACCCACCAGGCGACCTGCCAGTTGACGAAGCGCAGTCGCACCGGTTGCAGCGAGCCCAGATCGCTACGTTGGAGGGCCACGGCCACCGCCAGGCCCAGTACCACCACCACCCCTGCCCACACCACCCAGCGCCGCCTGCCGCGCAGCAGGGTCACAGCCAGCAGGACTACTCCCACCCCCAGGACCGCCAGCGACCGGGTGAGGTAGAGAGCCACAGCCACACAGGCCAGTGCTGCCACCGGCAGGAGCCGGTACCGACCGCGGCTGGTCTCCGCCCAGCGCCAGAGCAGCGGCACCACGGTCAGGACGAGAGCCGCGTAGTGCCCGGGCAGAGCGGCGCTCCCGAAGGCACGGCCGACGCTGAGGCGAATGGCGGCTGCCTCCCGTAGACCTGGCGGCAGTGCATCCAGATTGCCCAACGCGGCCGCCATGCCGCCGCCCACCTGGAGGAACACCAGCACCGTGGTTCCCGCCACACCCAGGGCCAGCCAGCGCAGCTGGCCCTCCCCGGGCGCTGCCAGTCGTGCAAGGCCAAAGAGGAGGACCGCCAGGGCAAAGGCTGTCGTGTGCCGCACCGCCAGCTCGTGGTCGCGCGCCACGACCAGGCCCACCGCCAGCACCAGCGTGCCTGGCACCAGCCACGGCAGGGGCAAGCCGCGCCGCGCTGTCACCGGCAGCGCCAGCCACGCGAGCATCACCACGAGCCACAGGAGCGGCTGGCAGAACCCCCAGCGCACGGCCCCCCAGGCGGCCAGCACCCCGGCGGCAACCACCACTACCGCGAGGCGTGCCTGCCGGGGATCGGCCCCCCCCTTTGCGCTGGAGGCCAAGCCCAACCCAGCACCCTGGCTACCCCGTGCAGGGGGTGCTGCTACCACGCCCCCTCCCCAAGCCAGAGGCGGGACTC
>JACADV010000068.1 GCA_013388425.1 Thermoanaerobaculaceae bacterium | reverse complement strand
GCTCAGGGTGACGGGGAGGGGGGGCGGGCTCAGGGTGACGGGGAGGGGGGCAGGCTCAGGGTGAGGGGGAGAAGGGGGCGAATCCAGGGCGACGGTAGACCGGCACGCCCGCTACGATCGTCATGGACGGCAAGAACTTCTGGATGAACTCGTTGACGGTGGCGAGACGCGCTTCGTCGTTCACACCCGCGGGCGTACGGCCCAATACCTCGAGACTCAGTCCGCCCGGACCCGTGATCGCCAATGGGTTGTACCGCCACACCACGATGTCCGCGAACCAGCCCGGGCGGCTTGTCCCGGACGGCACCGCGAGAGCACCGATCTCGTCCTCCCAGTTTGCGCTATAGGCACCCCAGAAGGTCATCGCCGCCAGCGCCTGCTCGATGGTGAGCTGCATGGGGTTGGTGGTTGCCGAAGAGACAAGCCCGAACGGCGCGTACACCTTGCCCGCGAGATAGTCCGGCGGCCGAACCGCCGGTTCGCTCCCCGTCTGGTCGGCCCAGTGGGTCGGGTCGATCTCGATGGGCGCCCGGGTCACGGCGCCGAGCACCGTCAACGCTGGGCGGGGGTCCCGCATGGCCGGTGGGTCGGTGTTGATGGTCATGGGAATGTTGTTGGCGAGGAAGCTCGTCAGGGCGTCCACGTGGTGTTGGCGGGGGAGCGCCGGGAGCCCGAGCCATGTCTCGCTCGTGTTTGGAATTGGCCAGAGCTCCTGGGCGAACGGGTAGCCCTCCCCCTCGCCGCCGTCCAGGAGGAAGATCGCCGGTTGCAGGGTAACCACAACGTTGCGGGCGGCGGGCGTGCTCAAGGCGTCGATGCCGCCTGGCCCGGCAATATCTTCCAGCACGAAGCGGGAGATGAACAGGAGGTGCTCCATCCGGAACCGCTCCCCTTGGAACGTTTGCCGCACCGCTGCCAGGTCCGCCGTCTCGGGGATGACCGCCTTCCAGCGCTGGGGCAGGTCGACCCAGCGTGACGGGAAGTGCTCCACGTCCGTCTTGAGCTGCTTGATGGCGCGGCCCCAGAGATCCACGGCGCCGTCACCGGACACGTGGCACACCGTCTGGGAAGGCATCGGCGGCAGCCCCTGCGGCGAACGAGAGCGTTCGAACCAGATGCGGATGATCGCCGACAGCGTGCGCTCCCAAGCGTCGTTGACCTGTTGCAGAACGGCCGCAATCTTGCCGGCGAGCTGGCTTGCCTGGGCCGCGGACAACCCCACGTGGCTCAGCTTCGTGAGATCCTGGGCGAGTAGTTGCGCATTCACCGACTGCCCGAGGAAGTTGACCACACCCTTGCGGAGTCCGCTCCAGTCGCGGGGGATCTGCGGGTTCTTGAACGATGACGTCGGGTCCGACTCGCGCACCAACCAGTAGAGCGCCGCGCTCTCGCGGCTCGTAAAGACCTGCTCCTGGAGATCGGTCATGGTGAGCAAACCGAACGAGTGGTCCTGAAAGGTGACCTGTCCACCGTACTCGTTGCTCACCGTCACGGGGTCGGTGCGCGTCGTCTTGGGAAGCGGCGCGTTGCTGAAGAAGTTCTTGGTCAACGAAGAACCGTCGAGTTGCAGCTTCCAGCCAAGCCACCGCACCCAACCCGGATACTCAGGGCTCGTCGGCGCCGGTTTCAGCCGGTCGAGGTCCGAACCGTTGGTGGAGTGGGCCAGGCGCAAGGTGTCGTCCACGTCATCGCCAGTTTCCACGTAGTAGTAGAGCCCGACGCGAAGGCCGAGGTTCCCGGTGGGCACCGCTGGATCGAGCCCAACCCGCGAGAAGAACTCGGTGTCGCCGGTGCGATCGAACGTCACGGCCTCGTACGCATCGAACTCGGCGCTCTCGCTATCCCGGCGGTAGAACATGATGTCGTTCGTCATCGTTACACCGTGGCGCTGGCACCATGCGGCCGTGCGCCGCCGTTGCTCGATCAGCTCCTCCAAGGAGGGTGCCTTGACGACCACGGCCGCGAGGGCGTCGCGCATTGGGTAGTGCTCGGCGTAGCCGGTGGGACGCCACACCTGCGCTCCTGTGTCGTAGAAGTACTGGATGAGGCCACGCTTGGAGCCGTTGTACCAGTTCGTGCCGTAGGGGTTGCGCGGGTCCCAGCTCCCGTAGCCCACGGGGTCCGTGGCGGGGGTCTCGCCCCAGTAGGCAGCGGCGGCATCCCACTGGGCCTTCGTGATGCACGCCACGATGGGACGGAAGAAAGGCTTGATGTGCAGCGAGGAGGGGCTGCCCGCAAGTGCCGCATTGGCCAGTTCCGGGATCATGGCCTGGCCCGTGAGAGCCAGTGCCGGGGGATCGCTCGCGACGATGTCGAACGGCACGGTGAGCACCCCTTCCGAGGGACCCCGGTCCACGACCACGTCCACCTGGAACGGTGGCACGGCAGCGAACAGCGTCGACACTCCCTCGGCGTCGGCCTGCACGCTCAGGCGCCACTGATCGCCCGCGGCGGTGCCCGTCGGCGCAGCCGCGGTAAGAGGGATCGGCGCCAGGGACGTTCCGATCCGCTCCTGCCGATCGTTGTAAGCGGTGAGCAGCGCCGAGTTGTACCAGCACGCCTGTCCGCTGGTCTGGACGAGGAGAGCAGGGAGAACAGGGTACTCCACCGGCGGCAACCCCGTCGTGTCGGTTTCGCACGGGTTCTCCGGAACGGTGATGATGCTGGCACCAACCCGGTTGAGGAGGTAGTCGGGGTTGAACGTCGCGTCACTACACGAGGCGGACGACGCGTACAGGAAGGCCCCGGCCCGATTGCCGGCAGGGTTGTCGATGTTCGTGTAGATGTAACCGTGGAGCAGGATGCCGGTATCGCCGGTCTCCACCAGGTGGGCGTTGGCGTCCGCGACGATTCGCCACAGGGCATCCCGTGAGCACGTCCGGCTCCAGTCCGAAGTCCTGATGTAGTACGCAGGATCGCTGAGGTCGGCGTAGTAGCCGAACCGCTCGCCAGGCGCCGGCAGTTTCTTCGACCAACTCGACACGTGGAAGTGCGAGTCAACGATCCCCGGCGTCGCCACGGCTCCCTGAAGATCGAGCCAGTCCGCGGTCGCCAGGAGCGATTCGCTGACACCCGCCCGCCGCCAGTACTCGACCAGCTGTCCCTGGGAGATCCCCGGCGCGGCCGGACTCTCCGAGCCGGCCAGCTGCGCATATGCCGACACCGGCCGCGCCACCGGCCCGCCCTCGAAAGCGGGCGTACCGAGCGCCGGAAAGATCGCGACGATGCGGCCCGTGTCCGGGTGGATGAGCACGGCGTGGAGGACCCACAGCCGGTACCGGTCCGCAGCGTTGCTGGCGGCCAACGCCCTGGTCGGATCGACCGTGAGCAGGTAGCCGTTGAAGAGACAGCGCAGCCGCTCCACCTTGCGGATGCTCGGTAGGTGCCTCCTCGGCAGGCGTGGCGCACCTACCTCCGAGAAGGCGATCGCTGCCAGTCCCGTGGCCAGGACGAGACTGGCGATGGCCGCGGGCAGCAACCTTGTGTAGCCGGCCCAAGCACGCCGAGGTCGTGTCGGGGGAGCGCTCGTCGCGAGCACGGCCGGCCGGGAAGCGGTCTGCGCACGGGGGGGATTGCGCTTGCTCATGGCAGGGCTCCTTTGAGCGAAGGGTAGCACCACGGTTGCCGCCTTGCAACCGCAGCAGTTGCACAGACAGTCGCGGTGGGGGGTACACTCGCCGCGTGGACAAGGTCACCGCAATTGCCGACGGCACACTGCGAGTCGAGATCTCGACGCGCGGCGCCGAGCTCCAGAGTCTGCGCAGGGCCGATGCAGAGGTCGAGTACCTGTGGCAGGGTGACCCTGCCCTGTGGGGCCGCCGGGCGCCGATCCTCTTCCCCATCGTTGGACGCCTGCGCGGCGACCGCTACCTCGTGGCAGGGCGCGAGTACCGCCTCCCGCAGCACGGGTTCGCGCGCGAGCGTTTGTTTTCGCTGCACGATGAAACCGACACAGCCGTCACCATGGAACTGTGCGAAAGCGAAGAGACCCGGGCGCACTACCCCTTCGCCTTCCGCCTTGCCGTCTCCTATGCGCTGCGCGCCACATCGCTCGTGCAGCGACTCGAGGTCGCCAACCCCAACGACCGTCCCCTCCCCTTCTCGGTAGGTCTCCACCCTGCCTTTCGGTGTCCGCTCTTGGCGGACGAGAGCCTGGAGGACTACTCCATTGAGTTCGAGGTGGCCGAGACCGCCGACCGCTACCCGGTCGTCGACGGCCTGGTGGCCCGCCACGGCGAGCCGTGCCTGCGCTCGCAGAGTTCGCTGCCGCTGCGGCCGGAGCTCTTCCAGCGCGGCGCTGTGGTGTTCCGGGAGCTCCAATCGCGGCGCGTACGCCTGGTGGGTCCTGGGGGTCTCGGCGTGGAAATCGCTTTTGCGGACTTTCCATACTTTGCCATCTGGTCCAAGCCCGGCGCAGCCTTCGTGTGCCTCGAGCCCTGGTGCGGCATTGCCGACCCGCCGGACGCCTCCGGCCACATCGAGGACAAGGAGGGCATCGTTCTCCTCCCCTCCGGTGCCACCTTTGCCCGCGAGATGCTCATCTCGCCGCTGTGACCCCGAGCCCAGTCATCCTGAGCCTGCCTTCCCCTTTCGTCATCCTGAGGCCGCCTTCCCCATTCGTTATCCTGAGCCTGTCTTCCCCTTTCGTCATCCTGAGCCTGTCTTCCCCTTTCGTC
>JACADV010000040.1 GCA_013388425.1 Thermoanaerobaculaceae bacterium | reverse complement strand
GCGCGGTCGTTACGACCGCGCGAGCCAGTGCCTCGAGCGCATCCTCGCCTACGACCCCACCAACGCCATGGCGCGGGCCGAGCTGGCTGCGCTCAAGAAGAAAGGGTAGGCGGCAAACACCGCTCGGGCCATGCCCTGGGTCCTCGACGGCAACAACCTGGCGGGCGGCGAAGACCGCGCGGCGATACGGCGCGCCGCCCTGGAGCTGGCTCGCCGCGAGCGAGTGCGCGTGCTGCTGTTCTTCGACGGGGCTCCGCCGCCGGGCTCCCCCCCGGTCGAGCGTTTGGGCGCCGTGGAGGTGCGGTACGTGCCCGACGCCGACGCGGCCATCGCGGCAGTGCTGGCAGGGCAGCGGGGGTGGGTGCTGGTCACCAACGATCGCGCCCTTGGTCTGCGGGTTCGGGCAGGGGGGACCCAGGTGGTGGGCAGCTCCGCCTTCTGGCAGAAGCTGGAGCGGGCGCAACTGCGCCGCTTCGAGGCGGAGGGGGTGGTGGCCGAGAAGCCCGAGACCCTCGGTCTCGACGAGCACATCGAACGGCTCCCCCCGGCCCCGCAGCGCGTGCGGCGCCGGGTTTCGCGACGTCGCAGGCTGCGCTAGACTGGAGTGGGTACTGGAGGGGGCTGGCGCTCGCCCCGCGCTGAGGCGGGGAGGAAAGTCCGGACTCCAGGTGGAGGCACGCTGGGTAACGCCCAGCCGCGGTAACGCGAGGGAAAGTGCCACAGAAAACAAACCGCCCGGCACTCAACTCGACGGGGGTCGGCCCTGCAGGCTCGGAGCGACGGCGCCGGGCCGTTTCCAAAGGCTCTTGCCACCATCGAGTTGAGTGCCGGGTAAGGGTGAAACGGTGGGGTAAGAGCCCACCGCCCGAGCCGCGAGGCGAGGGGCACGGCAAACCCCGTGCGGAGCAAGGCCAAATAGGGGGATCGACGGGCTCCACCCCCGGTTCCGTTCGCCGTTCGGCGGGCGGGGGATCCCCGGGTAGGCCGCTCGAGCCGGCCGGTAACGGCCAGCCCAGATGAATGAGCGCCGCCCGTCTGCGGACGGGCACAGAATCCGGCTTATCGCCCCCTCCGGTACCCACTTCCTTCCACGGGGCCAGCGGCCCTTCAACCGAGACGCCGCCGGAAGCGGAGCAGCGCCACGGTGAGGATGGCCACGGCCATGAGCAGGAGGGTGGCACCCTGCCGCCACAGGACGGAGAGCCCCACCCCTTTGAGGAAGACCCCCCGGAGGATGGTCACGTAGTAGCGTAGCGGCACCAGGTAGGTGACGGCCTGGAACACCGCGGGCATGTTCTGGATGGGAAAGATGAAGCCGGAGAGGTAGATCTGCGGCAGCATGAAGACCAGGGCCGAGAGCATCATGGCTTGCTGCTGGGTGCGGGAAAGCGTGGAGACCAGAAGGCCCAGGCCCAGCGTGCAGAGGAGAAACGGCACCGTGAGCACGGCCAGGGCCAGGAAGGAACCGTGCATCGGTACCCGGAACCAGAGGAGCGCCACGGGGAGCGCGGTGAGGATCTGTACGCCCGCCACCAGCGTGGTGGGGATCAACTTGCCCGCCAGGATCTGGGCCGGGGCAAAGGGGGTGACGAGCAGTTGCTCCATGGTCCCCACCTCGCGCTCCTTAACGAGCGCCATGGCCGTCAGCATCATGGTCATGACCATGAGGATGAGGGCCAGGACCCCAGGGACCATGTAGTGGCGCGACAGGAGCTCGGGGTTGTAGAGCACGCGCGGGCGCAGTTCCACCGCCGTCCTGGTGCCCTGGCCGGCGGAGAAGTGTTGGAGGGCAGCCACGGCGTACGCCAGCCCGATGCCGCCCGAGGCAGCGTCGGCGCCGTCGGCGAGCACCTGGACGGTGCCGGCCGAACCCTGGGCCACGCGGGCGCCGAAGCCGGCGGGGATGGTGAGGACGAGGCGCGCGCGGCCACGTGCGAGCAGCGCCTCCGCCTCGTCAAGGGAGTCCAGGGAGCGGACCAGGCGGAAGGAGCGGGAGGCCGTGAAGGTGTCCAGGAGGCGCCGACTTGCTGGGGTGCGGTCCAGGTCGCACACCGCCAGCTCCACCTGGGTGATGTCGGTGGTGGCGGCGTAGCCCAGGATCACGAGCTGGAAGACCGGTGCCAGGACGAGGAGCGGCACGAGCTTGGGGTCGCGCTTGAGCTGCAGCAACTCCTTCTTGACCAGGGCGAGGAGAGCGCTCATCCGTCCCCCTTACAGGCTCCGTACCGTCCGAGCGGTGGCCAGTGCCAGCACCACCCCAGCAAAGACCGCCAGCGCCACCGCCTGGACCCACCACCCGGAAGGCCCCGTGCCCTTGAGCACGATCGAACGCAGCGCCACCAGGAAGTAGCGGGCCGGGACCAGGTTCGTCACCACCTGGATGGCCTTCGGCATGGAGGAGATGGGGAAGATGAACCCGGACAGAAGGAGGGTGGGGAGCATGGAGGAGAGGAGCCCAACCTGGAACGCCACCTGCTGGCTGTCGGCCAGCGTCGAGATCAGCACCCCCCAGGCGAGTCCTCCAGCGAGGAAGAGGAGGGTGACGCCGGCGAGCCAGAGGAGTGAGCCGCGGATTGGCACGTCAAAGAGCGCCCGGGCCAGGGTCAGCGATCCGGCTGCGGCGGTGGCCGCCACCAGGAGGTAGGGGAGGGTTTTGCCCAGCAGCAACTCAACCGCCAGCACCGGGGTAGCGCGCAGCGATTCCACGGTGCCCCGCTCCTTCTCGCGGACCACGGCGAGGGCGGTGGCGATCACCGAGGTGACCATGAGGATGAAGGCCAGGAGCCCGGGGACGAGGAAGCGGGAGGAGAGGAGGTCGGGGTTGTAGGCGACCAGCACCCGTGCCTGGACCGGGGCCGTGTCGAGAACGAGCGGTGGGGAGGTGGCGGCCACGATCTGGCGCGCGGTGCCAAGAATCGTGGTGGCGGTCAGGGAGTCGGACCCGTCCAGGAGGAACTGCACGCTCGTTTGCCGTCCCGCGGCCAGGGCAGCGCCCAAGTCCGAGGGGATGACCAACGCGGCCTGAATCTCCTCCGAATCGAAGGCGTGGGGCAGGTGGGAGAGGTCGCGGCGAAAGTCCGTGAGGTCGAAGTAGCCGGAGGACAGGAAGGAGGCGAGCAAGTCCCGCGAGGCGCGGCTGCCGTCCCGGTCCACCACCGCGAGTCGGATGTGCTGCACGTCGAAGGAGAGGGCAAAGCCGTAGATGAGCAGCAGCACCATGGGCATGCCCAGCAGCGCCAGGGAGGTGCGCCAGTCGCGGCGCAGGTGGAGGAACTCCTTGACGGCAATGGCGAGGGTGCGCCGGATCATGGGCCGACCTCTCCCCAGGGGGCGGCACCCGGAGCCAACGCCCCGGCTTCTCGAGGGCCGAGGCTCTTGATGGTGTGGATGACAGCCTCCTCCAGGGTGGCAGCGGTGGGAGTTGCCCGTACCGAGGTGAAGCCCGCGCCCTGGAGGTGGGCCAGGACCTGCTCGCCCCGGCCGGGGTGGTCTAGCACGAGGTGGAGGGTTTCCCCGAAGAGGGCGGCATCCATTACGCCCTCCACCCGTTCCAGCACCCCCAGGGCTCGCGCCGGCTGCTCGCAGTGGATTTCCAGGACCGTGCCCGCGGCAAACTTCCCCTTGAGGGCTGCCACCGTGTCGAGGGCCAGGAGCCGGCCGGCGTGCATGAGGGCCACGCGGTGGCAGCGTTCCGCCTCGTCCAGGTAGTGGGTGGTCACGAAGACGGTGGTCCCAGCAGCCGCCAGAGTGTCAATGAGGTCCCAGAAGCGCCGGCGCATGTCAGGGTCGACCCCGCTGGTGGGCTCGTCCAGGAACACCACGGACGGCTCGTGGAGCAGGGCAGCCACCAGTGCCAAGCGCTGGTGGAAGCCAGCCGGCAGGGCGCCAACCAGGGTGCGGTGCCGATCCTCGAGTTCGGCCGCGGCCAGGGCCCAGGCGATGCGCTGCTCCAGGCGGGCGCCGGAAAGACCGTAGGCAGCGCCCCAGAAGGCGAGATTCTCCGCCACCGTGAGGTCGGAGTAGAGGGAAAAGCGCTGGGACATGTAGCCGATACGGTGGCGCAGGGCGCGGGCGTCACGGGCCACGTCCAGCCCCAGCACCGAGGCGAAGCCGCGCGAAGGGGCGAGAAGGCCGCAGAGCATGCGGATGGTGGTGGTCTTGCCGGCACCGTTGGAGCCCAGGAAGCCAAAGATTTCGCCCGCAGCCACCTGAAAGCTGACGCGATCCACCGCCACAAACGACCCGAAGCGGCGGGTAAGCTCGCTGGCCACCACGGCGGGTGTCGCGCTCACCGCCCCACCGCTCGCTCCAGCGCCGCTGCCGCCAGCCAGGCGGTGGCGCGCACCTCGATCACCGCCTTCTGGGCCGCGGCCAGGGCGGCCTCGGCGTCCAAGGTATCCAGCACCGTCCCAACGCCGGCGGCCAGGCGCTCCTCGCTGGTGCGCCGTCGTTCCCGAGCGGCGGCCAGGGCGGTCTCGGCCGCCTCCACCGTGCCCAGGGCATAGGAGAGCTGGCGCCAGGCGGTCTCCACCTCCAGTTCGATGCGCCGCCGGGTGTCTTCCTGCTGCGCTTCAAGGGCACGGCCAGTGGCACGGGCCGCAGCCGCCTCGGCAGCGGTGCGGCCGCCGTCGAAGAGCTGCCAGCCCACCGCCACGCTCAGCGCCCAGGAGTCGTCCCATTCCTCGGCCAGGGGGAAGTAGCGGCTGTTGGGGCGCGCCAGGTCCCACTGGGCGCCGAGGCTGACGGCGGGGCGGGCCGCTCCCAAGGCCAGCTCCTCGCGCCAGTGGAGGGAGGTGCGGCGGGCCTGGAGCGCTTTGAGCTCGGGACGCTCGGCAGCCTGCGCCAGGCAGCTCTCCAGCGGTGGCGGTGCCGATGGGAGCGTGGTGGTGAGGGTATCGGCTAGTTCCAGCGTGTCGCTGGGGGGTAGCTGCAGCAGGGACGCCAGGCGGGAGCGCTGGATGGCCGCTGCCGTCTCTTCGCCGGCCAGGGCAACCTGAGCGCTGGCGGCGCGTTCCTGGGCGGCCAGGAGGTCGGCCGGTATGGCCAGGCCAGCCTGGAGGAGAGCCTGGGTATCAGCCACCAGGCGCTGGGCGCGCTCGACGGTGGCGCGCGCCGCCTCCACCCGTGCCTGGGCCGCCAGGGTCTGCCAGTAGGCAGTGCGGGTCTGGAGACGGAGCTCGGCTTGGGCAGCGAGGCGGGTTGCGCTCGCGGCGTCGGCTTCCCCCCGCGCCGCGCGCTGCCCCGCCTGGATGGCACCGCCGGCGTAGAGGGGTTGCTGGGCGGTGAGGGAGGTGGCGGCAGTGGTGCGGATGTCGGGGAAGAGGACGGGACTCGCTTCGCCGACCACGCCCAGGGGGAGGCGGTACTCGGGAACGGGGCTGCGCCGCGCCAGGGTGGCCCCCAGGGAGAGGATGGGGAGCCGCGCGGCGTCGGCCAGCGCCACGGCCGCGGCAGCCGCCTCCTCCTCGTGGGCGCGGGCGGCCAGCTCCGGCGACACTGCGAGAGCCCGGGCGACGGCCTCTTCCGAGTTCAAGCGCACCACTTCGGCCGGGGCAGCAACGGCCAACAGCAGAGGCAGGGCGGCAAGGGGTTGGTGAGGGCGGATCATGGGTCCCCCTGGGGTGCCCGGCGAGGGGTAGCGGTGAGGGCGAGGAAGGTGTCCTCGAGGCTCGCGGGCACAGGCTTGCACGTGTGCACGGTCACTCCAGCAGCCGTGAGGGCGCGGCTGATGGCTTCGAGATCGGGGGTGGGATCGGTGGTGCGGGCGTGGTAGCCAGCGGCAAATGGCTGCACGTCCTGGAGCTGGGGGAGGGTGGCAAGGGCTGCGCGCAGGGTCTGGCGGGGGGAGCCGGAAATCTCGACAATGCTGCCGGGGAGCAGGGAGCGAAGGCGCCGCGGCGGGGCGTCGGCGAGGACGCGTCCCGAGTGCAGGAGGAGCACGCGCGTGCAGCGCTCGGCCTCGTCCAGGTACGGCGTGGCCACGAGTAGGGTGAGCCCCTCGGCCAGGAGATCGGCGAGGAGGCGCCAGAACTCGCGCCGGGTGACGGGGTCCACGCCAGCGGTGGGTTCGTCCAGGAGGAGGATTTCGGGGGAGTGCAGGAGGCTGCACACGAGGGCGAGCTTTTGCTTCATGCCGCCGGAGAGCTGGTCGGCCAGACGGTGGCGAAAGGGCAAGAGCCCCACCCGCTCCAGGAGCGCCTCGGCGCGCAGCCGCCAGTTAGCCACACCGAGGAGGAGCGCAAAGAAGCGGATGTTCTCCTCCACGGTGAGGTCGCCGTAGAGGGCAAAGCGCTGGGCCAGGTAGCCGAGCCGCCGCTGGAGCCGCCGGCGGTTCGGCCAGATCGGGAGCTGGAAGAGGCGGGCTTCACCGGCAGTGGGGCGCTGGAGGCCGGCCAGGATCCTAAGCGTGGAGGTCTTCCCCGCCCCGTCCGGGCCGATGAGGCCCACCGCTTCCCCGCGGTGTACTTCGAGATCGATGCCGCGCAGGGCACGCACGGTCCCGTAGGCAAGCTCCACGGATTGCAGGGCAGCGACCGCCGCTTCCGGCGCCGGGGCAGTGGGCAGCGGCGCAGTGGGGGGTGCGGCGGTCACGGGGCAACCCCCGGGGTGGCAGGTGCCACCGGGGGGAAGTAGGCGTCGGCCGGCATGACGGGTTTGAAGATGCCGTCGGGGTTGGCAAGGGCGAGTTTCACCCGGAACACCAGCTGGGCGCGCTCGTCGGGTGTCTGGACGTTCTTGGGGGTGAACTCGGCGATGGGGGAGACGAAGGAGACGGTAGCAGGGAAACGCGCCGGAGAGCCATCCACCACGACGGTGGCGGTGCTGCCCAGGCGGATGCGGGAAAGCGAAGGTTCGTCCAGGAACACCGTCAGCCAGGGGTGAGCCAGGTCGGTGAGCACCGCCACGGGGGCGCCCGGCGGCAAGACCTCCCCCGGCTCCGCCAGGCGCGAGGTGATGACCCCGTCGCAGGGGGCGTGCACGGTGGCCTCGGCAATCCGCCTCCGCACGCTGGCGAGGGCGGCCTCCAGGGCAGCGGTACGGGCCCGGGCCGCTTGGATCTCCTGGGTGCGGGCCCCTGCCGTCACGAGGTCGAGCGCGGCCTGCTGGGCCGCCACGGTACGCTGCGCCACCTCCAGGCGGGTGGCGGCATCGTCCTGGGCCTTGGCGGTGGCTGCGCCGCGGTCGGCGAGGCCGGCGAGGCGCGCCAGGTCGCGC
>JACADV010000023.1 GCA_013388425.1 Thermoanaerobaculaceae bacterium | reverse complement strand
GGGGGGCGCCCCCTCGTCTCCATGGCTCCGCGTCGTGTGAGCTGTGCTACAAAGGCGGGTGGGAAGGGGGACGGTATGGACTACCCGATCTGGAACCTGGCCATGGGCGGTGGGGTGCTCATCGGCATGGTCGCCATCGCCCACGTGATCGTCTCGCACTTTGCAGTGGGGGGCGGCATCGCCATGGCGGTGGCGGAAACGGTGGCGGTGCGGCGTGGCGACGCGGCGCTGCGCCAGCTATGCCGGCGCACCTCCCTCATGCTCATCCTCATTTCCACGGTGTTCGGCGCCATCTCCGGCGTGGGGATCTGGGTGACCATCGGCCTCGTGCAGCCGGTGGCGACCTCGGCCCTCATCCACAACTTCGTTTGGGCCTGGGCTACCGAGTGGGTCTTATTCATCCTCGAAGTGGCAACGGCCCTGGCCTACTACGCCACCTGGGACAGGGTGCGGCCGCGCACGCACCTGCTGCTCATTTGGCTCTACGCCCTGGCCGCCTACATGTCGCTGGTGATCATCCAGGGCATCATTGCCTTCATGCTCACACCGGGCCGCTGGGTGGAGACGCACTCCTTCTGGGACGGCTTCTTCAACCCCTCTTACTTGCCCGGTCTGGTGCTGCGCACCGGCATCGCTCTGTTCCTCGCTGGGAGCTACATGACGCTCGCGGCTCTGCGCGAGAGCGATCGCGAGGCGCGCGCGCGGCTCGTGCGGTTCCTGGCGCTCTTCCAGGTGGTGGGGGCGCTGGTTGCGTACGGCGGGTACCGGTGGTGGGAGGTTGCGCTGCCAGGCTCGGTGCGGGCGCTGTTCCTGGGAGCCTCGCCACTGCTGGCGAGCCTAGCCGGCACGCGACACCTGCTGCTGTGGGCCCTCGCCGCCTACCTGCTGTTGGCCCTCTTCGCCCTCCTCCTGCCTCGACTCCAGCGGTGGCCTGTGACGGTCCTGGCCATGCTCGTGGCCTTCACCTCCTTTGGCGGCTACGAGCGGCTGCGGGAAGGGTCACGCAAGCCCTTCGTGATCCGCGACGTCATGTTCTCCAACGGGGTACTGGTGAGCGAGATCGCTGCTCTCAACGAGCGCGGCATCCTCTCCAAGGCGGTCTGGGCCGCGCGCGAGGAGGACGGCACGGCCCAGGGGAAAGGGCGGGCCGTGTTTAGAGCGCAGTGCGCCTCCTGCCACACCCAGAACGGCTATCTCTCCATCCGGCGCATCGTGGCGCCCATCGACGCGGACATGATCGTGGGGATCCTGGAGTCCATGCGCGACGACGGCCAGACGTACACCACCGGTGCCATCCTCCACGAGGGCCATGCGGTGACCCAGGGCCTCAACTACCCCTTCATGCCACCGTTCGTGGGCACGGAGGAGGAGATGCAGGCGCTTGCCGCGTACCTTCTCACCCTCAAGCCAGCAACGGTCGCGGAGGTGTCCCATGGCAACTAACCTCATCCCGGCTCTGGATCCGGCGCCCCTGCCTGGACCCACGTGGCTCTTCCACCTCTTGTGGGTGGTGACCTTCACGATCCACCTGCTGTTCGTCAACAGTGTGCTGGGAGGCACGGTGCTGGCGGCGCTCTTGGGCACCAACCAGGCCGTCCATCGAGCGAGCGCGAAGCTGTTCGTCGAGGTGAACTCCTGGGCCATTTCCTTCGCCATCACCTTCGGTATCGCCCCGCTGCTCTTCCTGCAGGTGCTGTTCGGCCGGTTCTTCTATACCGCCACCATCCTCGTGGCCTGGTGGTGGCTGGGGCTTTTGGGCCTCCTCACCGTGGGGTACTACCTCAACTACGTGGCCAAGTTCCGACTGCGGGCGGGGAAAGGGGCTGGCGCGGTGCTGGTGGTGGAGGCGGTGTGCTTCCTCGCGGTGGCCATGATCCAGGTGTTGGTGAACCTACTCCACCTGCAGCCCGAGCGCTGGGAGCGGGTGGCCGACGCCACGTGGGCCGCCTTCGCCGACCCCACCTTCGTGCCGCGCTACCTGCACTTCTTGCTGGCGGCCGTGGCGCTGGCCGGGGCCATCCTCGCCTGGGCGGCGGTGCGGCGTGCCGAGCGGGGCGGGGACCAGCAGGAGGCGCGCGGGATGGCCGGCATCGGCATCCGCGCCGCCCTGGTAGCGACCATCCTCCAACTGGTGGACGGGTTCTGGCTCCTGTTTGCACTGCCGGAGGGGGTCCTCAAGGCGTACATGCGCAGCGGGGCTGCCTCCATGGTGCCCCTGGCCCTTGGCATTCTGGCTGGCGTTGTGCTGCTCACGGTGCTGGCTGGCATTTCCGATCCCCTGGCACAGGGGACGAGGGTACGGCGGGCCGCCGAGCTCATTGTGGGTGCCATGCTCGTGATGGTCGTCACCCGTCACCAGCTGCGGGAGCTCTACCTGGCCACCGCTCGGGCCAACGAGCAGCTGGTAATCGCTCCCCAGTGGGGGATCGTGGTCACGTTCCTGCTGGTATTTGTGCTCGGAGTGGCGGTGACAGTTTTCGCACTCGTGCGCGCCGCCAAGGACACCCCGGCGCCAGGGGAGACGGCCGCCTAAGGCCCAAGCGATCAGGCCGTCAGGTAGTCGCGGACCGCGCGGATGGCGGCCTCGATCTCGGCATCGCCGATCTCGTAGTGGGTGACCATGCGCACCTCCAGGGCGCCGAAGGCACCGCAGAGGATCCTACGCTCCCGCATCCCCGCCACGAAGCGCTGTGACGGCGGCAGCGGTGCCGCAGCGAACGCCTCCGGGCGGAGCCGAAAGACGATGATGTTGGTCTGGATGCGGGCCGGGTCCAGCTCGACGGCAGGGTGCTCGGCCAACGCCTCGGCGAGGCGCCGGGCCCGGGCGTGGTCCTCCGCGAGCCGCCCTACCATCTCGGTGAGGGCGACGAGCCCGGCAGCAGCCAGGACACCCACCTGCCGCATGCCACCGCCAAAGATCTTGCGCACACGGCGAGCCTCGGCGATGAAGTCCGCGTCGCCCACCAGCATGGACCCCACGGGCGCGGCAAGCCCTTTGGAGAGGCAGAACATGACGCTATCGCACTCGCGCGCAAGCTCGGCGGCGGAGGTCTGGAGGGCCGTGGCGGCGTTGAAGATGCGGGCCCCGTCCAGATGCACGGCGAGGCCGTGCTGGTGCGCCACTCGAGCGAGGGCGCGGGTCCGCGCCGCGTCCATGGGCAGCCCCGACCACAGATTGTGGGTGTTCTCCAGGCACAGGAGCTTGGTGGGTGTGCGGTAGTTCACCTTGGGGTTGATGGCGGCCTCCACCTGGTCGGGCTCCAACAGCCCGTTCTCGGTGGTCACGGGTCTCGGCAGGGCGCCGGAGAGGGCCGCCATGGCCCCCATCTCGAAGTTGAAGATGTGGCCGCGGGCCTCGATGATGACTTCGCTGCCCGGGTGGGTGTGGAGGTGGACGGCAATCTGGTTGCCCATGGTGCCGGTCGGAACGAACAGCGCGGCTTGCCGTTCCAGCGTGGCGGCAGCCAGCTCTTCCAGCCGACGGACCGTGGGGTCCTCGCCGTACACATCGTCACCCACCTCTGCCTCGGCCATGGCACGGCGCATGGCCGGCGTCGGGTGGGTTACCGTGTCGGAGCGGAGATCGATCATGCGGCTATGATAGCCACTCCCGCCGGCACTGCGGGCGGCAGGAGGGTGGGCCGGGATGAGCCGATCGTTCGACACCATCGCCCAGGAGCGGGGTCTGGAGGAACTCCGCCTGCCCAGCAACGGTCTGCGCGTGCTGCTGCTGCCGCAGGTGGAGGTGCCGGTGGTGACGGTGTGCGTGGTGTACCACGTGGGCTCCCGCAACGAGGCCACGGGACATACCGGCGCCACGCACCTGTTGGAGCACCTCCTGTTCAAAGGTTCGCAGCGCTTCGACCCGGCCCGTGGCCGCTCCATGGCGCGCGAGCTGGAACGGGTAGGGGCTGGGTTCAACGCCACCACCTGGTTCGACCGCACCAGCTACTACGAGGTGCTGCCCGCGGAGCACCTGGAGCTGGCGCTGGAGATCGAAACCGACCGCATGCGGAGCGCCCTCCTGCGGGAGGAGGACCTGGTGTCGGAGCGGACCGTGGTCCTCAACGAGTTCGAGCAGGGCGAGAACGATCCCTTCGACGTGCTCCTCAAGCTCTCCTTTGCTACCGCCTTCCGAGAGCACCCCTACCATCACCCCACCATCGGCTGGCGCAGCGACATCGAGCACGTGGGCGTGGACCGCCTCCGCGCCTTCTACGACACCTTTTACCAACCCGACAACGCCACCCTGATCCTGGTGGGGTGTTTCGAACGGCAAACAGCCCTGGACGCCATCTGGCGCCACTTCGGCTCGATCCCCCCCTCGCCCCAGTCGGTGCCGCCGCTGCACGTGGTGGAGCCCCCCCAGGAGGGCGAGCGGCGGTTCGTGGTGCGGCGGAGCGCCGAGCTGGGGTGGGTGGCGTGCTCCTGGCGCACCCCCGAGGCCACGCACCCCGACACCCACGCCCTCTCGGTTCTCGCCGACATCCTCAGCGGGGGGGTGACCTCGCGCTTGCACCAGCGGCTGGTGGAGACCGGCTCCTGCGTGGACGTCCAGGCCACGGCCTGGCAGCTCCGCGATCCAGGGCTCTTCCAGGTGTTCGCCACCCTCAACGGGAGCTCTGACCATGCAGCCGTGGAGCACACCATTCTCCAGGAGCTCCAGGCCATCGCCACGGGTGGGGTGAGCGCCGAGGAGCTGGAGCGGGCCATCGCCCAGGTGGAGGCCGACGTGGCGTACCACCGCGACTCGCCGGCGGCGGTGGCAGGGGCGCTGGCGGAGTCCGTGGCCTGCGCCGACTGGCGCTTCTACCTCTCCCTCCTCGACCACGTCCAGCGGGTGAGCCGCGAGGACGTGCAGCGGGTGGCCGCCACCTACTTTTCCGAGGATGCGCGGACAGTTGGCTGGTTCGTACCGAAACCCCAGGCGAGCAGCGCCGCCGCCACCCGCCCCCGCGACCACGCCGGGCCGTTGCGCTGCCACCTCAAGAGCAACGTGGCGGCACGGCTCGCCACCGCGACGCTGGGCGGCGGGGCGAGGGTGGTCCTCATGGAACGGCACCACAACCCCACCGTTCACGTGCAGGGTTCCTTCCTGGCTGGCCCGGGGCTCTTCCCGATGGAGGCGTGGTCGGCCGCGTCGCTGCTGCCGGACATGCTGGAGCGCGGCACGGCGCACCACGACCGACTCGCCCTCGCCCGCCGCCTGGAGGATCGGGGCATCCAGCTGGGTATCGCCGGCGATGCCTTGGGCCAGATGGAGGTTTTGGTGGCTGGCAGCTGCCTCGCTGCCCACCTGCCGGTGCTGCTGGAGATCATGGTGGAGGTGCTGCGCGAGCCCACCTTCCCCGCCGACGAGCTGGAGAAGTTGCGGCAGCTGCGCCTCGGCGAGCTGGCACTGGCCAGCGAGGAAACCTTCCTGCGGGCGTACGATGCCTTCTCTCGCCTGGTCTTCCCGCCGGGCCACCCGAGCTTTCGCCGCACGGTGGCGGCGCGGCGCGAGGGGCTCCTGCGCACCACCCGCGAGGATCTCCTGGCCCTCCACCGAGCTGCCGTGGGGCCGGCGTCGCTGGTGCTCGTCCTGGTGGGGGACTTCCAGACGGAGGGGGCGGTGGCGCTGCTGGAACGGCTCTTTTTGGGGTGGGAAGGGGGTGTGACCGCGTGCCCCCAGGTGGCGCGGGTTCGCCCGGAGGATCGGCCGCCAGGCCAGTGCTTCGAGTGGATGGAGGACAAGCCCAACCTGAACGTGGTGCTAGGGCATGCCGGCAACTTGCGGCGCGACGATCCGGACTACGTGGCAGCGATCCTGGGCAACTCGGTGCTGGGCGAGTCCACCCTCTCCTCCCGGCTGGGAGCGCGGCTGCGCGACCAGGAGGGGCTGACGTACGGGATCATCTCGCGCTTCTTCGGCGCCTCCCTGGTGGACGGCCCCTGGGCCGTTTCCTTCTCGGTGGGGGCGGAGCACCTGGAGCGGGCGCTTGAAGTGGTGCGGGAGGAGATTACCCGCTTCGTCGAGTTCGGCCCCACCGAGGCGGAGGTGGAGGACGAGAAACGAGCCTGGGCCGGGAGCTACACCGTGACGCTGGCAGACCCCACTGGGCTTGGGGGAAACTTGCTTCGGCTTGTGCGCCACGGCAGGCCGCTTACGGAGATCGACACCTTCCCCCAGGAGATCCTGGCAACGGATCGCCACGCCGTGGAGGAGGCGGTGCGGCGCCATCTCTACCCAGAGCGGCTGTCGGTGGCGGTGGCCGGTTCCCTGATTGACCGGCAAAGGGTGGAAGGCTAGCATCGAGGCCGATGCTGCACGAGCTGGAGGTCCGAAACCTCGGGATCATCGATTCCCTGCGCCTGGAGCTGCCCGCGGGCTTCACGGTCCTCACCGGAGAAACGGGCGCCGGCAAGTCGCTCCTGGTCCAGTCGCTCCAGCTCCTGGCTGGGGAGCGGGCCGACGCCGATCAGGTGCGCAGCGGCAGCGACCGCCTGCTCGTCCAGGGCACCTTCTCCCGCCCCAACGGGGGGGCGGCCAGCGAGCTGTTCGCCGAGTTGGGCCTCGACCGGGGCGAGGAGCTGGTGGTTCGCCGTGAGGTCACCACGGGGGGGCGCTCCCGCGCCTGGGTCAACGATGTGCCCGTGACCGTGGGCTCGCTCCAACGGCTTGCCCCCTTCCTCCTCTCGGTGCACGGCCAGCACGAACAACGGGGGCTGTCCGACCCGGCGACACACCTCCACCTGGTGGACCTCTCCGGCGGCCTGGAGCCAGCGGTGGAAGAGGTGGCAAGAGCGTTCGAGGCCTGGGAGCAGTGCCGGGCGGCGCTGGCCGCTCGCCGTACCGCACTCGCCGGCAGGCGCGATCGGCTCGATGTGATCGCCTTCCAGCTGCGCGAGCTGGAGGAGGCCGCCCTGCGCCCCGGCGAGGAGGTGGAGCTCCGGGAGGAGCGCACCTGGCTGCAGCACGCCGAGCGCATTGCCGAGCTCCTCGCCACGGCGCAGGGGGAGCTGGCCGGCGATCGCGGGTCGGTGGCCCTGGCTCGGGCAGCGCGGGCGGTGCGGGCGCTGGCGGAGCTGGGACTGCCCGTGGCCGAAACGGCGCAGGGCCTCGAGCAGGCCCAGTGGCTGGCGGAGGAGGCGGAGCGGGAGCTGGGCCGGCTGGCCGATCGCTCTCCCGTGGACCCGCGGCGGCTGGAGACGGTGGAGGTACGCCTGGCGCTGTTGGAACGCCTGGCGCGAAAGTACGGCGGCTCCATCGCCTCGGCCCTCGACCACCTGGAGGCACTGCGGCAGGAACGGGCCGAGCTGGAGGGGGTGGAGGACGACATTGCCGAGCTCGAGGTGGCAGAGCGGGAGTACGCTGCTGCCTACCTGGAGCGAGCCCGGGCCTTGTCCTCCCAGCGCCGGGCAGCAGCCGAGCGCCTGTGCCAGGGTGTGGTGGCGGTGGCTGGCCGCCTCGCCATGCCAGGCGTGCAGCTCGTGTTCCAGTTCGGTCTGCGCGCCTCGCCCACCGGGCCTCTCACGGTGGACGGCGTGGCCGTGGAACCGTCCCCTCGGGGGATCGACACGGGGGAACTGCTGGTCACCACCAACCCCGGCGAACCACTGCGACCGCTGGCCCGGGTTGCTTCGGGGGGCGAACTGTCGCGGCTTCACCTGGCAATCCGCACCGTGCTGCGGGACTTGAGCCTGCACCGGCAACCCCTCACCTTGCTCTTCGACGAGGTGGACGCTGGCATCGGCGGGCACGTGGCCGACGAGCTCGGGCGGTTACTGGCCGAGCTCGGCAGGCGGGACCAGGTGCTGGCGGTGACCCACCTGCCGCAGGTGGCGTCGCGCGCCAGCTGCCATCTGGCGGTTCGCAAGGTGACCGCCAAGGGGCGGAGCGTGACGCGCATCGAGCGCCTCCAGGGGGAGTCGCGGGTGGACGAGCTGGTGCGCATGCTCGGCGGCGGCACCGCCACGCCCTCGGCCCGTCAGCACGCGCGCGAACTCCTCGGCGAGACGTGATCGCGCGGCTCCCCTTTCGGCGCCCTGCCGACCTGCCGGCGGCGGTGGCTGCCGTGGCCGAGGCAGCGCTGCGGCACGCGGTGGTGGCCATCCCCACGGAGACCTTCTACGGTCTTGCCGTGGTGCCCCACGACGCGGTGGCCGTGGCCCGGCTCTTTGCCGCCAAGGGGCGCCCTGCTGAGAAGGCGCTGCCGGTCGTGGCAGCAAACCTCGAACAGGTGGATTCGCTCGTCGTCCTCCCCCGCCGCCTGGCCTAGCGGCTCGCAAAAGTGTGGCCGGCGCCGCTGACGGTGGTGTTGCCGCGCCGCGCGGCGGTGGCGTGGCAGGCCGAGACCCTGGCCGTGCGCATCCCCGCCCACCCCCTGCTGCGGCTGCTGCTGGCCCGCCTGGGGCCGCTCACCGCCACCTCCGCCAACCCCAGCGGCACCCCACCCCCCACCCTGCCGGAGCAGGTGGAACGCACCCTGGGGGAGGGGGTGGAGCTGCTCCTGGACGGTGGGGTTACACCCGGCGGGGCCCCATCGTCCCTCGTGGATTTTTCCGTGTCTCCCCCCATCCTCTTGCGCCAGGGGAAGTTCCAGGTGCCGGTGGAGTGGGGTGTGAAGCTCGGGTGAAATTTCCACAGAAACTGTGGAAAACCCTGTGAAAAACTCTGTTGAATTGCGGCCAAGCCCCCCTGGTACAAGGGCTTATGCGACGTGCACTGAACCGTGTGCGTGCGTCTAACGTCTTGCATACGTTGGGTTTCTATTTTGAGAGGGGGTTCGCGACACTTCCGCGCTGGGGGCGGGAGGTGGTCTTCCACAGGGTGCAGTCCGACACCAACTTACGGGGGGGCTGGGGCGGTGCCCGAGCGCTAAGTGGAAGTGGCCGCCCTAAGCCGCGCCCTTCCCCCTCCCCAGCAGCTGTGCTAGCGTTCTCCTTCTGCGGAGGTCGGGAGGATGCGCGAGGAAACGATTGGCGATGTTGGCCCGCGCCTGGGAGAGCGGGTGTTCGTAGCGGACACGGCCACGCTCGTTGGCGACGTGCAGCTGGAGGAGGATGTGAGCGTCTGGTTCGGGGCGGTGCTGCGGGCCGACCTCAATTCGATTCGCGTGGGGCCCCGCAGCAACATCCAGGACGGCGTGGTGATTCACGTGGACGAGGGGGACTTCCCGACCATCGTGGGCGCGGACGTGACGGTGGGGCACGGGGCCGTGCTCCACGGCTGCCGGGTGGAGGACGGGGCCCTGGTGGGCATGCACGCCACGGTGCTCAACGGCGCTGTCGTCGGCCGGGAGGCGGTGGTGGCGGCAGGGGCACTCGTGCCACCGGGCGCGGTGGTGCCTCCCCGTACCGTGGTGGCGGGGATTCCGGCCAAGCCCCGCGGGCAGGTGGGGGAGGAGGGGGTGGCCGAGATGCGGCGGGGGGTGGCTGTGTACCTACGCCTCAAGGACCGGTACCGGGCTGCCGGGCTCGCGGCTGGGGGGAGGTGAGCGTGATCCAGCGACCGCGCGGCACGAGAGATTTGCTCCCTCCTGAAGCCCGCCTGTGGCAGGCGGTGGAGGCGACGGCCCACGAGGTGTTCGGGAGCTTTGGGGCCGAGGAGATCCGCACGCCAATCTTCGAAGCCACCGAGCTGTTCGTGCGATCGGTGGGGGAAACGACCGATATCGTCCACAAGGAGATGTACACCTTCAGCGATCGCAAGGGCCGGTCGCTTTCGCTGCGCCCGGAGGGAACGGCCGGTGTGGCCCGGGCCTGGATCGAGAACCGGCTGGAGGATCGCTCCCACCCCCTGCGCCTCTACTACATCGGGCCCATGTTCCGATACGAGCGGATGCAGCGCGGCCGCTACCGCCAGTTCGCCCAGATTGGACTGGAGATCCTGGGCGCCGATTCGCCCCTCGCCGATGCGGAGCTACTCCTGGTTCTGCACGAGTTCCTCACCCGCCTCGGCTTTCAGGACCTCCTGGTCCACCTCAACAACCTGGGCGATCCCGAGGACCGGCCACGCTACCTGGAGGCCATCCGCACGACCCTCCGCCCGTACCGTGGCGACCTCTGCACCGACTGCCGGAGGCGTCTGGACGAGAACCCGCTGCGGGTGCTCGACTGCAAAGTCCCACGCTGCCAGGAGCTGGCGGCTGCCGTCCCGCCGGTGGGGGAGGTGGCCTCCGAGGCCTCGCGTCGGCACGTGGGGGAGGTGGAGGAGCGCCTTTCCGCGCTGGGGATCCCCTTTGTCCGCAACCCGCTCCTGGTGCGGGGCCTCGATTACTACCTGCGCACGGTGTTCGAGGTGGTTTCGCCGGAGTTGGGGACCGGTGCCGTCCTCTGCGGCGGCGGCCGCTACGATCGCTTGATTGCCGACCTGGGGGGGCCAGCCATCCCGGGAACGGGGTTTGCCATTGGCGAGGATCGCCTCGTGGAGGTGGTACCGGAGCACTTCCGGCAGCAGGTGCTGGCCCGCCCCCGACTCTACCTCATCCCCCTCGGCGACGCGGCGTGTGGCAAGGTGCTGGAGCTGTCCCGCCAGCTGGTACGGGCGGGAGTCCCCCTCGAGCTGGAGCTGGGTGGCCGCTCGTTGAAGGCGGCGCTGCGCCGCGCCGACCGCGACGGTTTCCGCGCTGCGGCTATCCTGGGCGAGGCGGAGCTGGGCAGGGGGGTGGTGACGGTCCGCAACCTGGGCACGGGCGAGCAGCAGCAGGTGGACACCTCACGCCTGGCCGCGTGGTGGTTCGATCGGATCGCCGAGCAGCACTGAGGAGCTGGCCGGCCTTGGGCAGCCAGCCTTCACACGCGCACGATGAAGCGCAGCGCGGCCATGTGCTCCACCTCCACGAGCCGGTTCTTCACCGTGGGGTCGGCAAGTTCCGAATTGCCACCCGAGACGATACCCCGGCGAGCCGGCTGGAAATCGAGGGCCTTCATGGTGGTGATGTCGAAGACGATGCGGAAGAAGTAGTTCATCGTCCAGTTGAGGCCGACGGTGAACTCGCGGACATCGCCGGATCCCTGGAGCACCGCCGCAGCAACCGAGTTCCCCGCTCCCACACCACCGGGGAGCGTAGGGGGGAGCTGATCCGTGCGGTAGCCCTCCACGCGGGTCGAGTCGAACAGTTGGGCATCGGTGGTGGTGGTGGCGTAGCGCGCCAGGATCTCCCACGCTCCCCGTCCCGTGCCCTTGCCGGTGAACGGCGCCAGGGGTGCGGGTTGGCGCCAGCCGAAGGCGTCGAGGAGCTTGCGCTCGCCGGTGAGGTAGAAGCTGCCCCACACGGAAAACGAGCGAATCGCGCCGCTGCGGGTGAGCACTGCTTCCCGGCGCACGCGGGAGGAACCAGTGAGGTAATCGTGGTAGACGACAATCCCGTCGTAGGAGGTCTCGAGCCACTCGGCGCTCACGGTGAGGGGGCCCGCCAGGTAGTGGGCCTCCAGGCCGAGGCGGGTGCGGGAATCGATCTCGGCGGTGACCAGATCGCTGCTGCGACCGTCGCTGCCGATGACCTGTTCGGTGCGCCAACGCCAGGTGAGCGATTCGTAGGTGGGGGCCACGAGTCCGCGGGTCTCAAAGCGCCGGGTGGGCGCGGAGGTGAGGGAGCGGGTGGCTTCGGCTGCAAGGTGAAGCCCCTCGAGGGCGCTGTTTTGGCGCTGCTTGAACGGCTGGTAGAAGAGCCGCACCGCCACGTCCTTGTGGTCGTCAATGTCGCCCTTGGCCCCTTCCACGTCCACGCCGGTGCCGTTGTACACCCCGAGCTGGTAGGCGAGGGTGGCATCGGCCAGGTTGCCCCAGAGCATGAGCCCGCGGTCGAAGAACGGGTAGACCGGCTCGGCGCTGGGTCGCTCGATGAAGTTCAACTGGTTATCCAGGGTGAGCCACTGGGTGGAGAAGGGCACCTTCATCTGACCGATGCGGAGGTTCACCGCCCCGCCCCGACCCAGGTCCAGGTAGGCGTTGCGGATGTAGGGGCTGTCCTCCAGGGCTGCCTGGATCCGCACCGCCATGAAGTCGTCCATCTTGGCGTTGAAGTCCAGGCGGGCGCGGCGGAGATCGAAGGAGTCGGGCGCCACGCTGTCGCCAAAGTAGGAGCGGCTGTCGAGCTGGAAGCTGGCGCCCAGCCGCAGTTCGTTCGCCCCGTCGGCGGTGCGCAGCACGAAGCCGTTGCTGAACACGCCTTCCAGCGGCACGCCCTGGGACGGCTTTGCCTTCCCGGGGGGTGCCTCCCCCTTGGCTGGAGCGGAGGTGGCCGGGGGCTTTGGGGCAGCGTTCTGGGTCTGGGGGTCGCCCTGGGCCGAGGCCAGGGTCGTCGTGACGAGGCAACACACGACGGCGCAAGCCGTCCAAAAGGTGAGACGGTTCATCGCTACCTCCCATGGCGGGGCGAGCTTTCTCTGCCCCTGCCAGGTTAGCCGCTGGCGGGCTGCAGCGGTTGGGATCGGCGCGATCCAAATCCGGCGGTGGGCGGCGTGCTGGGGGGGACCGACGCACCGGGCCGCGGCCTTCGGCATCGGCGGAAAGGCTAGCACACCTTAGCTGGCGGCACGCGCGTGCCGCTGCCCGTTGCCCCTTCTGCGCTACCATAGCAGCGGAGCTGCAAGGAGGATGACTTTCCCCCGAGGCTTGGACGCTCGCTCCCTGCTGCGGGCCCTCCCCTGGCTGCTGCTGCCAGCGGCCATGGCGAGCGCTCCGCTCCACGCCCCAGCCCCCCTGCGCTTTGCCCTGGGCGGGGCGGCACTGGTGCCGCTGGCGGGGGTGCTGGGGGTGGCCACCGAGCAGCTCGCGGCCCGGCTCGGACCCGTAGCGGCCGGACTCCTCAACGCCACCTGCGGCAACGCCGCCGAGCTCATCATTGCGATTCTCGCCCTGCGCCGGGGCCTGGTGGCAGTGGTGCAGGCGTCCCTCTCCGGCTCGATTATTGCCAACCTGCTGTTGGTGCTGGGGGCCGCGCTGTTGGCGGGTGGCCTCCGCCGCCCCGTGCAGCGCTTCTCCGCCCTGGCGGCGGAAAGCCAGTTGGGCTCGCTGGCGCTGGCCGTGTTTGCTCTCTTGCTGCCGGCTGTGTTCTTCCACCTGGCGAGCCTGGCGCATCGCGAAGAGCTGGCCTGGCCGCTGTCGCTGGGGGTGGCGGTGGTGCTGCTGGCGGTGTACGCGGCAGCGCTGCTCTTTTCCCTCCGAACCCACCGCCACCTGGTGGGTGCCGGCGAGGGGGGGCGAACCCTCACCTGGAGCACCCGCCGGGCGGTGGTGGTGCTCCTTTTCGCCGGTGGGGCCACCGCGGCAGCTTCGGAGGTGCTGGTGGGGAGCGTGGAAGAGACGGCGCACGCCCTCTCCCTGGGGCCGGTGTTCTTGGGCGTGGTGGTGGTCGCCATGCTCGGTAACGCGGCGGAACACGCTGCGGCCGTCTTTCTCGCGTGGCGCGAGCAGATGGACGCAGCCATCTCCGTATGCCTGGCCTCGTCGCTGCAGGTGGCCCTCTTCGTCACACCTGTGCTCGTGCTCCTCTCGCTGCCGCTCGGCCACCCCATGACCCTGGTGTTTTCCGCCGTCGAGGTGATGGCTGTGGCCATGGCCGTGGCGCTGGCGGGTCTGGTCATATTGAACGGCGAGAGCAACTGGCTCGAAGGCGTGCAACTGCTGGCCCTGTACGTCATCCTTGCGGTGTGCCTGGCGCTCCTGCCGCCGGGCGAGGCGCTGCGGCCCTTCTAACCGTGAGCTCCTCGTGGCGGCCGAGTCGGATCGTTTCGGGCGGCCAGACCGGCGTGGATCGTGCCGCCCTGGACGTGGCCCTGCACCTGGGGATTCCGCACGGGGGTTGGTGCCCGCGGGGGCGACGGGCGGAGGACGGGACGATCCCAGCCCAGTACCAGCTTTCCGAGACCCCCTCCTCTCGGTACGCGCAACGGACGGCGTGGAACGTCCGGGACAGCGACGCCACCCTGGTGCTGTGCAGCGGTCCCCCCCGGGGTGGCACCGCGCTCACCGTGCGCATGGCCCGCTCCCTGGCACGCCCCTGTCTCGTGGCGGATCCTGCCGATCTGGCCGCCGCCGCATCCCTCCGCCACACCCTTGCGGCGCTTGCGGTCCAGCGCCTGAACGTAGCCGGGCCGCGCGAGTCGCAACACCCCGGTATTGGCGCGCAGGCTCTTGCCTTCCTCCTGGCGCTCCTGGAGGCGGAGCCGGCACAGGCCGCTGGCGCAGCTAGTCGATGACCTGCGCCGGCAGGAACACGGGATCGCCGGTCAGGTTGTCCACCACCGACGCGTAGGCGAAGAACCGCGCTCCCGAAGTGGTAGTGGAGAGGGAGATGTAGCCATCCTCCACGGCGCTTGACGTCACCTCTTCGAAGACCCTGTCGATCTGCCGGAACTCGAAGGGTTTCAATTCGTACGTTTTGGCACCCATGAGGAAGCCGGTGCTGGTGTAGAAGAGGGCGTCAATCGTGATGGTGGCTGGGCTGGCGTTGACCAGGCCCAGGTTGGTGCGGTAGCCGCTCGCGAGGGTGGGGTCGTGGGCGAGCTGGATGAGGCGAGCGTGGGAGCCCGCGTGGATAGCCAGCGCCCGCTGCACGGCCGGCACGTACTGCCCGTAGGTCCCGTGGCTGGTCTGGTTGTACGTGCGAGAGGCAGCGATGAGCGAACCGCTGATGGGGATGATGCGCAGGGCAGCCGCGCCGGTGAAGGAGAAGAGGCTTGCCAGGATGTCGTTGTAGCGGGCCGTGCGGCGGGCAGCGAGGGTGAGCGTGACGGTGGTCGGCTCGGAGTTGTCCTCGTTGCGCGCCAACAGCTGGATGGCAAATTCGGCGCTGTCCAGGCCGGTGTTGTGCACCTCCACGTCGGTCCGCCACTGCGTCCCCTGGTACCCCTGGAGGTGGGCGGCGGTGGCAATGTAGAGGTGGTTTTCCGTGGGCAACTCGTTGATGGTCACGGTTACCTCTCCGGAGACGTCGGCCCCGGAGATCTTGCCCTGGCCCTTCACCTGGTAGGTGCCAGCTGCGGCGTAGGCGTGCTCCACCTCGCTGCAGCCGCCAAAGAGATCGCAGTAACTGCTGTGCGTCACCGAGGCCGTGGTGCGATCGCCAAAATCGAACGTCACCCAGTCCCCAGGGTTGAACACCGCGGGTCGGAAGGTGAAGACGATGACCTCACCCGCGAGGGCCGTTGCCTTGGAGGGAGTGATCGTGAGCCCTGCTGCTGCCGTGGCGCGGGCCGTCCCCGCCCCCAGCAGCAGGGCGCACCCCAGAACCAAACTCCAACGTGCCATGCCTCGCATGCCTCACCTCCTGTTCCGCCCCTCCCTACCCTCGCCGATTGTAGGTGGCTTTGGGTCCATCGCCAAATCTCGGCTGCCGCTGCCGTGCCGCAGCCTTCCACCCTAGGGTCCCGCAGGCTCGTGCTAGACTTCACAACCGCAGCGCCCGGCATCCTGCCGGTCTTCCCGGCGGGTGCGGAGGTCTCCGTGGAGCGCATGGTCTACCTGGACAACGCAGCCACCACCTTTCCCAAGCCCGACTCGGTGCACGAATCCATGAACTCCTTCTACCGCCACTACGGCGTGAACCCGGGGCGAACCGGCTGCGACATGGCCCTCAAGGCCGAGGAGATGATCCACTCCACGCGCAGGCGCCTGTCCGACCTGTTCAACCCCAGCCTGGTGCAGCGGGGCGCACGGAAGGACCCCAACCGCCTCGTCTTCACGGCCAACGCCACCCACGCGCTGAACCTCGTGATCCAGGGGACGCTCCAGGCTGGCGACCACGTGGTCACCACCGCCACCGAGCACAACTCCGTCATCCGCCCCGTCAACCACATGGGCCGTCGCGGGGTGACCGCCACCTTCGTGAAACCAGACGGCGAGGGGTACGTGGACCCGGAGGCCATCCGCCGTGCCATCACCCCCAGGACCCGGCTCGTGGTGGTCAACCACGCCTCCAACGTCATCGGCGTGGTGCAGGACCTCCCAGCCATTGGCTCCGTGTGCCGGGAGGCGGGGGTGCCCTTTGCCGTGGACGCGGCCCAGACCGCCGGGGTCCTGCCCATCGACATGGCGGCGTGGGGGATCAGCTTCCTGGCCTTCACCGGCCACAAGGGGTTGTTTGGCCCCACCGGCACGGGCGGGCTGTGCGTGGCGGATGATGCAGAGATCACCGCCACGGTCTTCGGGGGCACCGGCGTTCGCTCGGCGTACCCCTACCACCTGGAGGAGTACCCGTACCGGCTGGAAGCTGGCACCTTGAACCTGCTGGGTATTGCCGGCTTGGCGGCAGGTCTGGACTTCATCGAGTCCCGCGGCCGAGAGGCAATCCTGGCCCACGAGCTGGCCCTCCTGGAACGGCTCCAGGAGGGGATCCGAGGGGTGCGCGGGATCACCATCCACGGCACGACCCGTTTCGAGCGGCGGGTGGCGGTCTGCTCCCTCACCGTGGCGGGCTACGATCCTTCCGACGTGGGTACGATGCTGGACGTGGACTACAACATCCTCACGCGCACCGGCCTGCAGTGTGCCCCCTTGATCCACGAGCACCTGGGCACGAGTCCGCGCGGGACCGTGCGGCTGTCCATCGGACCGTTCAACACCACGGCGGACATCGACCACGCCGTCACGGCCCTGAGAAGGATCGCTGCGAGCCGCAACTGACGCACACGGCAGGGACGCCCTGCAATGCTATAGTGCCGCCAGGTGGCGGTTGGTCGCCGGCGGTGAAGGCTGCGGTGCGGCCAACGCCGAAAGGGGTGTATGGACCTGCCCATCCGCCGGCTGCTGCGCCCCAGGGATCCGGAGGAGGCGGTCGAACTGCTCGCCCGCTACCCTGGCGCGCTGCCCGTGGCGGGTGGTACCGATCTCGTCGTGCAACTCCGCAGCGGCAAGGTGTCCGCCGAAACGCTGGTGGATCTTGGGGGGGTGGGGCTCGAGGGGATCGCGGAGGGCGCGGAGGGGTTGGTGATTGGCGCCGCCACCACCATGGACGCCATTGCTGCTGATGGCCGCATCCGCGCCGGCTGGCCCGCCCTGGCGCAGGCGGCCTCGCAGGTGGGCGCCTGGCCGATCCAGTGCCGCGCCACCCTGGGCGGCAACCTGGCCAACGCCTCGCCGGCCGCCGACACCGCCCCGCCCCTGCTGATCGCCAACGCGCAGCTACGCCTGCTCTCGTCTCGCGGCACCCGCCTGGTGCCCCTGGCGGAGTTCTTCCTCGGCCCTGGGCGCAGCGTCCGGACGCCAGAGGAAATCATCCTCTCGGTCACCCTCCCCCCGCGCACGGTGCCTGCCCACGCCACCCTCTACGAGCGCTTCACCAAGGTGGGGCCGCGCCGGGAGCAGATCATCTCGGTGGTGAGCCTCGCCGCTCGCCTCGTCGTGGCAGGCGACGGGAGTGTGGGCGAGGTGGCGCTGGCCGTGGGGGCGGTGGCGCCAACCCCCCGGCGCGCCCGTCGAGCCGAGGCGGTCCTGGCAGGGCGGCGCCTCACCGGCCCCGTGCGCCGGGACGCCATCGCTGCCCTCCAGGAGGAGTTGGCCCCCATCGACGATGTGCGTGCCCCAGCCTGGTACCGGCGGGTGGCGGCGGCTGTGCTCCTGGACCGGTTCCTCGCCGAGGTGGCAGGTGGCTGAACCGGTGCGCGTGCGGCTGCGGCTCAACGGCGAGCTGCGCGAATTCTCGGTGCCGCCGGGGCGGCGCCTGCTGGATCTCCTGCGGGAGGACGCGGGGCTGACGGGCACCAAGGAGGGGTGTGGGGCCGGGGAGTGCGGCGCCTGCACGGTGCTCCTCAACGGTCGGCCGGTTACCTCGTGCCTGGTGCTGGCGGCCTCCTGCGACGGGTGCGAGGTGACCACCGTGGAGGGTCTCCTGGCCGCCACTGGCGAGCCCCACCCCGTGCAACGGGCCCTCGTGGAAGCGGGGGGAGTGCAGTGCGGTTTCTGCACGCCGGGATTGGCAGTGACCGGCGCGGCCATTGTCGCCCGCGGCGTGGGTAAAGCACCGGAGCGCTCGCGCCTCATCTCCGGCAACCTCTGCCGCTGTACGGGCTACCTCACGGTGCTGGAAGCCTTGGAACGGGCTGGAGGAGCGCCCGATGGCGCCGAGTGAGGGCGCTCCCGGGCTCCCTCGCGCTGAGGCGCTCCCGCCGACGGGGCACCACCCCCGCCCCGACGCCTGGGGGAAGGTGCTGGGCCAGACTCGCTACGTGGGGGACCTGTCGCTACCCGGCATGCTGCACGCGGCGCTGGTGACGAGCAACCGGGCCTCGGCGCGGGTGCGCGCGCTGGAGCTCTCCGCTGCCCGTTCCCTCCCCGAGGTGGTGGCGGTGCTCACCGCTGCCGATGTCCCCGGCGCCAACTCCGTCGGCGTGATCTTCCCCGATCAGCCGCTCCTGGCCGTGGATCGGGTGCGCATGGTGGGGGAACGGCTGGCGCTGGTGGCAGCCCGGTCGCGCGAGGCTGCAGCCGCCGCCGTGGGGGCGGTCCGGGTCGAACTGGATCCCCTCCCCTCCGTGCACGACCCGGTGGCGGCCCTGGCTCCCGGCGCGCCGCTGGTCCACGAGGGGGGGAACCTGATCCGCACGTTCCAGGTGGTGCGCGGCGACGTGGCCCGCCACTTTCGGCGCGCCACGGTGGTGTTCGAAGCCGAGTACCGTATCGGCGGTCAGGAGCACGCCTACCTGGAGCCGCAGGGTTGCCTGGCCGTGCCCGAGGGGAGGCAGCGCGTCACGGTGTACGCCTCGTGCCAATGTCCCTTTTACGTGCAGCAGGCGGTGGCGCGGGTGCTGGGCCTTTCGCTGGCCGCGGTGCGGGTGATCCAGACCCCCACGGGGGGTGGGTTCGGTGGCAAGGAGGACTACCCCTCCGAGCCGGCCGCCTGCGCTGCCCTGCTGGCGTGGCACACGGGTTTGCCGGTGCGGCTCGTGTACTCCCGCGAAACGGACATGCAGCTCTCCAGCAAGCGCCACGCCATGGTGGTGCGCCACCGCTGGGGCGCCAATGGCGCGGGCAAGTTGTGCTTTGCCGAAGTGGAAACGTTCATGGACGCTGGCGCGTACGTTGGCCTCTCCACGGTGGTGGCGGAGCGCGCCAACGTTTCCGCGATCGGCCCCTACCACGTGCCGGCGGTCCGGGTCCGCACCCACGTGGTGTACACCAACAACCTGTTCGGTGGCGCTTTCCGCGGCTTCGGTGCCCCCCAGGTCAGCGTGGCTGGCGAAGCCACGATGGACGCCCTCGCCCGCCGGCTGGGCCTCGACCCGGTGGAGTTCCGTCGGCGCAACGTGCTGGACGACCGACGCCGCACGACCTGCACCGGGACGAGGCTGGAGCGCCCGGTACTGGCCCGCCAGTGCCTGGAGCGAGCGGTGGAGCTGGCAGCCACCACCCCCCCTGTGGCAGCTGGCCGCGGTGAGAAGGTAGGCACTGGGGTCGGCCTGGTGCTGTACGGCTGCAACTTGCACCACGGCGGGCAACGCCTCGACCGCTCCTCGGCGGTGGTCATCCTCCAGCCCGACGGCTCAGTGGTGGTGCGGGTGGGGTTGACCGAGATGGGCCAGGGGCTGCTGGTGGCCGTGCAAACCGTGGCCGCGCAGGCGCTGGGGGTGCCCCCGGAGGCGGTGGAGGTGTGCCTGCCGGACACCTCCACGGTGGCGGATTCGGGTCCCACGGTGGCCTCGCGGGGGGCGCTGGCGGCGGGTCGCGCCGTGCTGGACGCGGTGCGGCGCCTGCGCCGCCGGCTCGATCCCGTGGCGGCCGAACTGCTCCACTGCCCCCCGCGCCAGGTGGAGCTATTGGGAGGGCACGCCCGGGTGCGGGGCGAGCCGGAACGGGCCGTGCCGATCGCCCAGGTGGCGGCGGAGATGGCGGCACGGCGCATCGAGGCCATCGCCACCGGATGGTACCGCTCGCGCCCCCGTCGCTTCGATGCGGCGAGCGGCCAGGGCGGCGCCTACGACTTTTACGCGGTGGCCTGCCACCTGGCGCAGGTGGTGGTGGATGCCGAGTTGGGGCTCGTGCGGGTGGCGCGCGTGGTGGCGGTCCACGACGTGGGGCGGGTGCTGCACCGCCCGGCGCTGGAGGGCCAGATCCACGGCGGCATCGTGCAGGGGATGGGGTGGGCAACCTCCGAGCGGTTGGCTGTGCGCGAGGGCCGCCTCGAGAACCCGAGCTTCACCGACTACGTAATCCCCACGGCGAGCGATGCACCCGTCGTGGAGATCGAGGCCATCGAAGGGGCGGCGGGGCGCGGACCCTGGGGGAGTAAGGGGATTGGCGAGCCGTCGCTGATCCCCACGCCGGCCGCGGTGCGCAACGCGGTGTGCGACGCCTTGGGCATCGAGCTGTTCGAGCTGCCGCTCGTGCCGCCAGTGATCGTCGCGGCCCTGGGTCAACGCCACCCCTTTGCTTGGCTGAGGGAGCAGCCAGCCGACGAGGGGGTTGGTGTCCGCTGAGGTGCCCGTGGGCCACGGGTCGTTCGTGCTGGAGCAGCAGTTCCTGCCGGCGCCGCAACCGGCCAAGAGCCGCATCCTCCTGGGAACGCTCCTCATCGTCTTCACCCTGCCGGCCGCGGTGATCGGCGCCGCCGCGGTGTGGCTCCCGCACCGCGTGGCCTACCGGACCGGCCCCCAGGGGGTGACGGTGGTGCTGGATCGGGGAGTGTGGGTGCGGGAGCGCCACTTTTCCCGGGAGCAGGTGGCGGGGATCGAGGCGGTGGAGCTGCCGCCCGGTAGCAAGCGGGTGGGCACGAACCTGCCCGGCTACTGCGTGGGAACGTTCGTCTACCGTGGCCTCGGCAGTGTGTGGCAGGCGGGGAACTGCTCCCGCTCGGCGGTGCTGCTGCGCCAGCACGGCGAGCCGGAGCGCGTTGTCCTCACCCCCCAGGACCGGGCCGAGTTCCTGGCGGCGTGGGCGGAGGGTCAAAGCGCCTCCTTCCACCCTAAAGCGGTACCGGCGGACGGAGTATGGTTGGGGCTGAAGCTCCTGGTCCTCCTGCCGCTACCGGCGCTCTTGGTGCTGCCGCTGCTCTTCTTGGTGGCGCCGGCCAAGCTCCGCTACGCAGTGGGGGGAGGTTGGCTCGAGGTGCGCACGGTGTTCGGACGGCGGCGCGTTGCCGTGGCGGGGGCGACGGCCCGCCCGATCCGGCCCGGGCGGTGTTTCAAGGTGATGGGAAGTGCCTTCCCCGGCTACTACACGGGATCGTTCCGCCTGGATGGGGTCGCCACCAAGGTGTACGCCACCTCGTTGCGGGAGGGTGTGCTCGTGGCGGGGCAGCAGCGCGTCTTCGTGACCCCCGCCGACGGCGCGAGTTTCCTCGCCGCTCTCTCGGAGCAAGGGGCGAGTGTGGACAAGGGCGAGCTGTCCGTCTGACAGCTTGGGTGGGACAGCGACGAGCCCGGCACTCCCTGGGCCGGGGGCGAGCGCAGCGCCAGCCCGGCAGCGCCCAGGAGTCAGCGCGGCCAATCTGCCGCGTTCACCGCTGTCACGGTAGGCTGGACGAGAAGGGCAGCAGCGCTCCGCTGCTCCTGCCTACACCGCAAACAGGGCGGCTACCGCTTCGAGATCCGGCGGGATAGGCGCTGGCAAGCACAGGCCGCGGGCTGCTGCCGGTACGTCCTTGAGGCCCGAGCCGGTGACCAGGAGCACGGTGCGCTCGCTGGGCTGGACCAGCCCCTCGGCGAGGGCCACCTCCAGCCCCGCCAGCACCGCCGCCGCCGCCGGTTCGGCGAACACACCGGTGGCCGCCGCGAGGCGGCCGATGGCGGCCACGATGGCGTCATCGCGCACCGTCACGGCACCCCCGCCGGAGCTGCGTAGGGCGGCCAGGGCCAGGGCGCCGTTGCGGGGCGTTGCCACCACCAGGGAGTCGGCGACGCTGGCGGCACCCGGGTGGGGGGCGACGCTTGCCGCCCCGCTGCGCACTGCCCGCGCTATGGCGGCCGAACCTTCCGGTTGCACGGCCACGAGGCGGGGGTGGCGGGAGAGGAGGCCAGCGCGGCACAGGTCGGCGAACCCTTTGGCAAGACCGGCAAGGATCACCCCGTCGCCCACCGGCACTACCACCACCTCGGGTGGCTCCGGCGCCAACTGCTGGGCCACCTCCAGGGCCACCGTCTTCTTCCCCTCGATGGTGAAGGGGTTGAAGGCAGTGTTGCGGTTGTACCAGCCGAACCGCTCGCAGGCGGCGAGGCACAGTTCGAAGGCATCGTCGTAGCTGCCCGCCACGCGCACGAGGCGGGCGCCCAGGGAGGCGATCTGCACGAGCTTTGCCTGCGGGGCGGCTGCCGGTACGAAGACGACGGCCTCGAGACCAGCGGCGGCGGCGAGGCAGGCGAGGGCAGAGGCGGCGTTGCCGGTGGAGGCGCAGGCCACCGTGTCGAACCCGTACTCGCGAGCCTTCGCGACCACCAAGAGGGAAGCCCGGTCCTTGGTGGAGCCCGAAGGGTTACGGGAATCGTCCTTCACCCACAGGTGCGGCATGTGGAGCACGGCCCGCAGGCGGGGCACCGGCAGGAGGGGGGTGCCGCCCACCGGGAGGGGGGGCAGCGAGGCGGGGGAGGCCAGGGGCAGCCACTCGCCCAGCGCCGAGGGTTCGGCAAACCCTGGGGCGGGGAAGGTGGTGGGGAGGGATGCCAGCTCCAGCTGGAGCACCCCCCGGGTGGCCCCGCCCCGCACCTGAGTGCGCGCGCAGCGGGGGCACACGTAGCGGACGGCGCCCTCCGGGTAGGAGGCACCGCACTCGCTGCACAGGAAGGTGAACGCGGCCATCGAGCCTACCCGTCCTTCTCCCCGCGCTGCCCGACGCCTTGCCGCGCGACCTGCCTACCGCCGGGGGACGTGGCGCCCATGGGCGCTCACATCGTCAGCGCCATGAGCGCCTTCTGCACGTGCAGCCGGTTCTCGGCCTCGTCGTAGACCACCGAGTGCGGGCCGTCGATCACTTCGTCGGTGACCTCGCGACCCCGGTCGGCGGGGAGGGGGTGCATGTAGAGCGCGTGGGGCTTCGCCAGGGCCATGTGCTTGGCCTCGCAGCGCCAGGAGGGGTACTTCTCGATGAGGGCCAGGGCCTCCCCCCGGTCCTGGGTGTGGAGGAGCGGGCCCCAGGACTTGGGGATGACCACATCCGCATCCCGGAACGCCTCCTCGAACTCGTGGACGATTTCGAACCTCGCCCCGGCGGCGGCCGCGTTGGCGCGGGCCTGGGCTTCGATCTCCGGCATGAGCCGGAACTCCGGGGGGTAGGCCAGCGTCACGTCGATGCCAAAGCGGGGCATCATGAGGATGACGCTCTGGGGCACCGAGATGGGGCGCACGTAGTTGGGGGCCGAGGTCCACGCCATGCCCAGCTTCAGGCCGCGGGTGGTGTCGCCAAACTTCTCGCGAATGGTGAAGTAGTCGGCGAGGATCTGGCAGGGGTGGTAGATGTCGCACTGCATGTTGATGACCGGCACCCGCGACCACCTGGCCACCTCGCGCAGGTAGGCGTTGCCCTCGCCAAAGGCGCAGTGGCGGATGGCGATGCCGTCGCCAAAGCGGGAGAGCACCGAGGCGGTGTCCTTGGCGTTTTCCCCGTGCGAAATCTGCATCTTGTCGGGGGAGAGGTAGATGGCGTGGCCGCCCAGCTGCGTCATGCCAGTCTCGAAGGAGTTGCGGGTGCGGGTCGAGGAGTCGAAGAAGATCATGTACAGCGTCTTCCCTGCCAACAGCGGTGTTACTCGGCCGGTGGCGCGGGCCAGCTTCAACTCCTTGGCCAGGGCGAAGACGGTCTCCAGCTCGTCCACCGTCCACTCCTGCGTGGTGATGAAGTTTTTTCCTTTGAGGTTGGTCTGCATCCTATCTCCTCAGTGTCGCCGCACGGCGCATGGCTGCGGCCCCATCTTACCCCTGGGGCCGCCCGCTCGTGCCCCGTCGGCCGTGGCTCACGGCTGCCACAACCCCCCCCGTCGCCTTGAGCGCCGAGGGGATCAGGGCGTACACCGCCGTGGCCTGGAGCAAGTCCTCGATGGCCACCCACTCGTTGGTGGAGTGGGAGAGCTCCTCCTTGCCCGGGGCGAAGCCCACCGTGGGGATGCCCAGCCGCCCCATGGTGGCCACGCCGTTGGTGGAAAAGGTCCAGCGGGAGATGGCTGGCCGCCGACCCAGCACGGCCGCGGCGGCGTTGGCCACCCCCTGTACGACCGGGTGCTCTTCCTCCAGCACCCAGGTGGGGAAGATCTGCTCCTGCTGCGTCGCTTTGCCCGTCCAGGCGGTTCCCTCCCAGTGCAGGACGCGGATCTCGGCATCGCCCAGGTGCGGCAGTGCCTCGAGTTGCGCCAGGGCGGTGGCGGGCGTCTCGCCACGGGTGAGGCGGCGATCCAGGACGAGGCGAGCCGAGTCCGGCACCGCGTTGAAGGAGGGGGAGGTGCAGTCGATCCACGCTACGGTGATGCTGCCCTTGCCCAGGAACGGGTCGCTAGCCAGGTGCGGGGCGAGGGCCTCGATGTCGCTGACGATGGGGGCGAGCTTGTAGACGGCGTTCACCCCGCGCTCGCAGTGGGCTCCATGCGCCGAAACCCCGCGGGTACGGATCTCCACGCTCATGCGGCCGCGATGGCCGCGGAAGACGGCCAGGTCGGTGGGCTCGCCCAGAACCACCACGTCGGGCCGCACCCCCTCCTCCTGGATGAGGTGGTAGAGGGGCAAGCCGTCGCAGGCTTCCTCCAGCACCGACGCCACCAACAGGAGCGTGACCCCCTCCAACCACCCCCGCTCCTGGGCGATGCGGGCGCCGTACGCCATGCACGCAATGGCAGGCAGCTCGTCCACCGCCCCGCGGCCGTACACCCTGCCGCTCTCCACCTTGCCCGCAAAGGGGTCGAAGGGCCAGGCGGCGGGATCGCCGATGCCCACGCAGTCGATGTGCCCGTCCATCATGACGACAAGCGGCCCGGAACCCACCCGGGCCACCACCGAGCCGAGCGCGTCGAAGCGCACGTCGGCAAAGCCGAGCCGCTCGTACTCGGCCTTGACGCGCTGGCAGCGCGCCTGCTCCTGGCCGCTCTCGGCGGGGATGGCAATGAGCTCGCGCAGGAAGGTGACAATTTCCCGCTCCTGCGCACGGGCCGCCTGCAACGCCGCCTGTCCTGAGTTCATCGACTGGACCCCTTCCCCCCACCCACGCCCGGCACCCGCACGCCGGTGGCCGCGTTGAACGCCGCAATGGCCTCGTCCCAGGCTGGCAGCTGCGCCTGGAGGTCGCTCCAGAAGGAGGGGCTCCACAGCGCCTGGAGCTCCTGGACGGTCTTCCCCTGCTGCTCCACCCAGGTGAAGTACTTGAGGTTGTGGATGGCCTTGCGGTCCGCGTAGGAGAGATCCCGCAGGTGGTCGGTGGTGGTGGCCAGGAGGTAGCGCTCGAAGTCGATCTCGGCTTGCCGCTCGTCGTACGCCCCCCGGGTCGCGGTCAACTCCACGAGCCGCGTGCGGTACAGCTCGGAGGAGTCGGTGAAGGTGGTGAGGAGGACGTCTTCTTCGCCGAGCTCCAGGTAGCGGGCAGTCTTGATGGCCGCCAGGAGGTTGCAGGCCGAGGACAGGCCGAGGAGGGGGAGCTGGCGCACCACCGCCTCGGGGACACGCCGGCGCAGGAGCAACTCGTGGCCAGCGGGCTCGCAGAACAGCCGCAGCAGGCGCACGGTGGCCTCGTCGTCGATGGCCACCACCAGGTCCGTGGTGCGCACGTTGTGGATCCAGGGCACGTGCTTGTCGCCAATCCCCTCGATGCGGTGACCCCCGAAGCCGCAGGCCAGGAGGGTGGGGCACTGGAGCGCCTCGGCGACGGTGACGGTGCAGTGGGGGAAGCGCTGCTTCAAGAAATCCCCCGCCCCCAGCGTTCCCGCCGAGCCGGTGGCGCCCACCCAACCGGCCAGCCGGTGGCGCGGGCCCGCCAGGGCCGCAAACGCCTCCTCGGCGGCTGGGCCGGTGACGCCAAAGTGCCACAGGTAGTTGCCGAACTCCTCGAACTGGTTGAAGATTACCGCTTCCGCTCGGGTGCGACGGATCTCCCAGCAGGCGTCGAAGATCTCCTTGACGTTGGACTCGCACCCCGGCGTGGCGATGATCTCGACGCCCAGCGATTCCAGCCAGCGGAAGCGTTCCTGGCTCATTTCCTCGGGCAGGATGGCAATGGCCGCACACCCCAGGAGGGCCGAGTCGAAGGCGCCACCACGGCAGTAGTTGCCGGTGGATGGCCACACCGCCTTGTGCACGGTGGGGTCGAACTCCCCCGCCACCAGCCGGGGTACCAGGCACCCGAACGCCGCCCCCACCTTGTGGGCGCCGGTGGGAAAGTGTTTGCCCACCAGTCCCACGATGCGCGCCGGTACGCCGGAAAGTTCCGGTGGGATTTCCAGGGTATTGACGGCGCCGAACCCCCCCGTGGCCGGGTCGTTGTGCCAGGTGATGCGGAACAAATTGGCGGGGTGGACGGCCTGCATGTCGAGACCGCGCAGCGCCTCGGCCACGGCGGCTGGGATGCGCGTGGGGTCGCGCTGTTCGGCCAGGGTGGGGATGAGGATGCCGCGTTCGCGACACCGCTCGATGGCATGGTGGCGGGCAAGCCGCCGTGGATCGTCGCTCACCGCAACGCCTCCCGCGTGCATTGTACGGCTGCTGCAACCCCGACGGAGCGCGGGCAGCTTCAGCTCGGGGCGAGAGTGCTAGCCTTCCCTGAAAGGGGGCGCCATGGAGGCTCGAACACCCGGTCTTACCCCAGCCCAGTTGGCCGCAGAGTTGGAGCGTTGCCTGTACTGCGAGGAGAAGCCTTGCAAGACCGCCTGTCCGGCCGATTGCTCGCCGGCCGATTTCATCATGGCGGCTCGAGGGGGGTACCCCTCCGACTACCGACGGGCGGCTGCCCTCATCATGGCCGCCAACCCCTTCGGCGGGGTGTGCGGCGTGGTCTGTCCCGACACCCACTGCATGGCGGCCTGCGCCAGAACCCAGCTGGACCGACCCATCGAGATTCCAGCGGTGCAGGCGGCGATCATTGCCCGGGCCCGGGAGCTGGGGGTGATGCCGCAGCTGAACGCTCCGCGGCCGCTGGGACGGCGGGTGGCGGTGGTGGGGGCGGGACCGGCCGGCTACGGGTCGGCCGCCGCGTTGGCAGCGCAGGGGGTGGAGGTGGTGGTGTTCGAGCGCACCCAGCGAGGGGGGGGCATGGCGGCCCTGATTCCGCCCTGGCGCCTGGAGCGGGAGGTGCTGGCGGCGGATGCGGCCTTCGTGGAAGCCGTGCGGGGGGTGGAGGTGCGGTGGGGCGTGGAGGTCGAGGATGCGGCGGCACTCCTCGAGCAGGGTTTCGACGCAGTGGTGGTGGCGGCAGGGCTCAGCTTGCCGCTGCGGCTCGGGGTGCCCGGCGAGGAGCACGCCTGGGCGGCGTTCGACTACCTGGCTAACCCTGAGCGTTTCCCGGTTGCGGGCCGCCGCGTGGCCGTGGTGGGAGGGGGAGCAGTGGCGGCAGACTGCGCCGAGACGGCAGTGGCCCTGGGGGCCGCCACCGTGGAGCTTTTTGCCCTCGAGTCGCTGGGCGAGCTGCCCCTCACCCGCAAGGAGCTGGAGGGGATCCTCCGCGCCGGCATCCACCTCTCGGGGCGCACGCGCGTGGCCGAGATCCTCGCAAGCGAGGGCAGCGTCGCGGGGATCCGGACGGTGCGGGTGACGCTGCCCCCGGGGCAGCGCTTCCACCCGCAGGCGGTGGTGGACGTGCCGGGCTCGCAGCTGGTGCGCTCGGAGTTTCAGGCGGTGATCGTGGCCATCGGGGGGCGCCCTGCCCTGCCCGTGGCGCCGCAACGGGGTGTCTTTCTGGCGGGCGATCTCCGTCACGGCCCCACCACGGTGGTGGAAGCGGTTGCGGCGGGGAAGAACACGGCCCGGGAGGTACTCGCCCACCTGGGGCTGGCACCGGAAGACCCGCCCGGCACTGCCGACCGGTCCGCCACCGCCCCCCAGGGGGTACGGGCTGGCGGGGGTGCGGCAGCGCGGGGACGGGTGAAGAGCACCCTGCTGCTCTCCCCCTTGCGCAAGCTGCCTGTGCCCCTGGATGCGGAGTTCTTTGGCACGCCCATCCGCTCACCCTTCCTCCTCTCCGCCTCCCCCTGCACCGACGGGTACGAGCCCATGCGGCGGGCCTTCGAGGCGGGGTGGGCAGGGGGGGTGATGAAGACCGCCTTCGACGGGGTGCCGATCCACATCCCGGCGGGGTACATGTTTTCCTTGGGTGAGCGGACCTTTGGCAACTGCGACAACGTATCCGGCCACGCTTTGGACCGCGTGTGCGCCGAGGTGGAACGGTTGCGGCGCGAGTACCCGGATCGCTTGACGCTGGCCTCCACCGGCGGCCCCCTCAGTGGCGACGACGAGCGGGATGCGCGCGTCTGGCGCGCCAACACCCGCAAGCTCGAGGCTGCGGGGGTGTGCGGCATCGAGTACTCCCTCTCCTGCCCGCAGGGCGGGGATGGCACCAAGGGGGACATCGTGTCCCAGGACGCGGAGCTCACCGCCAAGGTGGTGAGCTGGGTGCTGGAGGGGGGCGACCCTGCCGTGCCGAAGCTGTTCAAGCTTACGGCGGCGGTCACCGCCATCGCCCCCATCGTCCTCGCCATCCGCGAGGTCTTTGCCCGCTACCCCCTGGCCAAGGCTGGCGTGACGCTGGCCAACACCTTCCCCACCCTGGCCTTCCGACCGGCACCGGGGCGTCGGTGGGAGGAGGGGGTGGTGGTGGGCATGTCCGGGGAAGGGGTGACGCCCATCTCCTACTTCACCCTGGCCCGCGTGGCGCCGTTGGGTGTGGTGGTGTCGGGGAACGCGGGGCCCATGGGGTACCGCGCCGCGGCCAACTTCCTGGCCCTCGGCTGCCGCACCGTGCAGTTTTGCTCCGCCGTCATGAAGTACGGCGTGGGCATCGTCGAGGAGCTCCACTCCGGTCTTTCCTACCTCTTGGAAGCACAGGGGGTGCACTCCGTGGCCGAGCTCATCGGCTGTGCCCTCCCAGAGCCCGTCACGCCGTTCGAGCGACTCTCGCCGGTGAAGGCCATCTCCACCGTGGATCGCAGCCGCTGCCTCCACTGCGGCAACTGCACCCGCTGCCCCTACCTGGCCATTGCGCTGGACCAAGACGCCCTGCCCCAGACCGACCCGGCCCGCTGTGTGGGGTGCCGCTTCTGCACCCTCAACTGCCCCGCGGGGGCGCTCAGCATGCGGCCGCGCACCGCGGTAGAAGCCCGCGCGCTGCGCGAGGCATGAGGAGGGAAGCGTGGAGCAACTGCTCATCGAAAACGGCACCGTCGTCACCTTGGGTGAGCGCAACCGCATCCTGGAGGGCCACGACGTACTGGTGCAGGGCGACACCGTGGCCCGGATCGCCCCGCACGGCACCTTTCAGGCTGGGCCGGCGCGCCGCCTGGACGCCAGCGGCTTCCTCGTCCTGCCGGGGTTCATCAACGTCCACATGCACTTTTACTCGACGCTGGTGCGGGGCTTTGCGCGGGCCGTGCCGGCTAAAAGTTTTTCCGAGGTGCTGGCGCACCTCTGGTGGCGTCTCGACCGCGCTCTCTCGCTGGAGGACGTGTACATCTCGGCGAAGGTGGCCCTGCTGGAGGCGGTGCGGCACGGGACCACCACGCTCATCGACCATCACGCCTCGCCCGGTGCCGTGACCGGTTCGCTCCACGCCATTGCCCGGGCGGTCAAGGAGGTGGGCCTGCGTGCCTCGCTGTGCTACGAGCTCTCGGACCGGGACGGTGGGGAGGTGGCCGAGGCGGGTCTGGAGGAGAACGCCGCCTTCCTTGAGTGGTGCCGCGCCGCAGGGGACAGTCGGCTCGCGGCCCTCTTTGGCCTGCACGCTTCCTTTACCCTGTCCGACGAAACCCTCCAGCGCGCGGCCCAACTGGCAGCCGATCTGGGTGCCGGTTTCCACGTGCACGTGGCGGAAGCCCCCTGCGATCAGGAGCAGTGCCTCGCCGAACACGGCTGCCGGGTGGTGGAGCGGCTGCACCGGCACGGTGTTCTCGGACCGCGGTCGGTGGCCGCCCACTGCGTGCACATCGACGCCCGCGAGCGGGAGCTTCTGGCCGCCTCCAACACTGCCGTGGCGCACTGTCCGCAGTCCAACGCCAACAACGCTGTGGGCATTGCCGACGTCTTGGCACTTGCGCGCGCCGGGGTGCTGGTGGGGCTCGGCACCGACGCTGTGACCGTCGACATGCGGGAGGAGCTGCGGGCAGCGCTGTGGTTGCGCCACCTGGCGGCGCAGGACCCTTCGGCGGGGTTCGTGGAAACCTGCTCGCTGCTCTTGGATGGCAACCGCCTCATCGCGGAGCGCTGCTGGCCGGGGCTGCACCTGGGCCAACTGGTGGAGGGGGGTGCGGCTGACCTGATCCTGCTGGATTACCACCCCCCCACCCCCTTCGATGCCACCACCTTTCTCGGGCACCTCCTGTTCGGTCTCGCCGGGGCGCGGGTGGACACCACCATCGTGGGCGGGCGCGTCGTGATGGCGCAGGGGCAGCTGGCAGCGGAGCTCGACGCGGCGGCGGTGGCAGCCGAGGCGCGGGAGCGCGCGCGGCAACTGTGGGAGCGGTTGTGACTTCTTCGCCAGGGCAGCCCGGGCAGGGGGGGCCCCTGCTCCTCAAGGGGGGGCGAGTGTGGGTGGAGGGGGGTCCGGTGCGGGCCGATGTGCGGGTGGAGGGGGGGCGCATCGCCGCCGTGGGGGAGGGGCTCGGCTGTCCGCCGGGTGGCGAGGTTCTCGACGTCTCCAGCCTGGACGTTCTGCCCGCCTTTGCTGACCTGCACGTTCACGCGGGCGACCGCATTGGCCGGTTCGGGCTGGCCGACTCATGGGGCAGCGCGTCACAGGTGGCGGTGGCCACCGGCATCACCACCCTCTTTGGCTTCGCCACCCAGGCCCCTGGCGAGACCCTCTCGGAAACCTTGAAGCGGTGCCAGCGGCGGGCGGAAGGTGCCTTGTGCCAGGTGTGTTTCCATCTGACCCCCACCACCTGGCCCTGGGACTGGGAGGAGGTGGCTGCCACGGTGGCGCAAGGCGTGCGCACCTTCAAGCTCTACACCACCTACCGGGAAGCGGGGCTCTACACGCCCTACCGGCGCTTTGCCGTGGTGATGCGGCGCCTGGTCCGCCTGGGGGGGCGTCTGCTGGTGCACTGCGAGGACGAGGGCGTGCTTGCCGCTGCCGCAACTGGTGCGGTGGATCCCAGCGACCCCTTCTCCCACACGTGGCGGCGGCCCGCCGCGGCGGAGGTGGAAGGGATTCGCCGCATCGTCGCCCTCGCCCGCGAGACGGGTTGCCCCACCCACGTGGTGCACGTTTCCACCGCTGCGGGGGTGCGCCTGGTGGCCGCCGCCCGCGCCAGTGGGGCGCCGGTGACCTGCGAAACGGCACCCCACTACCTGCTCCTCGACCAGGAGCGACTGCGCGGGGCCGGGGGCCACCGCTTCCTGTGCACCCCGCCGTTGCGCGACGAGGCTACGCGGCACGAGCTGGAGCAACTGGCGGCTGCGGGGGCGGTGGATCTGTTCGCCACCGATCACTGCGCTTTCTCCCGCCAGGACAAGGATGCTGGTGGGGAGCTGGCCGCCGTGCCCCAGGGCCTCCCTGGGCTGGGGGGGCTGGTGCCGTTGAGCTACGAGCTCTTCGTGGTGCGGCACCGGTGGACGCTGGGGGAGCTGGCCGAGAAACTGGCGGCGGCGCCGGCACGCCTGGCCGGACTCTACCCCCGCAAGGGGTGCATCCGTGCCGGCGCTGACGCGGATCTGGTGGTGCTTACCACCTCCCCCACCCCCCGACCGGTGCGTACCACGGTGGCGGACAGCTACGACCCCTTTGCGGGCTGGAGTTCCACCCTCGATGTGCGCTGGGTGCTGCGGGGCGGCGTGGTGGTGGGTGGTTCCGCTGCGGGTGGAGCTTTCCATGGGTGACCAGGGGGGAAACTTCGTGAACGGGCTCGGCCCGTGGCAGCCACCAGGGCCGCGTGGCGGTAGAGGTCGGAGAGGGTTGGGTAGTTGTAGAAGGTGTCGGCGATCTGCCCCGCGGTAGCGTGGCCGCGGAGGAAGGCCTGGCCGATATGGATCAGCTCGCTGGCGCTGGAGCCCACGATGTGGGCGCCCAGGAGCCGCCCGTCGCCAGCGTCGAAGACCAATTTCAACAAGCCCCCCTCGTCGCCCAGAATCTGGCCGCGCGGGTTCATGGCGTAGTGGGCAAGCCCGATGAGGGGGGAAACTCCCCTCGCCCGTGCCTGCTCTTCGGTAACCCCCACGTAGCTGATCTCGGGGATGGCGTAGATGGCAAAGGGCATGTCGACGGTGGGGCCGGAGGCGCCGGCAATCCCGAACGCGTGGCGCACGGCCCGCCGCCCCTGCTCCATGGAGGTGGAGGCCAGGGCGGGGTAGCCAATCAGGTCGCCCACGGCGTAGATGCGGCCCACGCCGGTGCAGTAGTGCTCGTCCACACGCACGAGCCCGTAGGCGTCGGGGGTGATCCCCACGGTTTCCAGACCCAGATCGCGCGAGTTGCCGTCGCGGCCCACGCAGTAGAGCAACGCCTCGCTCTCCAGGAGGTGGCCGCCCACCGTGTGGCAGCGCACGGTGGGGGGATCCCCCTCCACCCGCTCAATGGTGCGGTAGCGGTCGTTGCGCAGCAGGATGACCCCGAGGCGGGAGAGCTCTGCCTCGAAAACGGTGACGATTTCCCGGTCCAGGTACGGCAGGAGCTGCGGGCGGGTGTCCACGAGGGTGACGGGGATGCCGAGGGCGGCAAAGATGCTGGCGTACTCCACACCAATGACGCCGGCCCCGAGCACGGTGAGGGAGCGCGGCAGGCGGGGGAGGGAGAGGATGGTCTCGCTGTCGAACACGGTGCTGCCGTCGAAGGGGACGTCGGCGGGGCGGTTGGGCGAGGAGCCGGTGGCGAGGACGATCACATCGGCAACGAGCTCCCGCTGCTCGCGGGAGCCGGCAAGCTCCACGACCACCCGGTCCGCGCCGTGCAGCCGGCCGTGCCCGTGCAGCACCTGGATCTCGTACCGGGAGAGGGAGCGGCTGGCAAACTCCAGCTCGCGCTGGACCACCTGCCGTTCTCGGTGCATGAAGTCGGCCACGCTCACCGCCCCCTCGAGTTCCACCCGGATCCCGTGCAGCTTCTGGCGCGACACGGCAAGGTAGAAGAGAGCGCTCTCGCGCAGCGTCTTGGAGGGGATGGTGCCCCAGTTCACGCGGTTGCCGCCCACCACGTGCGCCCGCTCCACCACCACCACCCGCTTGCCAGCGCGAGCCGCGTGAATGGCGGCGCGTTCGCCGGCCGGTCCGCACCCGATCACCACCAGGTCGAAGCGTTCCATGCTGCCCCCCACCGGTGCAGGGGCGTGCCGCTGGCAGCGCCCACCGCTCCCTCCGGATGGTATCCCCCTCGCTTCCCCCTCGCCACGGGGTGGGCAGGGTTGGGGTCTGCTGCTCGTTGCCCTCACTGCTGCGCGTCGGTTGGTGGGAGCGGCGGTTTGAGGCCGGTGGCGCGCAGCAGGAAGGCAGCCGCCGCCACTCTCCCCCCCAGGAGGGCCCAGGCCGCCGCTGCCACCCCGGTGGCGTGCAGCGCGAACACCGCCACGCCAAGCACCCCGGCAATGACAGCAATCTCCACCGCCGAGGCACGGCTCACCTGGCCGGTGCGCCGCTGGGTGACCAGGCGGGCGCGCAGCAGGGCCAGGTAGACCTCCAGGGCGGGCATCGCCACCAGCAGGCGCAGCGGCGGCACGGCCAGGGCGGTGAGGGTGGGGGACAACCCCGCCACGTGCTGGTACCAGGCGAGGGCGAGGGGTGTGAAGGCGAGCGTTGTCAGGGCAAGGGAAAGGGCGGCGGCCAGGGAGCGAGCAAAGCGCTGCAGACCGCCCAGTCCGGCGCCATCGTCGCCCAGCAGGGCAATGGCAATCTCCTGGTACGCCACGCCAGGAGCGCGGAAGAGGAAGAGCAGCGCGTGGAGAACCGGCAGGATGGCCAGCGACTCCACGGCCAGGCGGCTGCGGGCCACGAAGAAGGTGAGCAGGGGGCTGGTCCCGAAGGCCAGGAGGGTGGTGAGCGCCAGGGGCAGGTAGAAGCGCAGCAAGCTGCGCAAACCTACGTCCTCCCCCTCCCCTCCTGCCGGGAGGGAGCGCAGGGCGGGGCGCACCATGAGCCGGCTCGCCACCGCCTCCATGACCACGCCGGTGGCGAGCGCAGCAGTGCCCACCACGGCGCCGGGGAGGGCGTGGGCGTGGTAGAGCGCCAGACCGGCAGTCGCCATGGAGGTGAGGCGTACCGCTGTGCCGTAGGCCACCCGCCGGGTGAGCCCCTGGCGGACCAGGATCCCCTGGTAGAAGCGGCGGTATCCGATGGCCGCAGGCCACGGCAGGAGCGCCACCACGGCCAGGTAGCTGGGGCGTGCCACGTGGGCGGGCAAGCCCAGGATGCTGTCTGCGGCAAGGTGGAACACTGGGGGTACGGTGAGCAACAGCATCGGTGCCGTCTGCGAGGCGCACAGGAGCAGGGTGAAGCGGCGCACGGCCTGGAAGGAGCGGCGGTCGCGCACCAGGGCGTTGGAGGCGCTCATCAACATCACCACCGGCGCCTCCACGATCATGGCCAGGGCAAAGGCCACGCCAAAGGCAGCCAGGTTGGCTTCGGGCTCCGATGTGCGCGCAATGAGCGCCGCCACGAACGGTCCCTCGGCCGCCATCATCAGCCAGGTGGCGGCCAGGGGCGCCCAGAAGCGGAAGATCACCCCCTGCGGCGGCGTCGTGGGTGCGGGCATGGCGCGTGGGTCGCCGTGGCGGCCCGGGAGAGGATAGCGCCATCCGCTGCTACTCGCCGGTGTCGGGGTGCGGCTCGTCCCCGTAGCGGACGATGCTGCCGCGCAGCACCTCGCGCTCCTCCAGTTCGTGCAGGAGGTAGCGCCAGGCGTGGTGGCGGCCGCGCGGGACCAGCTTCTTCTCGGTGAGCTGGAAGAAGCCGTCACCGTACGCAACGATCTGCTCCTCCCGCCATGGCTTCTCCTCGCTGCTGTAGATCTCCAGCATGCCAAAGCGGGAGTTAGCCGGCTCCACCACCTCGTCGGGACGGGAGGGACCCACGAGCCGGGCGAGGCGCGCCCGCTGGTGCACCCTCGCGAGGGCCTCGACGGCTCGCCACGGCAGGGAAACGGCGGCCATCCCCAGGTGGCGGCCGGTGAGGGAGGCCTCCAGGGCGCGCAGGATCCCTTCCGCGAAGCAGTACACCAAGAAGAGGGTGAGCGGCTGGATCAGGTAGGACAGGAAGCCAAGGGTGCCAACGCCAAAGAACTTGCCGTAGTCCAGGGTGCGCTGGTGCGTCAGGTAGATCCACCCCGCCGTGCGGGAAAAGTGCGACACGTACTCGACCAGACCGACGATGAAAAACGACACAGCAGCCAGCACCTCCACTCCCCCCGACACCACGTGCCAGCTCGTGCTGCTGTAGGCGGCCAGGCGGCCCTCCTGCTTGGCGTGCTCGGGAAAGGTCGCGACCAGGAAGGCGAAGAGAGCTTCGCGAGCTACCTCGAGCACCTCCCCCACTACCCGCGCCACCGCGCTTACCCCGCTGCCAGCGGCTCTTTGGTTTGCCGGAAAACGATCCCGCGGGCTGCAAGCTCGGCAAAGAGGAACTCGTAGCAGGCGGCATCGCGGCCCACCACCTCGGGGGGGGAGACCCCCCGACGGGTGAAAAGCCCCCGCGCCACCATCCTGGCCACGGCCGTGCAGGTGTAGCCGGTGGTGCGGGCCATGGAGGTGGTCCCGCTCGCCCGGTCGTACCGGTCCAGCAGGTCGAAGCGGCGGCGGACCGGTCGACCGCCCTCCAGCCCCTCCACCTCCACGCGCAGGACGGTGAGGTCCTCTTCGCCGGTGGCCAGCTGCCAGGCGGGGAAGAGGAGCCGAGCCGTGAGATCGATGGGCCGCACCCCCACCCCGTCCAGCTCCACGGTCTGGGTGGAGAGGAATCCGGCGTCGCGCAACAGCCGGATCTTCTCGGCGTGGCCCGGGTAGCGGAGGGTCTTCTCCACCATGGTGGGCACCTGGGTGGTGGCGAGGAGGGTGCGCAGCCCGTCGGTGAGGAATGCCTCCAGGGTGCCGACGCCGGGAAAATCCAGGAGTTCAGTTTCACTTAAGGCGGGGAGCGAGACGTCCTGGCCGCACCGCCGCAGGCGAGCCGGGCGGGTGTACTCGGCGAGCACGTCCATGGGGGAGAAGGGCGCCTTGTACTCCCAAGGGTGATGGCGTTCCACTGGCAGACCGCCCACGAAGCAGGCAAAGCGGTCCACCCGCTCCATCTCCTCGAGCAATCGGCCGAGGATCACGTTATCGCAGCCCGGGGCCACCCCGCAGTCCACCACCGCGGTTACCCCCCGTTCCCGGGCCACCGCGTCGAGGAGCAGCGGGTCCTCGGGGAAGAAGGAAATATCCACCATGTGCTTGCCCGCCTCCAGCACGGTGCGCACGGTGGCAAAGCCCAGGTCACCGGGGACCGCCCCCACCACCAAATCGGCATCGCGGATGGCGCGGGTCACCTGGGCGGGGTCGGTCAGCTCGGCACGCTCCGTCTCCACCCCGGCCACTCCGGCAAGCCGTGCGAGGCTTTCAGGCGAGCGATCCACTGCACGTACCTGGAACTCACCGCTCCCGGCCAAGTCCCGAGCCATGGCCCACCCCACTCTGCCGGCACCCAGCACCACAACCCGCATTGGCACCTCCAACGCGGCCTATCGTAGCGCAGCTCCTGCCGTTGCCGCGAGTCTGCGCTGCCAGCATTGACGGGACCCTTCGCCGCTGACGCGGCTCAGGGTGACGGGGAGGGGCGCAGGCTCAGGGTGACGGGGAGGGCGCAGCAGGCGAAGGATCCCGCGCTGGCGGCAGGTGGGCGTAACCCTCACCGCGGCCGCAGGCGGGCTCGCACGCGGGTCTCCTCCACCACCGGGAGGTCCAGGTAGGAGGGGTGCTGGGCGTCCAGGAGGATTGTCACGGTGGCCAGGGTGGCGGTGGCACCGGGTTCGTCGGAGAAGGAGGAGCCATCCTGCAGGTTGACGTCGAAGCGGTCGTAGTTGGACGGCGCCACCGACACGCGCAGGGCGTGCCCGGCAGGGATCGTCACCGCCACCGGAGGGAGCTCCACGGGCACCCGCACCGCTACCCCCGGGGCGAGGAGTTGGCGCTGGGAGAAGGAGTCGCGCAGGGAGGCGCGGCGGATCCCGTCCACGAGGAGCAGCGAGCGCCCGTCCGGGGTGACCTGGCTCAGGCGCACGGCCACGTCGGTGTCTTTTGCGTCGCAGGCGAGCCACACCGTCACGGTGGGCCGCCCCTCGATGGGGAGGGGGCGCGGGAGGGGCGGCGTGGTGAAGGTGAGCACGTCGGGGCGAGACTCGATGGCGGCAAGGTCGCCGGGTCCCTGGTGGTTGCCGTTGTTCTCGACGATGATGGCGCCCCAGAGGGTAGGGACAGGGTTGGCCGGGTTGGCTAGGAAAGTGAGGGCGCTGCCGCTGTCGGCGGGGGCCTGGGCGTCGAGTCCGCCCGCGGCAGTGAGGAAGAGCCGCTGCGTGCGCACCGGTGCGGCTGGCCAGGCGTCACTTTCGACCCAGCGGTCCTCGTTGATGCGGAAGGTCCGCAGGAAGGGGCGTTCCTCCCAACCGTTGGCAACGCCCCGCAGGTAGAAGTCGAAGAAGGCCTTGGCCTCGCGGGTGGCCTCCTGGTGGGCGGCGGGATAGGAGAGTTCCCCCTGTTGCGGCGGCGCGGTGGAGGCGCCGCTGTGGGTCCAGGGACCCACGAGCAGCCACTGGCGGCCGCGGGCCCCCTCGCCGCCGCGCTCGCGAATCGCTGCTGCCACGCTCATGCTCGCGGCAGTCTCGTGGTCGTACCAGCCGGAAATGTGCAGCATTGGCACGTGCATGGCCTCGGGCTGCGGGCCGGAACGCTCTGCCGCCTCCCAGGCGGCGTCCTTGAGCGGGTGCTGGCGCACGAAGCTGGACGAGCCGAAGTGCGAGGCCACGAACTCGTTGCGGTTGTGGAAGTAGACCCCACCGGGGAAGTACAGCTCGTAGAGTTCGGCAGCGTGGGCGACGATGGGCACGCAAGCCACGAGGTGAGGGGGGCCGGCGGCTGCAGTGTCGAACTGCACCTTGCCCAGGGCGGAGGCGCCCCAACTGCCCACGGCCCCGGTGCACCAGCTCTGGGCGGCAATCCACTCCACCGCGTCGTAGCCGTCGTGCCCCCGATCGGCGCCTGCGACCGCTGCCCCGGCGGAGGCGAAGAACCCGCGCCAGTCCAGGACCACGAAGGCGTACTCGGGGCTCTTGAGCAGCGGATCTTCCCCAACGTCGGTGGAGAAGACCGCCCAGAACTGCCGCTTGTCGTAGGGTGTCTGGATCAAGATGGCGGGCCAGCGGCCACCCACCGCGGGGAGGTAGATGTCCGCTGCCAGGCTCTTGCCGTCGCGCATCGGGATCTGGGCTGGGAAACGCAGGTGCGAGAAGCCCAGGGCACGGGTCGCCAGCAACAGCACCCCCACGGCCAGGAGCGGAGCGAGTGGTCGTCTTCTCACGCTCCCATTGTGACGGATACTGCCGCCGCAGGTTGACGAGCGACCGCCACCCGCACGCTCCCGCCGGGTTTTCCCCTGCCGTCGTTTTCGTCGCTGCCGAGCTTTCCGGCCTGCCCGAGGCGCTCGTGCTCGTAAAGCGGCGGTGGTCCCGCCGGGGCCGGCGGGTGCCGATCTGCAATGGGCCCGAGCTGGGCCAAACCTGGCGTCCGCGTGGGCGGCTGGGGCCGAACCGGGAAGGCCTGGCGCTGGCCGGGCGGCGTGAACGTACGGCCGCTGCGTACCCACAACTTGTCGGGGCTGGGGACACTCATCAAGAACTCCATCATGTTCGTGCCCGACCCCTCCTCCTACCACGCCAACGCCTGCGAGAAGCTGGGGGCCATCTGGCACCTGCCCCACGTCAAGGGCAAGACGCGCCTCAACGTCCCGGTGAGGCTCACCCCCCAGTTTCACTCCACCGGGCCACACCACTTCTCCAAGGGGTACCCGTTGACAGACTCTGCGAGCTGGAGGGTAGTGCCCGCCGCTGTTGTCTTGCCGGTGAGGGGGATCGGTGGCAGCTCGGAAGGCTAGCTGTCGGTCAGATCGAGGACGGGTCTCGCCAAGGAATCGTCGACCAGCGAGCGGTTACGTCCCTCCTCCTTGGCGCGGTAGAGCGCCCGGTCGGCCCGGGCAATGGTTTCCTCGATGTCGGTCCCCGGTCGGTACTGTGCCACTCCGAGGGAGAGGGTCAAGCTTCCGGCGCCTGCCGGCATACCAAGGTTCGCCACGGTTTGGCGAAGTTTCTCTGCCACCTGAAAGGCACCGGCCAGGTCGGTGTCGGGCAGGAGAACGACGAACTCTTCCCCGCCCCAGCGCCCCACCGTGTCCTGCTCGCGAAGGGAGCCCACCAGCTGTTTGGCAATCTGCTTGAGCACGCCGTCCCCCGCTGCATGGCCCAGGGCGTCGTTGACGCGTTTGAAGCAGTCCAGATCCGCGAGGATGATCGAGACGGGCTGTCCGGAGCGGCGGTGACGGCGCAGGGCCTCGTCGCAAGCCTCCAAGAACCCCCGGCGGTTCTTGATCCCCGTCAGGGGATCGGTGCGCGAGGCTCTCTCCTCACTATCAAAACGGTCGTTGAGGGAACGGGCCGAGGCGAGAAAGAGGACAGTGAAGCCCAGGATAGGCAAGCCCGCTGGGACGGGGAGGAGCTTGAGTTCCTTCAGAACGTCTGCCCCAAGGCAAGCCGTGAGAATCACGAAAGCGCGGGCCACCGTTCCCGACTCGCGATCTCCCCGAGCGGCTGCCTGGAAGCCACGGACGTTACAGGCAACCAGCATGCCAAAGACGAGGAGGAAAAAGGGAATCAGAGCAGAGGGGAGGAAGGGCAACACCACCGGCACCAGGAAGAGCAAGAGCTCTAGTGTCCGGCCCACCTTTCCGGGTACACGATGGCCCAGAGCTGCCACCAGCTCGAAGAGAGCCACCGTGGCCACGGAGACTCCCAGGAAATTGAGGAAAGTAACCCACGGCGGGCTCTGCGCCCCGACTCTCCGCAGAGCCATTCCCGTCACGTCCACGAGCAGCGCCCCGGCACTGGCAAGGGCCAGGAAGAGGTGCGCTATGCGCTCGCGGCGACGCAGGTAGAGGTCGAGGTGGACAACGCAGAAGAGCAGGTAGATCCCCGCCCCGAAAGCGTCCCAAAGTTCGACCCACGAGGCTTGCTGCTCGACAGGCTCCTCCTTCCCGACCCCACGAGCTCCCTCGGGGGGTCGAATGATGGTATCCCAGAGGATACCCGATCGTTGCGCGGCGCCGGACCCATTGAGCGCGCGATGTGGCGGGGTAAGGTCTGTCCGATCTTCATTGGAAGACAGAGTTGGGGCGTTGGCACGACAGGGCGCCGTCGCGCGCGAGGCCTCTTGGGCGCCGCCGGGACTCGACCATCTCGAGGTACTCGCAGGTGTAACCGTCTCCGACGCGACGTTTCACGCGCAAGGCTTCGCCCACGTCCGGAACGCATGGGAGCTCCCTGCTCCCATGTCCGCAACACCCTTCGAACGATCGAAGATCACTGTCGCTTGGGCAACTGCGGCGCTGCAGCGTGCTGGCGAGCAAGGCAGAGGCTCGTCAACGGCGTGGCGCGGTCAGGGCGAGGGGATCGCTGTCAGCACGCCCTCGCGCCAGGGTTGGGAGGCGCTGGCGCAGCTCCCAGGCGCCGGGAGGCTTGGGTGGCGCGGGCCGCGGGGGAGTCGCGCAGCGGCAAGCTCGTGCGGCGGATCCCGTCGAAGCGGGCGAGGGCCGAAGCCACGGCAGCGGCGGTGGGCACCAGGCCGATCTCGCCCACGCCCTTGCTGCCGTAGCCGCCCACGGGATCGGGGACCTCCACGAGGATCACCTCCACCTCGGGCATGTCAGCAGCGGTAAGGATGCCCAGATCCTTCAGGGAGAGGGAGCGCGGCCGGCCGCCGTCGCAGGGGAGTTCCTCGGTGAGGGCGTACCCCAGCCCCATGTGGATGGCGCCCTCGATTTGACCCACGCAGGCGAGGGGGTTGACGGCCCGGCCCACGTCGTGGGCGGCTACCACCTTGGCCACCCTCCCCCCCTCGTCCAGGATCACCACCTGGGTGGCGTAGGAGAAGGCCATGTGGGTTACGGGATCCTCGGTTTCCGTGTCCGGAGCGGTGGTAAAGTCGCACACGAACTCGCCGCAAAACTCCTGGCCAACCAGCTCGGCGAGCGACGCGGTGCCCAGGGCCTCCGCCAGCTGGCGGGCAGCCCGCTGGCCGGCGCGGGTGAGGAGCGCCGTGGCTCGGGAGGCGGTGGTCATGCCGCAGCGTGCCCGCTCGTCGCTGCTCGTGCGCACGTCGATGGCGTCTTCGGCGAGGCCGGTTTCCTCCACGATGACCTGCCGCACCACCGTGAGCAACCCCTGGCCCATCTCGGAAAAGCCCACCACCACGTCCAGGCGCCCTTCCGGCAGGACGCGGATGACCACCCGGCCACTGTCCTCCAGGCCGTTGCCGATGCCGGTGTTCTTGATGCCGCAGGCAATCCCGGCCCGTGGCGAGGACTTGTAAACGTGCCGCACCGCCTCCAGGGTCTGCCGGATGGCGCACCCCTCGTTCATGATCTGGCCGGTGGCAAACCGGTCCCCGGGTCGCAGCACGTTGCGCTCGCGGATGTCGTAGCCATCGAGGCCCACCCGCTGGGCGAGGAGGTCGAGGATGCCTTCGATGGCAAAGGCGGCCTGGTTGACGCCAAAGCCGCGCATGGCACCGCAGGGGGGGTTGTTGGTGTACACGGCCCGTGCCTCCACGTCCACGGCGCGTACGCGGTACGGCCCGCAGGCATGGCCTGCGGCCCGCTCCAGCACCTTGCCCCCCACGGAAGCGTAGGCGCCGGTATCGCCCACGATGCGGGCACGCACGAACGTGAGGTGCCCCTCGCGATCGCAGCCGGCCTCGTAGTCCAGGGTCATGGGGTGGCGCTTGGGGTGGAGGAGGATGGACTGCTCCCGCGTCAGCACGCAACGCACCGGCCGGCCCGTGAGGTGGGCTGCCAGGGCAGTGTGCGCCTGGATGGAAAGGTCCTCCTTGCCGCCAAAAGCACCGCCGCAGGCGACGCCCTCCACCGTGATGGCGGCGGTGGGGAGGCCCAGCACCGCGGCAATCTGTTCCTGGTCGGCGTGGACCCCCTGCCCCTGGGAGTAGACCGTGAGCCGATCCCCCGCCGGTACCGCCAGGCAGGCTTCCGGTTCCAGGAAGGCGTGCTCGATACGCTGGGTGGTGAAGCGTTGCCGGACCACGTGCGCCGAGGTGGCGAGTGCAGCATCCACGTCGCCGCGCCGGTACGCGCACACCTCCAGGAGGTTGCCGCCCGGATGCAGGGCCGGGGCGCCCTCCGCCAGCGCTTCCTCGGGCGAGGTGATGGGCGGCAACACCTGGTACGCCACGTGCACGAGCTCGGCCGCTCGCCGCGCCCGCAGCTGGCTCTCGGCCACCACCAGCGCCACCACGTCCCCCACGCACCGCGTTTCCTCACCCACCGCCACGAACACCGGCCAGTCCTTCACCACGATGCCCACGTACCGGTCGCCGGGCACGTCCGCGGCCGTGAGCACCCGCACCACGCCGGGGCGGGCCAGAGCCTCGCTGGCATCGATGGCCAGCACACGGGCGCGCGGGTGCTGGGCCAGGACCACGGCGGCGTGCAGCATGCCGGGCACCTTCAGGTCGGCCACGTAGGGGTGGCGGCCGCAGGCGTGTTCGACCCCCCGGTAGCGCGCGGCATTGGCGCCCACGCCAACCTCCACAGGAGGCGTGGTGCGGTGCAAGCCGTACCGTTCGCCGAAGAAGTCACCCCGCCGCGGGCCCCCGGGGGGAAGCGGCCCGCCGCTCTCCCACACCTCGGCGGCGGTGGCAATGGCGTCGAAGATGCGCAGGTAGCCGGTGCAGCGGCACAGGTGCGCGGCGAGCGCCCGCGCCACCGCCGTGCGGTCCTTCCCCTTGCCGCGATCGAGCAGGCAGGCGGCGCGGAGCATGATGCCCGGGGTGCAGAAGCCGCACTGCACGGCGCCCTCCCGCACGAACGCCGCCGCCAGCAGCTCCCGCTTGGCGGCGGGCAGCCCTTCCAGGGTGGTAACGGTGCGCCCCGCCACCTCGGCGGGTTGCTTCTGGCACGCCAGCACCGGCCGGCCGTCGAGCAGCACGGTGCAGCTGCCGCACACCCCCTGACTGCAGCCGTTCTTGGGCGAGGTGATGCCGCACGAGAGGCGCAGCACTTCTAACAAGTGCATCCCCTCTTCGTAGGTGGCAGTGACCGCCTGGCCGTTCAGGGTGAACGAAACCTGGGCCACGCAACCCTCCCGCGGCGCTCACCCGCTCGCTCGGGGCGCCCAACGCTCATGGTACGCCGCCCGTCACGCCTCGGGGGTGACGACCCCGATGTACGGCAGGGTGCGGAACCGCTCGGCCCAGTCGAGGCCGTACCCCACCACCCAGACGTTGGGGATGTCAAACCCCAGGTAGCGCAGCGGCACCTCCACCTCGGTCCGTTCCGCCTTGCGCACCAGGGCGCAACAGGCCAGAGAGGCGGGCTGGCGGGTGGCCAGGTTCTTCATGAGGTAGGCGAGGGTGTGGCCGGTATCCACGATGTCCTCCACCACCAGCACGTGCTTCCCCTCAATGTTGCGCCGTAGGTCCATGATCATGCGCACGGCGCCGGTGGTGGTGGAGTTGGCGTAGGTGGACAGGGCAATGAAGTCCACGGCGCGGGGGATGGTGAGCTTGCGGGAGAGGTCCGCGAGGAAGATGAAGGCCCCTTTGAGGACGCCTACGAGGATGAGCTCGTCCACGCCAGCGTAGTCGCGGTCGATCTGGGCCGCGAGCTCGGCCACCTTGGCGGCAATCGTCGCCTCGTCGATGAGAACCGTGGGTCGTACCTCGGACATCTCCCCTCCCAGACCTTCCCCGTTACACTCAGCGGGGGGCGTTGGCCGCCAGCCACACAAGCCCGGCCACCGCCGCGGTGCCCTCGGCCAGGGCTGCCGGGTCGATCTTGTCCAGGGTGTCGGCGTGGGTGTGGTGCACGGCAAAGTACTGCTCGTCCTCCGGGCGCAGGCCGACGCCAAGCACCCCCGCCGCTGCCAGGGGCGAAGTGTCGGCACCGCTCCCCCCCTCCTGGACGGGCAGCCCCACCGGCGCGGCAATTCGCCGCAACCACGCCAGCGCCTCGGGCTGGCCTTCGGCGGCCCAGGCAAGAGGCCTGCCGGCCCCCAGATCCGTCTCGATGGCAGCCACGTGCAGCTCGCTCCCGTGCCGGGCCGCATAGTCCTTGCCGCCCCGCAGGCCGTTCTCCTCGTTGGTGAACAGCACGGCGCGGATCGTGCGCCGCGGTGGGCGGGGGAGGGCGCGGAAGAGCTTCATCGCCGCCATGACCTGGACCACGCCGGCGCCGTTGTCCTGGGCGCCGCGGCCCACGTCCCAGGAATCCAGGTGGCCGCCCACCAGGACGATCTCCTCCGGCCACTCGCAGCCGCGGATCTCGGCCAGCACGTTGTGCGAGGTGACCTCCGGCAGCGTGCGCGCCCCCATTTCCAGGCGGAGGCGGACAGTGACGCCCCGCGCCACCAGCCGCGCGATCCACTCGGCATCTTCCACCGTGATGGCTGCCGCAGGGATGGGGGGGACGCCCTCCGCGTAGCGGGTCCCGCCCGTGTGCGGCGTGGCGAGGGAAGTGGTGGCGAGGGAGCGCACCAGCGCTGCCACGGCACCGCAGGCTGCCGCCCGCGACGGGCCTTCGCTGCGGTAGCGGGCCGCTTCGCCGTAGCCCCGCAGCGCCGGTCGGGTGCGTTCCATGGGCACGTTGAAGAGCACGATCTTCCCTTGCACTGCAGGCCCCAGCTCGGCGAAGGATCGGACCACCACCACGGGGGCTTCCACACCGGCCGTTCCTACCGAGCCGCCCAGCCCCAGCAGGGGGAGTTGCCGGTGCTCCGGGGCGAGCATCTCGAGCCGCTCCACGCCGCGCTGCCAGTGCGGCACCAGCACCTCCTCCCGCCACACCCGCTCCAGGCCCAGGCCCTTGAAAGTCTCCTCGGCCCAGCCCACCGCCCGCTCCAGCTCGGGAGAGCCGGCCAGGCGTGGGCCAATCTCGTCCACCAGGTGGGCGAGGAGCTGGAAGGCAAAGGGGTCGGAACGGGCGGCTGCCTGGAGGGTGGGGAGGAGATCGGCGCCCGGCACTTCCTCGGGCGGGGCTGCGGGCGCGAGTCCTGCCACGGCCACGAGGGCGAGGAGGGCGACGCAGGCACGGAGGTGGGAGCTGGGCATGGGAATCACCCTCGGGCAATCTGCTCGAGCTGCTGGATGTGGTTCCCGTCGTGGCCGGCCAGGAGCTTGACCATCAGCTCGAGGCTCTCGGCACCGCGTTCCGGGTGCACGGCAGTGCGGGCCCACTGCTCGGCCTCCAGGGAGCCCAAGAGGCGCAGGTTCCACAGACGCAGGGCCCGGAACAGTTCGAGGGCCAGGGGAGCGTCGAACCCCCGGTGGAGCTCCATCCACCGCCTCTCGTCGAAGGTCTGCACGCGGTGGTCCTCCTGGCTCAGCACTTGGCGCAGGCGAAAGGCGTAGGCAATCTCCGCATCGGCCAGGTGGACGAAGATCTGCCGGGCCGTCCACTTCCCCTCCCCGTAGCTGCGGTCGAGCCCCTTCTCCCCCAGCTGCCAGAACAGGTCTTCGAGACGGGACGGCGTGGCCTCGAGAACCGCGAGCGGATCGCGGTCCCCCACCAGGGCCAGGAGGCGCGTCACGTAGTCGTTCATGGTGGTCCCTCCAAGCAAGCCCTAGCTTAGCAGCACTTCCCGGTCTGCCTGGGAGGCGGGCGCACCAACACCGAGGCGTTTCCCTCCCGTAGAATCAACGCATGGTGGCGCTGGCGCTCTGCCTGATGCTGGCTGGGGAGCTCCGGGAGGGGCCCGGGGCGGCCCCGACCATCGTAGCCATTCGTGTGATTCGCCACGATATCTTCGTGCTGGAAGACCCCTCCACCTCCTCCTGGCCGTACCGCCTGGCCGACGCGCTGCACGTCCTCTCCACCGAAGGCTTCATCCGTTCCATGCTGCTCTTCCGCGAGGGGGAGCCGCTTGACCCGGCCAAGTTGGTTGAGAGCGAGCGGCTCTTGCGGCAGAACGGACTGCTCAACCCGGTCACCATCACCGCTCACCCCGTCGAGGGCGGCGTGGAGGTGGTGGTGGAGACCCAGGACCAGTGGACCACGCGACCCGGCCTGCGGTACGGCAAGACCGGCAACCGCACCAGCTACGGCCTGGCCCTCTCGGAGAGCAACTTTCTCGGTTGGGGCAAACACCTAGAGCTGGACATCCGCCACGACCCGGAGCGCCGCTCCTGGACCGCCATCTACCGAGACCCGCTCTTCCTCTCGACGCGCTGGCAGGTGAGCCTCGCCCATCAGGACGCCTCCGACGGCAAGACCGAGGCCGTTTCCGTGGCCTACCCGTTCTTTTCCCTCGCCACCACCCTGGCGGGCGGCGTCGATTGGCGGCACGCCAAGCTCGTGGAGCACCTCTACGCGGGGGGCAAGCGGGTCGCCTCCGGGGGTGTGGAACGGCGCACCTATGGGATTTGGGGTGGCCTGCGCGTGCCGCTGGTGGAGGAAGCCGTGGATCGGCTCACGGTGGGGGTGTTCGGGGAGGAGGCGCGCTACGGCGAGTGGGCGTGGGAGGCGGGGGGGGTGTTCGAACCACCCGCCAACCGCAAGCTCGTGGGGGTGGAGGTGGGGTGGCAGCGGGAGACGGATCGGTGGGTGGTAGTGCGGGGGCTGCGGGGCTGGCAGCGACAGGAGGATGTGCCCCTCGGCCCCAAGTGGAGCGCTTCGGTGGGTGTGTCGCTCCCCGCCCTGGGGGGGGACGCCGGCACGGCCCGATTTGCCGGGCACCTCGCGGTGGGGGCGTTTGCGGAGAGTACCTTCAGCTGGGTGGATCTGGGCCTCTCCGGCCGCCTGGAGGAGCGAAGGCCCTCTAACCTTATACTCCACGCCGAGGCAGGCCTCAAGACCACCGGCAGGCGGGGCCTGCTGGCGCGCATCGCCGCCGATGCTGGCCACCGCCTGGACGCCGACCGGCAGCTCACCCTGGGAGCGGACACGGGGTTGCGCGGGTGGGATCCCGACACCTTCGATGGCACCTCCCGGGCTGTCGTCAATGTGGAGTGGCGCCAGCAGCTAGGCGGGGAGATCCTGCACGTGGGCGTGCTCGGCCTCACCCTGTTTGGCGATGCCGGCCGCACCTGGGGGGCACGGGTGGGAGCCGGCACCGGCGGCTGGCGCGCCGACGTGGGGGTGGGGGTGATGTTCGAGAGCACGCGGGCCTCGATCCTCCGGCTCACCCGTTTGGAAGTGGGGTTTCCGGACGACGGCTCGGGACCGGTCTACCTGTTGCTGTCGGGTTCGATTTTCTAGCGGCGGTCCCAAGCGAGCTACGCGCGCGAGACGTACTCGCCGGTGCGGGTGTCGACGATAATCTTCGTGCCCGACTCCACGAACATGGGCACCTGCACGGTGATGCCGGTCTCGAGCTTTGCCGGTTTGGAGCCGCCGGCCGCGGTGGCGCCCCGCAGTGCCGGTTCGGTTTCCACCACTTCGAGCACCACGGTGTTGGGCAACTCGATACCCACCGGCTGGCTCTCGTAGAAGTCCACGGTGATGACCGTGTCCGGCAGCATGTAGCCCAGGGCATCGCCCAGCACCTCGTCGGTGAGGGTTAGCTGGTCAAACGTTTCCGTGTTCATGAAGTGGTGCCCGGAGCCATCGGAGTACAGGTACTGCATCTCCTGGGTGTCCAGGGTGGCCTTCTCCACCCGATCCTCGGAGCGGAACCGGTGCTCCAGCTGGTTGCCCGTCTTGATGTTGCGCAGCTTGCACTGGACCATGCCGCGCCAGTTGCCGGGCGTGATGTGGGTGACGGTCAGCACGCGGTGGAGCTGGCCGTTGTGGAGAATGATGTTCCCTGGACGAAGTTCGGTAGCCACCAATTGCATGTGACGTGCCTCCGCCTCCGGCCGGAGCCGTGGTAGGCAAGTATAGCATTCCCAAGCCGGCGGCAGGATGTTGCCCATGCGACGCGAGACGGGTATCGTTTCCAAGGGGAGGGAGTGGGAATGGATCTCAAATTGCGGGGCAAGCGGGCCCTGGTGACCGGGGCGTCGCGGGGGATCGGTAGGGCGATTGCGCTGTCGCTGGCGGACTTCAAGGTGGACGTGGCGATCAACTTTTTCCGCAACCGCCAGGCGGCGGAAGAGGTGGCGCGGGAGATCGAGGCACGCGGGGCTCGCGCCCTGCTGCTCAAAGGGAACGTGGCCAACGAGGAGCACGTGGCGCGGATGTTCGCCGACATCCGCGCGGCCTGGAACGGCTTGGACATCCTCGTCTCCAACGCTGCTTCCGGCGTCCTGAAGCCGGTGACAGAGCTCAACCTGCACCACTTCCACTGGACCATGGACATCAACGCCGCGGCGCTGCTGCCCCTGGTGCAGCAGTTCCTGCGCCTGCCCGCCAGGGGCCCGCGTGCGGTGGTGGCCGTGTCCTCGCTGGGAGCGGTGCGGGCCATCCCCAACTACACGGCGGTGGGGGCTTCCAAGGCGGCCCTGGAGTCGATGGTGCGCCACCTGGCAGCGGAACTGGCGCCGCAGGGGGTGCGGATCAACGCGGTCTCGGCGGGCACCGTGGAAACCGACGCCCTCAAGCACTTCCCAAACCGCGAAGCGCTCGTGGAAGAATCGCAGCGGCGCACCCCCGCCGGGCGGCTGGTGACGCCTCAGGACGTGGCCAACGCCGTGGTCTTCCTGTGCACGGATTTCGCTTCGATGATCCACGGGCAGACCATTTTGGTGGACGGTGGCTATTCCATCCTGGCGTGAGGTGGGGAGGGGAGAGAGGAAAACGACATGTCCGAGCACACCCCGCTCATCATCGGGCACCGGGGGTTCGCTGGGCGTTTCCCCGACAACAGCGTGGCCGGCGTGCGGGCGGCCCTGGCGGTGGGCGCCGACGGCGTGGAGGTGGACGTGCGGCCCACCGCCGACGGCGTGTGGGTGTGCCACCACGACCGCCGCCGCGGGGGGGTACCCATCGAGCAGTGGCAGGCGGGGGCGCTGGGCGCTGCTGGTGTGCCGGAACTGGCCGACGTGCTCGCGGCAGTGGACCCTGGGCGCTGGCTCTTCGTGGAGGTCAAGCCCCTGGGCCGGGTGCTGCGGGCCCAGCATCTGGAGGCGCTGGCGGCGCTCGTGGCACCGCGCACGGGGCGGGTGCGAGTGATCTCCTCGTCGTTGCCCATCCTTGGCGAGATGGAGCAGTTGCTCCCCCGCGTTCCCCTCTCCTGGGTCTTCGGCGCGTTGCCCGAGTGGCTCCCGGTGGGGGTGGAGCTTTCCCCCCGCCACACCCTGGTGGAATCGCTGCTTGCCTCGGGGCGAGCGCTCCACCCCTGGACCGTGAACGCCGCAAGCCGGATGCGGGAGCTGGTAGCCCTGGGCGTGGCCTCGCTCACCACGGACCGGCCGGACCGGGCGGTGGAGGTGCTGCGTGGCTGAGCCGCCCCGCGTTGGCGTGCTGATCCCCAACGCCTTCCTCCGTCTGCCAGTGGAGCAACTGGTGCGGTCGCTGGGGGCCGAGGTGGTCCCCCTGGCAGCGGCCAGTGCGCTGCAAGGCGCTGCTGTGCTCCTCGCCGACGGGGAAAGCGTGAGCGACGCCCAAATCCAGGAGCTCGTCGGCAGGGGCTGTGCCGTGGTGGTGTTTGCCGCGCCGGGACGGGAGGAGCGTCTCGGCGAGGCCCGCCGTGCCGGGGCGGTGGCGCTGCCGCGGCTCCAGTTTCTCCTGCAGCTCCCCGACATCCTCTGGAGCGCCCTCGGGGCGCGGGGTACGGCACCGGGAGAGGGCCGCACGGCAGGTCGCAGCCGGCTCCCACCCGGGCTATAGTTCCCACATCCCGCCGGAAGGGCGACGCGGGGAGGGGGACGAGGATGCGGTTTGGGTTTCGAGGTGCGGTGCTGTTCGTGCTGCTGGCCGTGGTGGCGAGTCAAGAGGTTGTCGCCGCGGAGCTGGACAAGGGGGCAAAGGAGCTCAACCTGAGCCTGCTGCTCCAGGATACGTCGGATGCCGGGTTCTACTTCAACGGGACCGGCCGGGTGGGCTACCTGGTGACAACGGCGCACGAGGTGGGGACCCTCTTCTCGCTCCTGTACGTGCGACCGGACGGCCAGGGGACGATCAAGGCGGGGTCGATCGGGGCGTTCTACCGCTACAACTTCGCCACCACCCACGCCACCGTCCTGCCGTTTCTCGGTGTGGCTGCCTACACCTACTTTGGCGACCTGCGCGACTCCGTGGACTGGGGGTGGCAGACGGAGAGCGGTCTGCGGGTGCTGGTGACGCAACGCGCTTCCATCAACACGACGGTGTTTTGGAAGCGGGAGTACATCTCGAGCCCCTGGGTAACCGGGGATCGGGTCTTTGGCGCCACCGTGGGGTTCTCGCTCTTCTTCTAGCGCCCTCCCACTGGACCCCGGCTGCGTCGGTCTGGGCCGGCCCTGGGTGCCGTGGTAGGCTCGGCCATGCGTGTCTACCTCTCGCGCTGGGTGTGTCGCGACGTGGAAACGAACCTGGCTCGGCTCCGGGCGGAGGGGGACGAGGCGGGGGAGCAGTGCGACCTGGTGGTCTTCCCGGAGAGCTTCCTGCACGGCTACACCCGCCAGCTGGACCCTCTCCGCGCCCGTCAGGTCTTTGCTGAGCTGTCCGCCGCTCACCCGGCGGTGCTGTACGTCTTCGGTTCCCTCTCGGAGGCGCGCCGCAACCGGATGACGGTGTGGCGCGGCGGCCTGGAGGTGGCCGCGTACGACAAGGTGCACCTGTTCGCCCCCAACGGCGCACGCGAGCTGTGGCAGCCCGGGGAGCGGTATGTGGCGGTAGAGTGGGGGGGCGTGACCGTGGGCCTGGTGAACTGCAACGACCTGCGCTTTCCCGAGCAGTGTCGCACCTTGAAGCTGCAGGCCCAATGCACGCTCTTCGTGGCGGTGGCCTGGTGGCCGTGGCGGCGCGACCACGTGTGGAGGACGCTCCTTTCCGCCCGCGCCATCGAAAACGCCGCCTGGTGCTTGGGCTGCTGCGTGGCGGCCTCCGACTGGGAGGGCGAGATGTTCGCGGGCGCCGGGAACTACGTGTTCGACCCCCACGGCGAGCCGGTGCGGACCGCCGACGACCGGACCTACACCCTCGACCTGGAGCGGATCGCTCCGCCCCTCGTGGACCCCATCGCGGACTACCGCGAGGTGCGCGAGACGGTGGTGCTACCGGCCTGAGGGTGGCCAGCTGCGACGCGGCGGGCGATGAGGTGGTGGTCCGCCCGGCGGATGGTTTCCTCCAGCTGTTCCCCCGGCTGCTGCGAGGCCCACCCCACCGAGATGGATGCCCCCCCTTCCCGGGCAGAGGCAGCCAGCAGCCGCCGGGCAGCCGCCTGCGTCTCGCGCAACGACCGGTTCGCCAGGAGGACCACGAACTCGTCCCCGCCGGTGCGCACCACCACATCCTCCTCGCGCAGCCGCGAGTGGAGGAACCGACTCATCTCCACCAGCACCCGGTCGCCCGTGTCGTGACCGTGGCGATCGTTGTATGCCTTGAAGCCGTCGATGTCGATGGCGACCACGCCCCACCGGTGCGCTTCGCCGTCCGGTGACGTCTGGAGCTGGCGCAGGAAGAAGCGGTTGTAGCAGCCGGTCAGGGGGTCGTGGATGGCCATCTCGCGTAGCTGCTCCTCCAGGAGTTTGCGCTCGGTGATGTCGACGAGGATGCCGTGGTACAGCACCTCGTCGCTGCCCGGATCCGTCACCTGGTAGGCCGTGTCGAGGACCACCCGCACGCGGCCGGCTGGGGTACGGATCGCCAGCTCGAACTCGCGCACCGACCCCTCCCGGGCGAGGATGGCAAGCTCTTCGGTGCGGCGGGTGGGGTCCACCAGGAGGTCCAGGGCGGTGTAGCGGTTCAACTCCGCCAGCGACGGCACGCCGAACATCTCCAGGAAGGCAGGGTTGGCGTCGAGGATGCGTCCCGAGGCATCGGTGATGTACACGCCTTCCTTGAGGTTGTGAACGAACCGGGCGAGCGTCCGGGCATCCCCCAGGCTGCGGAGCCCTGTTGCTCTCATTGGCCCCGCTCCGGTGTGGGGCGGCGAGTGCTCCGCAAGAGAGAGGCACGGTGCAGCCACGTCGCTGGCATCCTCGAGAGTCTACCCGATGCGGAGAAGGTGGGCACCGCCCCTGGCGGGCGTGGCTAGCGCTTCAGGAAGAGGTAGGCGGCCAGCCCCACCAGGACCGCTGCAAACAGCTTGCGGAAACTGTCGGTGCTCACCTGTTCCACCAGGCGTGCCCCGAGCTGAGCGCCCAAGATGCCGCCCAGGCCCAAGAGGGCGCCGACGCGCCAGTCCACGTTGGCTAGCTTGTTGTGGGCGATGAGCGCAGATATGGAGATCACCAGGATGGCGAGGAACGAGGTGCCCACGGCTTTCTGGGCCTGGAAACCCAAGAACAGCAGGAGCGGCACCATGAGGAACCCGCCACCGAGACCGGTGAACGAAGCGGCCACGCCAACGACCAACCCACCGAGTACGAACAGGACCTGCTGCATGGGTCAACCCCCGCCACGCCGTGCGAATCGTAGCCGATGGGGAGCGCGAGGGCGAGGCCAGGGCGCCCAAGCTCGGCGGGGAGCCCGCCTACGGCCCACGGCTTCCTGGCGTGCTCTTCTGGGCTAGAATGATTCCTGGCACAACGGTGGTGGAAGCAGGAGCGACCCTCGGGCCCTACACGGTGCTGGAGCCCCTCGGCGCGGGCGGGATGGGCGAAGTCTACCGAGCCCTCGATACCCGCCTGCAGCGCCAGGTGGCGGTGAAGGTCCTCCCCTCGTCCCTGGTGGGCGATGCGGAGTTCCTGCGCCGCTTTGAACAGGAGGCGCGGGCCATCGGTGCGCTGAGCCACCCGAACGTGCTGGCGGTGTTCGACGTGGGCTCCCACGAGGGCGTCCCCTACCTGGTCACCGAGCTCCTGGAGGGGGAGACCCTGCGGGCTCGACTCCGCGGGGGTGCCCTCCCGCCCCGCAAGGCGTTGGAGGTGGGGATCCAGGTGGCCCGCGGTCTGGCGGCGGCGCACGACCGCGGGCTGATCCACCGCGACCTGAAACCGGAAAACATCTTCGTGACCAGCGACGGGCAGGTCAAGCTCCTGGATTTCGGGCTGGCCAAGCTCTCCCGGGAGGCCCAGGGACAGGATGGGAGCAGCGAGCTCGCCACTGCCCCCGCCGGTACGACGCCGGGGACGGTGATGGGGACCGTGGGGTACATGGCGCCGGAGCAGTTGCGGGGGCAGCCGGTGGACCAGCGGGCCGACATCTTTGCCTTTGGAGCCGTGCTCTACGAGATGCTCACCGGCCGCCGCGCCTTTGCCGGAGACACCGCCGCCGACACCATCACGGCGATCCTGCGGGAGGACCCGCCGGAGCTCACGGCACTGTGCCCCAACCTCCCCCCCGGCCTGGAGCGGATCGTGCGGCGCTGCCTCGAGAAGCAGCCGGCGGAACGGTTCCAGTCGGCGCGCGACGTGGGCTTTGCCCTGGAGGGCCTGGCGGCGCCCAGCGGCCCCAGCGGTTTCCGCCTCACCTCCCGCCGCGTCCCTTCCTCCTTGCTGCTGGCGGGGGCCGCGGCCGTGACGCTGGCCGGCACGGCGTTCCTCGGCTATCTCGCCGGCGGTGCCGGCCAGGGCGGCGGGGTGGCCACGTACCGGCAGCTCACCTTCCGCCGGGGTGTGGTCACGGCGGCCCGGTTCGCCCCCGACGGTGCGACCGTGTACTACAGCGCCTCCTGGGAGGGACGGGCGGCGGAGGTGTACGCCACCCGGCTGGATAGCCGCGACTCGCAGGTGGTGGGTGGCCTCGCGGCACGGGTGCTGGCGGCGGCGGCCAGCGAGCTGGCGGTTCTCCTGCCGGGCCGTGGCGGACCCATGGGCACGGTGGCGCTCGTACCCCTCGGGACGCTGGCGCCCCGCCCGGTTGCCGAGGAGGTGTTCGACGCGGACTGGGACCCTGCGGGGGGGGAACTGGCCATCGTCCACGAGGTGGACGGCCGGGCCCGACTGGAGTACCCCATCGGTCGCGACCTGTTCACCGCCGACGGGTGGATGCAGAACCCCCGCATTGCGCCGGATCGACAGCGCGTGGCCGTGGTGCACCACCCCGTGGGGGGGGACACCCGGGGGCTCGTCGTGGTGGTGGAAATCGGCCGGGGCCGCAAGGTGGTGTCCCGCGAGTGGAAGGACATCGGCGGGCTCGCCTGGTCGGCGGACGGTCGCGAGGTGTGGTTCACCGCCACCTCCACGGGAGCCGATCGGGCGCTCTACGCCATGACCCTGGCCGGTCGGGAGCGAATTGTGACGCAGGCGCCGGGACGATTGGGTTTGCACGACATCTCGCCCACCGGCACGCTCCTCCTCACCCGCTCGGTGTCGCGTCGGGAGGCGCGCGGGGTGCTCCCGGGTAGCGAGCGGGAGCGGGACTTCACCTGGCTCGACGGCACCTACGTGGCCTACCTCGCCGCCGATGGTTCGGCAATGCTCTTCGGGGAATCGGCAGAGGGCGGTGGCCCGGGGTACTCGGTGTTCCTGCGAAGCGCGGATGGCTCCGCGCCCGTGCGACTGGGGGAGGGGCTGGCGCTGGGCCTGTCCCCGGACCGGCGCTGGGCGTTGACGCTCCGGGTGGGGGAGGAGCAGGCGCTGGTGCTCCTGCCCACCGGCGCCGGTCGACCGGTGGTGCTGCCGCGGGGACCCATTGCCCGCTACCACTGGGGGTGCTGGTTTCCCGACGGCGCGAGGGTGCTGGTGCTCGCCAGCGAGCCGTCCTCCGGCCCGCGCATGTACGTGCAGGCAATCCCCGACGGTATGCCGCAGCCCATCGGTGCGGAGCGGGTGAGCCTGTTTCGCTGGAACGCCATCACCCCCGATGGCACGGCCCTGGTGGCGGGCTGCCCCAAGGGGGTGGAAGCGGCGCTGTGCCTGGTTGCCGTGGCCGACGGCTCGGCCAGGCCGCTTTCTGGTTTGCCGGCGGGGAGCCAGCCGATCCGCTGGAGCGGGGACGGCCGCTACCTGTTCCTGCGCGGTCCCCGCGCCGAGCTACCGGTGCGGATCTGGCGCTTCGATGGGCGCACCCGCACGGCGGAACACTGGCTCGAATTGGGGCCCACCGATGTGGCGGGTGTGACCAACGTCTCCGACGTGCTCCTCACCGCTGACGGCCGTCACTACGTTTACCACTACCAGCGCACCCTCTCGGACCTGTACGCGGTGGACGGGCTCCGCTAGCACCCTACTGGGACAGGCCGAAGGTGGCGCGGACCAGGGGGAAGTCCCCTTCCCGCAGCGAGCCCGTGCGCACGCAGCGCACGGTTCCGCCCGGGGCGGCGATGACCTGCACGGGGATGGCCGTATCCGCTGCGCAACCGAGGGAGCCGAGCCACCCTGCCAGGTCGTCCGGGCGACGCAACCGGTAGCCGGCGCGGCGGGCGAGTGCGGGTGTTGCGGCCACGAACCGCGCCAGGGCTTCGCTATCCACGTCCACCGAGAGGTAGACGAGGTCCACGCGTACGCCCTCTTCCACGAGGCGGGTCACCCACTGTTCCAAGAGGGGCATCTCGCGGCGGCAGGGGGCGCACCAGGTGGCCCACACGTTGAGCCACACCCAGCGGTCGAGGGCGAGGCTGGGCAGTTGGGCCGCACCGGGAGCGGGTACCACCGCGGGGAGTACGAGGCGGGGGCCGTCGGTCCCCCGCCATACATCGCACCAGTGTGCCGGGTCGAGACGGGTGGTGGCGGGGACTGCCTCGAAACGACTCGGCGGGGGAGCCGGCTCGCCGCCACAGCTTAGGAGGACCAGCAGCAGCAAGCTGGCAACGGTCAGAGCCGGCAATCGATCCATGCCACGAACGCGGAGCGGTTGAGTTCCGCGCCGCCACAGGGGCCGGTGGGGCGGGAGCGCTGCCATTGGCAGAACTCGCGGTCGAGCTGGGCAAACTCTTCCCCCAGCCAGAGCAGGCCCACCTCCCGCTCCAGGTCGGGATCGTGGAAGCGCTCCTCCAGGTGCTGGAGTACGGACTCGGCTCGCCGGCGCGAGAGTTCGCGATTGTACGCCACGGAACCCTCGGGGGACGCGCGCGAAACCACGAGGAAGTACGAGGCACCGCGCTGGTCGGCGAAGGTCCGATCCAACAGCTCGATGGCCTGGGCGTCCAGGTCGGCCGAGTCTTGGTCGAACTGGATGATGGCAGCACGGTCGGCCAGCGGCACAAAGAGGGCGTTGAAGTCGGCTCCGGACATGGCGGCCACGGATCGCGCCTGGAGCGGCTGGCAGCCGCGCTGGCTGCCACCCTGGACGAGGCCGCAGGAGGTCAGCACCCGCCGTAGGATCCGCTTGAGCTCGCCGGTGCAGTACCCCTCGTCGGCAGCGCTGGCCACGGCCACGGCGCGTTCCCCGCTCTGCTCGGCCACGAGGCGGTCGAGGCGGACAGCCGCTCCCCTCACCCAAGCCGCCACCAGCGCAGTAACGGCCAGGAGCGTGCCCAGGAACAGTGCCACATGACGAAGGCCCGATCGCATCCGCATCACCTCCCCCCCACGCCGCTGGGAGCCAGCGAACGCTCGTGCAAGAGCCGGGTGAGGACGTACTCGAGGCCCAGGTCGGTATCCTCGTCGCAAACCTTGCGCCCCCCCACGAACACCTGCGGGGTGAGAACGGGCAGGGAGTTGGCCACCACCCAGCGCAGCGAGCGGTTGAGCCGGGACTTGACCGCCGGCGAGCCAAGGGCGCCGGCAAGCTGAGGAAACTCCTTCACGATGCGGGCTGACAACTCCTTCTCCGAGCGGGCACCGAGGGTGCGCAGCTCCGGCTGGTGGTCCAGCGCCCAGGTGAGCACTGTTTCCGCCTGGGGACCTGCGGCAAGGATGGCCTCGCTCACGGTGCAGGAGCCAGGGTGGAGGGACTCGCTCACCATCCAGTTGCAGGTTGCGTCCAGGGGGAACAGCACCACTTCGCGATCGAGCTGCTGGGCCAGGCCACTGGCGCCAAGTCGAAGGCTCAAGGCCCGGCAGGCGGGGCAGAGCGGGTCCAGAACTTCGATGGTGGGGACCCCGCCACCCTGGCGGGCGAGCGGCAGCCGCATCTGGTACCGGTCCTCCGGGTGGAGGAGCCCGCCACAATGGGCAACCTGCTCGGGGTAGGCGGGCTTTACGAGCAGGTACACCAGGACCGGGATGGCCACGAAGAGGACGCCTTCGCAGAACTGCACGATGTGCCACCCCCACGCTACAGGACGCAGGGATCCGCCGGCAGCGGCCCGCCGGTGGGCCACCAGCGCGGCGGCAAAGCAGGCGATGGACGCCACGTAGAGGGCCGTGCAGAGCGTACACAGCGTTTTGAGCCGCAGCACCGAGAGGAGGAAGTAGACGATCGAGGCGAACAGCGGCAGGAGCGTGGCAGCCAGGAGGAACGCCGTGGCCTGGGCAGGTCGCGCTGCGCCGGCGAGGAGCAGGTCGAGGGAGCGGAAGAGCAGGAACGCAAAAACCGCAAGAGCGGGCAACGAGATGGGGATACCGCCCCAGGTCCAGCGGCGCGCCACCGAAGAGTAGGGGCTCATGAGGGCGGCGTGGCAGCCCGAGGACCCCGAGGAGTCCGGAGCGCTCAAACCCGGTGTGACCGAGCAGGTAATGGCGTGGACCTGGCGATCCAGATGGGCCACAAAGTCGAAGGTCAACACGCCGGCAAAGAACGCCCCGGCAAGGGCCGCCACCGCCACGACCAGAAGCGGGGTTCGCTGTGAGCTTCCCACCGGTGCCACCTCCCGTCGAGGCAGGCAGGTGTGGTTGCCTGCTTGTGCGAGCATAGCACCGTACCCTGGAGGGGATCCTATAATGCCCGACCGGAGGATGGCCGATGGACGGCGCACGAGTCGTCGCGTACCTCTCTGACCCCAGTGTGTACCCGGAACCGACGACTCGCGTGGAGGTGGTGCAGACCCACATCTCGTGGATCTTCCTCACCGATCGGCACGCGTACAAGGTAAAGAAGCCCGTCGACTTTGGCTTCCTGGACTACACCACCCTGGAAAAGCGGCGGGCCTGCTGCGAACGGGAGGTAATCCTGAACCGCCGGCTCTGCCCCGACACCTACCTGGGCGTGGTGGAGCTCACCGAACAGGACGGCAAGCTATCGCTGAGCGGGAGGGGCCAAGCGGTGGAGGTGGCGGTCAAGATGGTGCGCCTCCCCGAGGAGCGCATGCTGCGGGCGGTGCTGGCGCGTGGGGAGGGCGATGGCGAACTGTTCGTCCGCCTCGCGACCACACTCGCCGCCTTCCACCAGCGCTCGGGCGTGAGCGGGGAGGCGGCGCAGTTGAAGGACATGGAGGGCGTGCGCTACAACTGCGAGGAGAACTTCGCGCAGACCGAGCGCTACGTTGGCGACCTCGTGACAGGCGGGGATTTCGAGCTGATCCGCAACTCCACGCGTCTCTTTTTCGACCGTCACCCGGAGCTCTTCGCGCGCCGGGTGGCGGCGGGGCGCATCGTGGACGGGCACGGGGACCTCCACCTGGATTCGATATGTGCCAGCGATCCGCCGCGCATCTTCGACTGTATCGAGTTCAACGAGCGCTTCCGCATCCAGGACGTGGCCGAGGAGGTGGCGTTTCTGGCCATGGATCTGGAGTTCAACGGCTATGCGCCCTTTGCCCGGGTGTTCGTGGACGCCTACGTGAGCGCCTCGGGCGATACCGAGCTCGTGGAGCTGCTGGCCTTTTACAAGTGCTACCGCGCCTACGTTCGCGCCAAGGTCAACTCGTTCCTGGCGGAGGACGCCACGGTCGAGCCGGCAAAGCGCGAGGCGATCCGGGCGACGGCACGGCGCTACTACGAGCTGGCCGCCCGCTACGCCGGGGTGTTCAACCCGCGCCTCCTCATCCTCACCTGCGGCCTCACCGGCAGCGGCAAGTCCACCCTGGCCCGGCGCCTGGGGGAGCGGTACCGGTTGACGGTGATCCGTTCCGACGTGACCCGCAAGGAACTGTTGGGGCTGGCCCCCGAGGCGCGGCGGCACGTGCCGTTCAACCAGGGGGAGTACGCCCCAGAGATGACGGAGCGGACCTACGCGGCAATGGTGGAGCGGGCCGCCGAGCACTTGGCGGTGGGCAACAGTGTCGTGCTGGACGGCTGTTTCATCAAGCGCAGCCAGCGTGCCGGTGCCCTGGAGCTGGCGCGTCGCCTGGGGGTGCCGTTGCTGGTTCTCGAGTGCCGGACCAGCGAAGAGGTGATTCGCCAGCGTCTGGAGCAACGGGCGCGTAAGGCAAGCGCCGTCTCCGACGGCCGGTGGGAGATCTACCGCCAGCAGGTGGCCGAGTTCGAACCCCCCGACGAACTGGCGGGGGACGAGCGGGTGGTCGTCGATCGCTCGCGCCCCGTGGAGGAACTCCTGGAGGAACTGGCCGAGGTGGTGCCTGGGGCGTGGCGCGACGTGGGCCACCCCCTTCTGGCCCAAGAGCGCCTTCGCGAGTCCTAGGTTTCGAGCGTGGGTGAGGCCGGCGGCTCCACGGCGCGGCGGCGCAAGCCAGGGCCTGGTATTCGCCTTGGTGTTCGCCGCGTCGTGGCCCACGCCGCGGTGCCTGGCCAGGCCCAACGCGCAGCACCAGGCGGCCACCCGGCAGCAAGAGCCGGCTCCCCCTAGCCACCCTGGAGCGCGCGCATCAGCGCAGCGAACTCGGCAAAGGGAAGCGCCTGCGGCCCATCACTCAGTGCGGTCTCCGGGTTGGGGTGGATCTCGACCAGCAAGCCGTGGCAACCAACGGCCCGTGCTGCCAGCGCCAGTGGTGCGACCAGATCTCGCCGTCCCGCCGCGTGGGAAGGGTCCACAACAATCGGCAGGTGGGTCAGCCGCTTGAGGATAGGGATGGCGCCCAGGTCCAGGGTGTTGCGGGTCATGGTCTCGAAGGTGCGGATCCCGCGTTCGCAGAGGACGACCTGATGGTTGCCCTGGGCCAGGATGTACTCGGCAGCGCCCAAGAACTCGTCGATGGTCGACATCATGCCGCGCTTGAGCAAGACCGGTCGCTGGCACCGCCCGACAGCAGCGAGCAGGCTGAAGTTCTGCATGTTGCGTGCGCCAATCTGCAGCAGGTCGGCATAGCGCGCGACGGTGTCCACGTCGGCTGGGGAGAGTACCTCGGTCACGATGGGCAGATCGAACTCTGCGCCAGCCTCCGCCAGCAGCTGCAGACCCTCCAAGCCGAGCCCCTGAAAGCTGTACGGAGATGTGCGTGGTTTGAAGCACCCGCCGCGCAGCATGTGCGCCCCGCACTCCCGCACCTGCTGGGCACACTGCCGGATCTGCTCTCGCGATTCGACGGCGCAGGGACCGGCCATCACGATGCACACCTCACCGCCAATGCGCACGCCCCGCACCAGCACGACCGTGCCCTCGGGCTTGCTCCCCCGCCAGACGAGGGGGTACGGCGGTTTGCTGGTGGCAGTCGAAGGGGATGGCGAGGGTGTCGCCTCCGCCACGTCCGCTCCGGGCTGTGGCGGTGGCACCGGCGGCCTGGTGCGAGGGTGGTGCTGGCTGGGGTAGCAGCCGAGCACGGTGAGGGAGGTGGTCACGCGCCGCAACTCGGCGAGAGCTGTTGCAATTCTGGTCTCGAGGGTGTTCCCCTCCATGTCCAAGTAGAACCGGTACTGGAAGGGGAGGCCAGGGATGGGGCGGCTCTCCAGTTTCAGCAGGTTGATATCGTGCTGGTGCAAGACGCTCAAGGCCTTGAGCAGGGCGCCGGCCTCGTGAGGTACCGCCATCACGAGGGATGTGGTGCACGGCACGCGAGCATCCACAGGTACGCTCTTCTTCCCCACGATCACGAAACGGGTGAAGTTCTCCCGCTGGTCCTGAACGTTGCGCCGCAGCACGTGGACGCCGTACAGCCGCGCGGCCTCTTCACTGGCAATGGCAGCGAGCCGGGGGTTTGCTTCCTCCTTGATCCGTTTCACGGCCATGGCGGTGTCGGGGAAGGGCCGGACCTCGCAGTGCGGCAGACGCGAGAGGAACTTCAAGCACTGCGAGAGGGCCTGCGGGTGGGACAGGACACAGTCGATTTCGGTGAGCGGGACCTCGCGCAGGCTGACGAGGCAGTGGTCTACCTGGAAGATCACCTCGCCGACGATGGTCAGCCGCGCGCAGCTCAGCAGGTCGTACACCTCGTTGATGCTGCCAGCCGTAGTGTTCTCCAGCGGCAGGATGCCGTACTCAGCTTCGCCCGCTTCTACCGCCTCGACCACCTCCTGGAAGGTGGCCAACCCGACGAACGAGGTACGATCCAGGAAGGGGGCAAAGTGGCGGCGTGCCGCCGCCTCGCTGTAGGCTCCTGGGATCCCTTGGTACGCGACGCGCTGCGGGCCGGGGTCGGGATCTGCCAGGAAGTGGCGCTTTTGGGCGCGGAGGGAATCCTCGAGGATTTCGCCAAAGACGCGCAAGATGAAGTGCGCGTCCAGCCCGAGGCGACGCCCCTGGGCGATGAGCTCCTCCAGGAGTTGCTCCTCCCGCCGGGTATCGCGAATCGGCGCGCCGGTCCGATCCTTTGCCTCGACGATCCGTGCCACGAGGCGGCGGCGGCGGGCAAGCGCCTCGAGAATCCGCTTGTCCACAGCCGTGATGTGCTTGCGAATCGCAGCGATCTCCTGCATGGGACTCCCCTCCTCGTGCCGCGTGGGGATCGTTGCCTTGCGAGTCCGCCCGAAAAACACGAAGGCCCTCCCCCGGTGGTGGGGGAGGGCCTGCCCTTGCGGGAGTTGCAAACGTTAGCCGCCGGGCAGACTCTCCCCGACGGCAAAGGTGAACTCGCCAAACAGGCGGTGGCTCGCGCTTCCCCGCAGCATCGGCGGGATGCTGCCACGCTGCCGCGCGGCTGTCAACTGTGAGGGCTCACTCCGGGGCGAGGAAGGTGAGTCTCCACCCTGGAGCCCCCAGTTCGATGACGTCGCCCGAGTTCAGGAGGTGTTCCAGGACCTTCTGGTCGTTCACGAACACGCCGTTGTTCGAGCCGAGATCGCGGATGGTGTAGCCGGCAGCGGTGAGGAAAACCTCGGCGTGTTGGCGGGACACGGAGGCTTCGGGTATGCAGATGTCGTTGCGAGGGGAACGACCGATGCTGGTGACCTGCGCTTTGAGCTGGAACTCCTGGACGACTCCTTCCGGCGTCTCCACCAGCAGCCGCGGCATGGGCAAGGCAATGGTGGCGCCTGCCTCTTCCACGGGCGATTCGGGCGTGGGGAGAGGGGCAGTGACCTCCGGAACAGCGGCCGGTACTCCCGCCGAGGGCGGCACGGCGGCCTGTGGTGGGGCCCCTCCCTCCAGCTCCGCTTCCGAGAGGACAGCGGAGAGGAAGCGTTCGCGAAGGGCGCCCGCATCGAGGATATGAGCTTCGACCTCCTTCACCTCGCCTTCCGTCTGGGCCAGCAGCTCGGCGAACTGCGTCTCCGTGTACTCCCCGAGCGCGTTGCGGAACTCCACCTCTTCCTTGGCGAGCTGGGCGCTGTGCAACCGCTTCTCCAGTTCGGTCATCACGCCCTTGAGCCGTGCGTACTCCTGCCGGGCCTTGTCCAGGAGAGGACGGGCCTGGCGCTCCAGCGCCAGAAAGCGAGCTTCGTAGTCGTTGCGTACCCGGGTGTAGACCTCTGTGGAAACCTGGTTTTCCATGGCCTTCATGCGTTCCAGCCTGTCCTGGAGGGTAAGCTGCTCGGACTTGATGGCCTGCAGCTCCTCAATGGGTGACGTGTCGATCGCCTCTAGCTCCCGGAGCATGGCATCCTCCTCGTGGGAAGGTTCGACGGTCATTGGTGATCGAGTCCATCGTTCCGGACCTTTCCACCATCGTAGCAGTTCCCCCGCCGGGGTCAAGCTGGACCGTGGTAAAATTTCACCGTAAATAGTGCGGGAAAGGGGAGGGGCATGCACCAGCTTCCCGACGAGAGACTCGCTGAAGCCTACGCGCTCGAAGAGGTGCTGCAAGCGCGGGAAGCGACGGTGGTGTATCGGGGGCGCGTGCGGGTGTCCGGAGAGGGTGTGGTTGCCAAGGTGCTGCGACTGGCGGGGAGCGGGGTCGGAGACCTCCACCGCCAGCGTTTCCTCAAGGCGGTGAGCGCGCTCTCTAGCGCTGCGCCGGCAGGTACCGCTCCCCTCAGGGACGCCGCATGGACTGGGGAGCATGCCGTTCTGATCTTCGCGCCTGTACCTGGAACCCGCTTCACGCAGCTTACAGCCGTGACGCCGGAGGGAGCCGTCTCGTTGCTGGCACGGGCTGGCCTCAGCTTGCGGACCCTGCACGAGATTGGAGTGGCGCACCTGAACCTGGCTCCCGACAACTTGTTGGTGGCCGGAGAGGAGGTCATCCTCACGGGTCTCGGCTGGGGGTTTCTGCGCATGCCCAGTACGGGGGCTGCCTTTGCCGCACCGGAACTGCGCAAGGCGGTGGACGTGCCAGAGCCGCAGCGCTGCGATGTGTTTTCCTTTGCGTCCGTGGTCACTGCCATCCTCGACGCCGAGGTGAGCTTTGCAGAAGAAGAGGCGCAGGTGCGCCTGCCGCCCCTTCTCCAGAAGCAGTTGGAAAACGTGGCGGCTCTGGAAGCCACGCTGGCCCGATGCCTCCACGAGGACCCCTTCGAGCGCCCGGCGGCCGTGCCCGAACTCGTCCAGGCGCTGGTGGCGGCGGTGCCGGAAGAGAGTCTGGCAAAGGAAAGTCCAGGGCGAGGGGCGTTCGAGGGGGAGGGGGAAACGGTGGTGCTCGAGCCCGAGGGGGCCGGCGAACCGGTCCCCGAGGGAGTCCCGCCAGCCGAGGCGGAGGAAGCCCGGCAGGGCGAAGGGGGCGAAGTGCCACCAGAAGCACCGGAGTCGGTTGTCGCGGAGCCGCCAGTGCCACAAGCCCAGCCTCCCGAGGTGCCGGTGTCGCCCGCGACCCCACCACCCCCACCGCCCGAGGTGGCTCCAGCGCCCCCACCGCCCCCCTTAGCGGCAGCGAGTGGGCCAGCCGCGCCGCGTGCCGCTGCGCCAGCGGCAGTTCCCGGCGCTGCGAAACGGCGGCGGTGGGTTTGGTTCTTGGTCGCGGCCGGGTTGTTGCTCGGCGCAGGGAGTGTGGTGCTGCTTTCCTTGTCGGCGAGAGCTCGCGTAGGGGTCGTGCCAACTCCGCCCCCGGCGACCACCGGCCCCCCCGCGGCAGCCACCCGCCCGCCGCTTCCCTCGGCGGCGGAGAAGCTCGTGCAGGAGGGCCAGGACGCTCTGCGTGCCGGGGAGCTGCCTCGGGTCCGAGAGATCCTCTCCGCACTTGCCGCAGAGACGCTCACCGTGGAGCAACAGGCCGCCCAACGGCAACTGGAGGGCCAGCTGCGGCTGGCAGAACGGGACCGGGCGCTGGCCGCCCTGCGGGCCGCCTGGAACGCCCGGGATCTGGCCGGGGTGCGACGGGCGGTGCGGGAGGTGGAGGCCGCGAAGCTGCCGGAGGAGGACCTTTCGGCCTCGGATCGGGAGCTCCTGGCCCAGGCGCGACAGGTGCAGCAGGCTGCCGCTCGGCTGGGCCAGGAAGAGAAGGCGCGGAGGTGGGAGCAGGTATTGGCCGAGGCGCACGACCTGGAGCAGCAGTTCCCCGGCACGCGGGAGGTGGCGCAAGCCCAGGCGCGAGCGGCGCAGGCGCTGGAGGGGCAAGCTCGCCTCTTCGAGAGCCAAGGTGACTTCGAGCGCGCCCTCGCCTCGCTGCACGTCCTCGAACGTTTCCTGCCGGCTCGGCCTGGTCTCGCCCAGGAGCTCGCGCGGGTGCGCCAGGCGCAGGTGAAGCAGGAGCAGCTTCGAAACCTCTTGGCCAAGGCTTCCCGTCTGGGACAGGAGGGGAAGCCCGAGCAGGGCCTGGCTCTGCTCAACCAGCTTGCTGCGGAACAGCTCTCGGCTCCAGAGGTGGCGCGCGTTCGCGAGGAGTTGAGCCAGCAGTTGGCCGCTGTGGACGCGCTCCCGCCCACGGTGGCACCCCCCACGGCCAAGTACAAGTGGGAGTACGCCAAGGGACAGGTGGCCAAGCTTGAGGTCAAGGTGAGTGACGATCACGGGGTGGCAAGCGTCACGCTCTTTTTCCGGAAGAAGAACGAGGCGGCTTTCCACTCCCTGTCCATGAGCAAGAGCTCGATTGGCACGTACGTGGGCGAGGTGGTTCCGGCCGCCCACGGCAACGAGGATCTGGAGATCTACGTGGTGGCGGAGGACCACTCGGGCCACCAGAGCAGTCTGGGTAGCCCGCAGAGGCCTCTGGAAGTCAAACGGAAGCGAGGTCTCTTTGGGTTCTGACCATCGCTTCTTGGGAGGGCACGGTACACGTGCTGGAGGGATGGGAAAGCTTCCACGCTTTTCCCGAGAAAAGGAGGGTCGCATGCGGTGCATTCTGGGACTCGTGGGTATCTTGGGGCTTGCTGCATCCGGCGCCGCCCAGTCGTCGCGGGTGGAGCTGGTACCCACGTTGGGCTACGCCTGGGGTGGGCAGATGCTCGTCCAGGAACGGGCGTTCCAGTTCAAGGACTTGGACGTGGATATCTCGTCCAGCGGTACCTACGGCTTGAGGCTTGACGTGCCGGTAGGGCAATCCCTGGCTGTGGAACTCTTGCTGCAGCGGCAGGACACGCAGCTCAAGGACGATCAGGGGCTGTTCGGTGAGACGCCGGGAGGCTTCGTGGTGCCGGGCAGCACCCACATTCTGGACGCGGAGTTCACCACCGCCCAGTTGGGTTTCCTGTGGTTCGTCAAGCACGGTCCAGCCCGCTGGCATCTGGCAGCGGCCCTGGGGTTGACTCACGCCAACTTCCTCCTGCCCATCCCGTCGGACAGGGTTTCGTCCTACTCGCTGGGGGCGGGTGTGCAGCTGGAGCTTTCCGAGCATTTGGGGATCCGGTTCGAAAGCCGCTACCTGACCGCCAACACCGACGAAAACCTGCGCTCCACCTACACCTTTGCCAATCCCGACTGCCGCGACCCGTGCTCGTACACCTTCGCCTACCAGGATCGCTTCACCCAAACGTGGTTGAGCACCGGCCTTGCCATCCGCTTCTAGCCAGCACCGTCATCGGGCTCTCCTAGCGAGCCCCGGGGGTGCGCCGTGACGTGGATCGTGCAAGAGGTAGGTGGTGCTCGGGTCATCCCGCTCGCTCGGGAGCTGGACGCTGAAGCCCTGCCTGCGCTCGTGGAGCAACTGGAGGAGTTGTTTTCCGAGAGCCGCTTGCGGCTGGTGTTCGATCTGTCTCGCTGTCCCCAGGTGAGCAGCAATGCCCTGCGCCTGTTCCTGCAGGTGGCCCGGCGGGTGGAGAGCCAACGGGGGGCCTTTGCTCTCGCGGCTCCCACCGCCGAAGTGGCACGACTGCTCGAACTGTCCGGGGTGGCGCGGCTGGTGAAAGTGTTGCCCTCGGTGCGGGAGGCGATCGAAGCGACGGCGCAGCGGGATCGGCTGGCAACCCTGGCGGAGGTGGTGCGCCAGTTGCTCGCCCGCGCCGAGCGGCGGGGAGGCAGCTAGGACGGATGGAACGCCAGTTCCACCAGGCCGAAGCGCACCAGGTCGCCAGGGACCAGGGGGTGAGGCTCGCCCGGCGTCAATCGCTTGCCGTTGACGAAGGTGCCGTTGGCAACGCCCACCTCTTCGCGCACGTACCAGCCGTCGCCGCGAAAGAAGATGGCCGCGTGCCGGCGGCTGGTGGTTTTCTTTGTGTCGATGCTGCCGAGGTCCACGGTGGGGGTGAGCCCCGTGACAGGATCCTTTCGCCCCACCGTGTTGGTTTCGCTGGGGGCCAGCACGTAGCGGGTGCCGGTGGGCTCGTGCAGCAAGTAGGGAGCCGCTGCGGGGGCAACTGGCTCGCGAGGTTCGGGGGTGGGAGGTGGTTCCGGCGGAGCCTCCGGCAGCTGCGTGTGGGCGGCACGCAGGCGTTGGCAGAGCTTGCGGAGCATGCGGACGGCAATTTCCGGGTTGTGGCGGATGAGCTGGTCGAAAGTTTCCCGGTCGATGCGCAGCAGCGCACAGTCCGTCACAGCCCGCGCCGAGGCGGTGCGGGGAAGCTCTTCGAGGACCGCCATTTCCCCGAAGAAATCCCCCTCGGAGAAAAGGGCCAACCGCACGGGGTCAGGCTCGCCAGGGGCAAGGATTTCCACCTCGCCCTCCTGGACGATGTACATGTACTCCCCCGCTTCGCCTGCTCGAAACACGAAGTGGCCGGCCTGCACACGCTCCAGCACGTCAGCAAGTTCAGGAGCGTTCTGGTGTTGGTTCATCGCCGCCCCTTCCCACGTGGCGTTCTGCCTCCGCTTCACGCTACGGTAGGAATGTACGGCCGTCAAGGGGGAAGCGGGCAATGATGGGCCGGTCTGCCGTGTTGTTGCCGCCGGTAACGAGCTCACCGGAACGGTGGATGCTGCCCATGGCTCGCACCGTTTACCGTCTCTCGCGACGCGTCTGGGGTGCAGAGGGGGGCCTGGCCCTGGTCGGGCGTTCCGAGCACTTGGCCGAGCTGCTGGAGAGGGTGGCCAAAGCGGCACCCTTCCCCGAACCGGTTCTGCTCCTGGGCGAGTCGGGCACCGGCAAGGAGCTCCTGGCCAAGGCCCTCTATCTCCTCTCCCCGCAGCGGAGCGGGCCCTTCATCCCCGTGAACTGTCCCCAGTTCCAGGACGGCAACCTGATGGTCAGCGAGCTCTTCGGGCACAGACGGGGGAGTTTCACCGGGGCGGTGGCCGACCGGAGGGGGGCGTTCGAGTTGGCGGACGGAGGGGTCATCTTCCTCGACGAGGTGGCGGATCTGCACGCCAGCGCCCAGGTACTCCTGCTGCGGGCTTTGGCCACCGGCGAGTTCCAGGCCCTGGGCGACTCCAGGATGCGCAAGGCCAACGTGCGGGTCGTGGCGGCCACCAACCGGCCTTTGGAAGCTCTGCGCTTCGGCGACCGTTTCCGCGAGGACCTGTACTTCCGCCTGCGCTTCTTCCGGCTCTGGGTGCCACCCTTGCGGGAACGTGGCGACGACTGGCGGGACCTGGTGGAGTTCCTGCTCTACTGCCTGGAGCGTCGCCACGGCGTGACGAAGACCCTCTCCCAGGAAGCCTGGGACGTGTTGGCCCGTCACCCCTGGCCGGGCAACGTCCGGGAGCTGGGGAGCGTAGTGACCATGGGCTACGCCATGGCCGAAGGTACGGTCATCCGTCCGGAGCACTTCGTGGAACTTCTGGGCGAGGAAAGCTTTGTGGGCAAGCGGCGGGAGGACGAAGTACTGCGGGAGCTGTTGGTGCGCGGCGACTTCTGGAGGCTGGTCCACGATGCGTTTCTGGATCGGGAGTTGAACCGCGCCCAGGTGCAGCACATCATCCGTTCCGGGCTCGCCAAGGCCGGCGGGTCTTACAAGAGGCTCCTGGCGCTTCTTGGCCTTCCGGCCTCCGACTACCAACGCTTCATGGATTTCCTGCGCCACCACCGCTTGAAGCCGTCATGAGCCTGCGCGCAATTGCGTTCGATTTCTTTGGCACCTTGGCAAGGGTGGAGGACCCCTTGTTTCGACGCACGGCGCACGCTCTCGGCATTTCCCCGCGGGTGTGGCTGGCGGCGGTGCGGCACGTGGGGCTCGAGCGCTCCTTTCCCTCGTCGCGAGCCCTGGTGGACACGAGCTTCGACCTGGGCGGCCACTCGGCTTTTCCTACGCCTTTGCCAACGCCGACATCCGTCCCCGCAACGCCTTTGTATGCCTGCAGGGACACCGCCGGCGCCTGGTGCTCATCGATTTCGAACATTGCTTCTTGAACTTGGCAATTCCCCTGGAGCGGCTGCCCGCTCCCGACGATGCGCGCCGGCTCGCGGAGGTGAGCCTGTCGCAAGCTCGCATACTGGCGGCCAGGCAGGTTCTGACTCCCAAGACCATTCTGCGCGCCAGGAACGAGTTCTTCTCCTGGCGCGAGGCAACCGGTGCGGTCAAAGAGGCTTTCCGTGACGGATTTGTCCAGTGCTGGCGTGCCATCTGTCAGCGGCGGGAGGAGCTTTTGGAGAAGCTTGCGCGTCGGCTCCTGGAAGAACCGTTCCTGCGGGTGGGAACGTGGCGGTTTCGGCGAGCGCTGGCGCCATTCGACGTGGCAGAGATGCGCGAGCGCCCGTCGAAGGATCTGGACGAGGTGGTGGCCCTCTTCGTGGCAGAGGCGTAGCTCGTGGAGCTGGAGCGCGACCAATGGAGCTGGAGCTCTATAGCCGGTTGGAATGCGAATCTGCATCCTATTGACCCGTCATGCTTTGTGCTATCGGCTGGAGTTGGCATGGGCGTTGCTTTCAAGAGAGGTGCGCGCGCAGGAACAACGCCCCGAAAGGGAGAAAGGGAGGATCAAATGGAAGAAACCGTGAATCTCACCAGAGGAGAGGTGAACGACCTCCTTGCGGGCTTCGCGACCAAGAATCCCGAGTACCGCAAGGCGCTGTTGGCCAAGCCCCGGGAGGTGGTGGGGGCGCAGCTGGGTACCACGATTCCGCCTTCGGTGCAGGTGAAGGTGATCGAGGAGAAGCCCAACGAGTTCTACGTGATCATCCCCCACGTGGCCAAGGAAGGCCAGGAGCTCTCCGACGCCGATCTGGAACAGGTGGCCGGTGGCTTCCTGGACACCTACAAATGCAACATCAGGGCGTCGATGGGGGTGGGTACCCGCATCGAGGTCAGCGCCTCGCTGTTCTGAGTTTGCTCTTGGACCCACGGCCGCTCGGCGCGCAGAGCGGCCGTGGGCCCTTTTCGTCTGGGTGACATGACCCTCGCAGCGGCCGAGGCGTGCTTTCTCGGGGAATTGCTGGCGGCGGGCGGAGAGGTTGCGCCCGAAGCTGTTGTTGCGCTCGCACGCGTGGTGGCTGACCGCTGGCGTCAGGCGGTGGCCGGGGGGGAAGAAGGCGTTTTTTGCCGACGGCTTGCCTGGGAGGGATGGCCCCAGGGGGAGGGACTCGTTCGCCAGCTGGCCAGCGGGTGGTCCTCCCAGGCGAGGCGTCCGGCCTCTTGGCAAGAACTGTTGAGTCGCCGTGTGCCCCGCCAGGCAACTCTTGGCGAGGCGGCAGAGGCGTTGAGTCGCTGGGTCGCTGGGACGGTGGAGCGGCGCTGGCCGCGGGGGTGGTCGGAACAGTTGGGGGCAGGGCTCCACGCTGCGTGCAGACAGCAGCTTGTCGACCTCCTGCAGGTGGCATCGCCGGACGGCACGTGGCGGGCATGGGAGCTTTTCCAGGAACGTCCCGTCGTTGGCCGTTGGCTGGTGCAGCGGGCGCGGGAGTGGGCCCAGGCGGCGGTGCGGCTCGGTGACCGCTTCGCGCGGGACCGCTCAGCCATTGCCCACGCGTTCGGCTGGCATCGCCTGGACGGGGTGCCAGCGCGCGTTCACTGGGGGCTCTCCGACCGGCACGCGGGGGAGAGCGTGGTGGCGCTGGAGTTCCCCGACATGCCTCGGCTCTTCTACAAGCCCCGTTCGCTCCAGCCGGAGCAGGTACTTGCCCTGTGGTTTTCGCTCTTTCGGCAGGCAGGCATACCCCTCGCCCCCATGCCGCCGATGGTGCGAGGCCGGGGTTACGGCTGGGTTCGCGAGGTGGGTCAGGTGAGCCTCGAGGGCGGCAACGAGGTTCGGGCGTGGTTCTTCTCGGCGGGGGCCCTGGCGGCGGTGGCGTGGATTCTGGGGGTTCGCGATCTCCATTGGGACAACGTGGTGGCGGACCGGGAAGGCCCCGTGGTGGTGGACGGGGAGAGCTGGGCGCAGCCGCTCACGGTACTGGACGGAGAGGGTGCCATCCCCTCCGTGCTGTCCTCGGGTCTCATCGCCATGCCCTCCATGGGGGGTGCTGGCCTGCGGGAGGACGGGGCCCTCAAGGGTGGCATCGACCCCCGCGCGAGGAGTCTGCCGCTCTGGCGGGGCCGGCCAGCGGACCCTGCGGATTTCGTGCAGGAGGTGGCTGCCGGGCTGGAGGAGAGTCTCCAACGCCTGGCTCGAGCTGCCCGCGAGAGCGGTTTTGGCCGGCAGTGCTGTGCCGCCATGGATGGCCTAAAGGTCCGCTTTGTGGCACGGCCCAGCGAGGCGTACGCACAGCTGCTCAGCAACCTGCTTGCAAGCCCCAAGGTGCGGGAAGGATGGCACGCCAACCTGCTCACCGAGGCCATGCTGCGCCCCCTCGTGGCCGTGTACTCCGACAGGCCCCCTGGCTGGGAGCTGGCGCAGGAGGAGCAGCGGGCACTGCTGCACCTCTGGGTGCCCCGGCTGCGGCTCCCCGCCGCGCGGCGGGTAGGCGTTGTGCGCGAAACCGGGCGGCGGCTCATCCGGCAGAGGCTGGCCACCCTCACCCCGGAAAGCATCGGGGAGCAAGTACACCTGGCCCTTCAAGCCCTGTCCGTGAGCCCGCGGGGCAAGGCGGGTGACTGGTTTCGAGAGCAAGCCCGAGAAGTGGCGCAGCACCTCTCGAGTGCCGGGCTCCCGGGAGAGCCAGCTGGGTTGTTTCTGGATCGGGGGTTGGCGGGGCACGCCCTGGCCTGGGCGGCTTGGGCGCGGGTGAGCGGGGATGCGGGTGCACGGCGGCAGGCGCTGCTCCTGTACGAGCGCCTGTTGGCCTTGCTGCCCCAGGGTGACGGGAGTCGGGTCTGGCCGGTGGGGCTGTGCCGCGGGTGGGGCGGCCTCGTTTACGCTCTGGCGGCGGGGGCAGCTCTCCTGGAGGAACCGCGCTGGGCAGAGACGGCGGCAAGGCTCGTGACCGAGCGAGTGCCCGGCTGTGAGGTGGGCGAGCAACTGGATGTGGAGGGGGGAGTGGCGGGCTTCATCTTGGGCGCCTGGTCGCTGCTGGAACCGTTCCCGGAACTGGCCGGCACGTTGGAGCGGCTCGCCCGAGACGTGTTGGCGCGGCTGCCGGCCCAAGCGGATGGGGGGGTGGACAGCGTCCATCGTCCTGGCTTTGCCCACGGCCTTTCCGGTGTGGCTGCTGCTCTGGGTGTGCTGGGGAAGGCCACGGGCAATCGCGGCATGGTGGAAGCCGCGTGGTACCTGCTGCGCGCTGAACCGGGGGCCGGTCGCTGGGTAGCCCAGGGAACCACCCCCACCGGAGCCCAGGTGCCTGCGGTCCTCCAGGGATGGTGTCACGGGGCACCCGGCGCCTTTCTCGCGCGGGCAGTGGCGGGGGCGGGGGATGCCCCAGCGGCCGTTCGGCACCAGGAACAGCAGGCGCTCCAGGTGACTTTGACCGCCCCGCTGTTCGGTACCGCCAGCCTCTGTTGTGGTAGTATTGGCCGCAGCGAAATCCTCGTGATTGGGTCGCAGCTGAAAGGAAGGGACGACCTCTTGCAGCAGGCCCAGACCCGCACCGAGCTGTTCCTCCGCCACCAGGGGTGGGTGGGGGTGCTTTCGCCTGCCGATGGCCTCTTTGCCGGCTTGCCGGGTATGCTGTTCCACCTCTCCCGGCTGGTGGCGCCACAGCAGGTTGGCTCGGTGCTGTCCGGACACGTCCAGTGGAGGCCAGCCCCGTGACGCTCAAGCTGCTGCAGCCGCCGGTGGATCCCGCCTTCTACCCCATGACCTACCCGGCCTTTCGCCATTTGCTGGAGCTCCAACCCACCCCCAAGCTGCTCCACGAACCGGCCAGCTCCCCCATCCAGCCAGTGGCGGTGGGTGCGTGGGCCGGTCCCAAACCGGTGGGGTTGATGCTGGCAGGGCTGCCGCTGGTGGAGGGTGAGCCGCCGGAGTTGCTGTCGGTGTACGTGGTGCCGGAGGCGCGGGGGCAGGGGTTGGGTCGGGAGCTGGCCAAGGCAGCCGAACGCGTCGCCCAGACCGCAGGCTTTCCCGCCCTCGCGGCCACCTGGACCCAGGGCGCAAGCGGTACCGCGTGGTGGGAGCACCAGCTTGGCGTGCTGGGCTGGGAAGAACCGGAAAGGCGGACACTGTCTGTGTTCTTCACGGCGGAGGAGGCACTGCGCGTGCCGTGGCTGGACCGCTTTCGGGTGAGAGAGGGGTGCGAGATCGTACCCTTTGTCGAGGTGACCCAGGAGGAGCTGGCTGCGCTGCAGCACTCCCAGGAACAAAGTCCCTGGATTGCGCCGGACCTTCTTCCGTGGCGCTATCTGGCCGGTGGGTTCGAGGAGCGCACCAGTGTGGCACTGCGCAGCCCGGAGGGGATCGTAGGCTGGGTCATCAACCACCGCGTGACGAAGGAGTGGTTGCGGTTCACCTGTAGTTACATTCGCAAGGACTGGGGTCGTCGGGCGCGGATCTTGCCGCTCTTTTCGGTCTCGTTCCATCGGATGGTGGAGGCAGGGTTCACCAGAGCCACGTTCGTTGCCCCGGTCCACCACCCCACCATGGTCCGCTTCGTGGCCAAACACATTGCTCCTTGGGTCAGCGTCACACGCTGGACCTTGGGGAGTTGCAAGAAATTCGCCCACCAAGACCAGGCTTGCGGCAGGACCGCAGGCGAGGAGGGGCTATGCCAGGAAAGAGGATAGCGTGTGCAGTTGCGTTGAGTGCGGCAGCGACCCTGGGCTGGGGGCAGGAGCTGCAGCCCTACGTGCCGGGGCGACTTTCCTCCCCAACCCTTACGCTCGAGGAGGCCCTGCGGCTCACCCTGGCGCACGAACCAAACCTGCTCGTCGCGGGGGAAGATGTGAAGGCACGAGCAGGCCGTGCCCTGGAGGCTGCCGGCGCCTTCGACCTCACGTTGTTGGGGACGCTCTCTTACGAGTTCACGCAACGACCCCTGACGGCTACGCAGCAGCTCGAGCAGCAGAAGAAGCGCAACGAGCTGCGCAAGGAGATTGCTGCGGCCGAGGCCAAGGCGGCCCAGTACGATCAGTTGCTGCAGCAGTTGCTGCAGGCACGCTCGGATTTGCAGGGAGGGCGCATTCCGGTAGGTGTGAACTTCCTGGATCCCCAGACGCAGGCCCAGTGGGAAGCCCTGCTGGCGCTGTACCGCAACGCCTCACCGTCCGAGCAGGCTCGAATTCGCCAGGACATCATCAACTGGATCGATTCGCGCGTGGGGGAGTTGACCATCGCGAAGAACGAGCAGCTGGCCACGGCCATCGGCGATCGACAAGAGCTGCGGCAGCTCGGTCCTATTGCCGACGTGGAGCAGACGCAGCGGGGCAGCTTCGATCTGCAGCTCTCCAAGTACTACCGCACCGGCCTCACGCTGACCCCGTTCTTCTCGCTCTCGGGCGAGAGCTACCGCTGGCAAGGCAAGCCCAAGAGCGATACGTTCGGGGGGCCCGGGCAGGAGGACGTGTACAACGCCAGCCTGGGGTTCAGCGTGGCGATCCCACTGGGGCGAGGTAAGGGCGTGGAGGCGGCGGCTGCCGGTGAACAGGCCAGCCGCATCGACTGGGAAGCCAGCCGCAAGACCCTCGGTTTTGCCGCCTCCCAAAGCGTGCTGTCCACCATCTTTGCCTACCTGGATCTGCTCCGGGCCCAGGAAACTGTGGCCGTCTACCAACGCTCCAGCGAGCTCCAGGACCAACTGGCAGTCCTGACCCAGGCTCTGGTGGATGCGGACGAACTGCCGCGGGTAGAAATGGCTCGCATGGAGGCCAGAAGGGCGGAGGTTCGCTCGCAGCTGGCTGCCGCCAGGGCCGGCGTCGCCCAAGCCCAAGCGGCCCTGGCTACCGGCATGGGGGTGGAGATCACGGAGCAGGCCGGCCTCCCGGTGGCAAGTGACGCGCTCCCGCCCGTACCCGAAGAGCAGGAGGTGAAGGACCTGCCGGCAGCCGCGCTGGCCGAGCTTGCCATCCAGAAGCGGCTGGACCTGGCAGCGGCCCGCTCGCTCGAACGATCCGGGTTGGTCCTGTGGCGCGCGGCCCTGGTCAATCTGGCCGCCAAGAAAGACGTGGATGTGAAACTCTCCTACGCTGGACTTTCCGACGCCGGGGGGAGCATGGGTCACAACCTGGGCGAAGCACTGTTCGGGAACTGGGCAGGGCCTTCGGCCTCGGTGGGCTTCAACTGGGAGAAACCCTGGGACAACTCTGTCCAGCGCGGGCAGCTGGCCCAGCGGGCTGCCGCATGGGCCCAGAAGCAGATCACCGCTGCCGACCTGGAGCGGCGCATCAGGCTGGACGTCTTGCAGACAGCGTTGACGCTGGCGGAACTCCTGCCCCAGTGGCAGGCAGCGCAGCTGTCTGCCGCTGCCGCCCGGCAAGCGGTGGAAAACGAAATGGAAAAGTTCCGCTACGGTCGCTCCACGCTCATCGACACGATCGTCACCGAGCAGCGCGCGGTGGAGGCGGAGCTGGCCGTGATTTCCACCCACGTGTCGCTGGCGCAAACCCTGTCCAAGCTGCGGTTCGATGCCGGTCTGTTGGTGGAGGAGGAGGGGGAGGGACAGTTCCGGGTGGCCACGCCGCTGTGGAGCGTGCCGCGGGTCGAGCGATGAGGTGGACCATGAGCAAGACACCTGCAGTCGTACTCGCTTGCCTGGCAGTTCTGCCGGCGACGGTACCGGCCCAGGCGCCTCCCCCGCCGTACCTGCCCGGCGGACCAGTGGCTCAGCCGCTCACCCTCGAGGGTGCGGTGAGCTTGGCGCTGCGCCACGACCCGGCGGTGGCCCAGGCGCGGGCAGTCAAGGCTTTCAACCTCGGGCTCTTGCAGGAGCAGCGGGGAGCCTTTGACGACGTGGTCACGGCCAGTGCCTCCTTGGCCCGAGAAACCATGCCCATCCCCACCGGAGTGCTGAACAACGACGCAGGGCGCAAGAGACTCCTGCGCGCGTTGGCCACTACCTTCGAAGGGCTCGCCAACAGCATTCAGCAGCAGCTGGACAGCGGCATCTTCGGTCCCCTGCCCGACTGCATCGAAACGACCCTCACCATTGGCACGACGGTGACGGAAATCCACTGTCTCCCGCCCACTGTCTTTATCGATTTGGACGCTATTCTGCGCGGCTCTCAGGATGCGGGTTTGGACGAGGCCGTGCAGGCAGTGCGGGACGCATGGCGGCGGCAGCTGGAAACCTACCTGGCCACGTCTCGCTTTATCGCCTACGTGGGCCGCCAGCTACTGCGACAGCAGGGGGTCACGCCGACCATCGAGGACCGGGACACGCTGTCCTACTCGCTGGGCCTCGCAAAGCTGTACCGCAACGGCATCTTCTTCCAGCCCAAGGTGGATTTCTCGGCAGTTCGGGACACTTGGCGCGGCAAGCCGTTGGACCCCACTTTCGGTGGCAAGGGAGTGTTGGTCGCCTACCGGTCCCAGTTTGGCTTCGAACTGGACGTACCGTTGGGCCGGGGTGGCGGGATCGTCTCGGCGCAGGCCGGCGAGCGGGCAGCCGCCAAGCAGCTGGAGGCCGCCACTTTCCAGGAAGCGGCAGCGCTCCAGTCGGCGGCCCTGCGCACCACCTTGGCGTACTACAACGCCGCCGCGGCCAAGGCGCGCGTGGAGCTGCTGGCGGCGACCGTGGCGCGGGAGCGCCAGCTCGGCGAGGTGGCTCAGGCTCTGGTCGCAGCCGAAGAGTTGCCGCGGGCAGACCTGACGCTGCTTGAGGCGCGGTTGGACCAGTCCGAGGCCAACCTGGCTCGGGCCCGACAGGCCTTTCTGCAGGCCCGGACCGAACTCCTGACGCACATGGGGGTGGCCGCTGCCGGTCCGCAGGAGCTGCCGGAGTTGGCCGAGGGGTTGCCCGAAGCCCCCGCTGAGGGTGTGCTGGCGCGGCTGGAGGAGGAGGTGGAGGGAGACCTTGGGCG
>JACADV010000092.1 GCA_013388425.1 Thermoanaerobaculaceae bacterium | reverse complement strand
GGTCTCGAACGCTGGGTTCGCATCCTGGAGCACCGCATCCGCGCCAACCCCGAGCAGTGGTTCTGCTTCTACCCCTTCTGGGGGGCGAGCCAGCCGGAAGCAGCGGGGCAGGAGGCGGCTTGCCAGACGGTGAGGGCGTGAACCCTTTGGCGGCGAGGTCTGAACCGTGGTGAAGTTCCTCCAGTCGCTGCTCGGCATTTCGGTCACGGCCACCTCGGAGCGGGAGCTGGACACCGACACGGTGCGGCGCATCGCCCGGCGGTTGGAGGAGTTGCCCCCCGACCGAGCCCGTTTCCTTGCCGCCTTTGCCTTCATCCTGGCCCGAGTCGCCAACGCTGACCGCACGATTTCCCAGGAGGAGAGCCGGCGTATGGAGGAAATCGTGGCGGAGTTTGCCGGGGTGGGCGAAGAGCAGGCCGTGCTGGTCGTGGAGCTCGCCAAGTCCCAGGAGCGGCTGTTCGGGGGCACCGAGGGGTTCCTCGTCACCCGCCAGTTCAACCAACTCGCCACCCGCGCGGAGAAGGAGCAGCTCCTGCACTGCCTCTTTGCCGTTTCTGCCGCGGACGACACCATCACCCTCGACGAGGAGAACGAGATCCGCCGCATCGCCACACTTCTGGGGTTCTCCCACGCCGAGTTTTCGCGGGTACGCTCCACGTACAACGAGAAGCGCCGCATCCTCCAGAGCGTGCCGTAGCGCCCGCGCTGACCAGCCCCTGGCCTGGCGCCCTACTCCACGAGGCGGGTGTCGTCGTGGGGGAGCGAGCCACGCGGGGCGCGCAGGTAGGCAAAGGGGGTTTCGAAGAGGAAGTTGGAGACGCGGGAGGTGTAGATGTCGGCGTAGCGCTCCACCTGGCGGGCAAGCATGGACTTGTCGTTGCCGGCCCGCATGAGGAGCCCCCACCGACGGTTCGCCAGTTCGCCGGCGCGCCGGGCCAGGGGCGCGACAGTTGCGTCCAGGACAGAGAGGCGCTCCCGCTGCACGGCGAAGGCACTGCGCAGCTCCTCCAGCGAGGCTTCCACCCGCGGGCCGTACCGCTGCTCCAAGCGCTGGATGGCGAGCCGGAGTTGCGACAGTTCGAACTCAAGCCGAGCCTTCTCCTCCATCAACCGCGCCAACTCGGTCTGCTCCGGTCCGAACCGCTCCAGTTCCTCGAGCTCCGCCTCCAGCTCCCGCAGCACCAGGGCGGTTCGCCAGCGCATGACGTTCTTGGAAACGTGCACGTCGGTGAAGAGGTGATCGCCCACGTAGAGGATCTCCTCGCCCGCCAGCCCCAGGTAGCGTTGCACCTCGCGGGCGTCGCCACCCACGTACACGCCGGGCCGGCGCAACCCGCCCGGGCAGGGGGTGAGCAGACCGTCGTCGCTCACCACCTGGAAGAGGGGCATGGGGTGGAGGAAGAAGTCGGGTTTGCGGGCCGACACCAGCACAACTTCGAAAAGGTCCTGCCAGTGCATGCCCTGGGGCAGGAAGGGGTCGAAGGCGTGGGCCATCATGGTCCGCGTGTAGGGCCAGTCCGAGTTGGTGATGAGGAGGAGACGCCGCCCAGCGTGTAGCTGGTCCAGGAGGGCCAGGGCGGTTTCCGGGTCGGGTTCCACGTAGGAAGCGGGATCGGTGGTGATGATGGCCTTGAGGGCGCCTTCCAGGTGGGCCTCGTCCATGCCACGGCGCACCAGACGGTGGAGGTCGGCGTACCCCAGGGGGACGCCGCTACTCCGCTCGTCCAGGCGGTCCACCAGCTGCGCGAACAGGCACGCCTCGGAGAGGGAGAAGAGCGTGTTGAGGAAGGAGAAGCGCTCGTCCGAAAGGTCCACCAGCAGGCGCCCGTAGGTGGCGCGCAGCGTCTCGAAGGGCAGCGGCACGGTGCCGTGACAGGCCTTCACCACGTAGCCAAAGCGGTTGGCCTTGACCAGGTTCCCCAGCTCTCGATCCACCACCAGCCCGCGGGTGACGAGGTCGGGGTCGAACTCCAGGCCCTCCACCGGCAACCCCTGCTCGGCGAGCTTGGCCTTGAGGTGCTGGTAGGCCTGCTGCTCCCAGGGCTCCACCCGGTAGTGCACGAGGGTGTAGTCCATGTCGTAGCCGATGGCCTTGATGGAGCGCAGGTTGAGCGTGCGATTCGCCCAGATCCGCCGCCCCAGCGGTGGGGGAGCCGGCAGCCCCGCGATGGTCATTGGCACCTCTCCCGCCAGCTCACGGGTGCGGGGTCCTCCCTGTTGGGGCAAGCAACCGTTCCGCGCCACTCACGCTGGCGAGGGTAGCGCCTCGGCACGGCCTGTCAAGCACGCTCCGCGCTTGCCCGGAGGGCAGCCCGAGCCGCTGCGGGACGGCTGCACGGGGTGTGACGCCAGCACGATCCGCGCTAGAGTGAGCGCCGGTAGGTGGGCCTCCGAGGCAGCGTGGGCAGGGGGTTCGGCAAAGGAGAACGGCAATGGCACGAGCGACGATCCTTGCAATGGGCCTGGCGATGACGGTAACTGCAAGCGCGCTGGCGGCTGCACCCGCCAAGCGCGAAGCGGGCAAGGAAGAGAAGAAGCCGCCGCTGCTGTCGGCACAGACGCTGGCCGGTCTCGAACTTCGCAGCCTGGGTCCGGCCCTCATGTCGGGGCGGATCGGTGACCTGGCCGTGGACCCTGCCCGTCCGCACCGGTACTTCGTGGCCGTCGCGTCGGGGGGGGTGTGGCGCACCACCAACGGCGGCACCACCTTCGAGCCGGTGTTCGACACGGAGGGTTCCTACTCCATTGGCTGCGTTACCCTCGACCCCTCCAACCCGCACACCGTCTGGGTGGGGACTGGCGAGAACAACTCCCAGCGGTCGGTGGGGTGGGGGGACGGCGTGTACGTGTCGCGCGATGACGGCGCCCACTGGACCAACGTGGGGCTGCGGCAGTCGGAGCACATCGGTCGCATCGTGGTGGATCCCCGGGACTCGAACGTGGTCTACGTGGCGGCCCAGGGGCCGCTCTGGCGATCGGGTGGCGATCGCGGCCTGTACAAGACCACCGACGGCGGGGCGAGCTGGAAGAAGATCCTGGAGATCAGCGAGAACACCGGAGTCAACGAGGTGTGGATGGATCCCCGCAACCCCGATGTGCTGCTGGCCACGTCGTACCAGCGCCGGCGCCACGTGTGGACGCTCATCAACGGTGGCCCCGAATCCACCATCTACAAGTCCACCGATGCTGGTGCCACCTGGCGCAAGGTGGACCGGGGGTTGCCGGAGGTGGACAAGGGGCGCATCGGCCTGGCCATTTCGCCGGCGAATCCTGACGTCATCTACGCCATCGTCGAGGCGGCGGAGGACAAGGGCGGCGTGTTCCGCTCCACCGACCGCGGCGAGAGCTGGGAGAAGCGCTCGGACACCACCACCACTTCCGGGCAGTACTACAACGAGCTTTTCTGCGATCCCAAGGACGTGGATCGGGTGTACCTCACCGACACCTGGTTGCGGGTTTCCGAGGACGGTGGCAAGACCTTCCGGAAGGTGGGGGAGAAGACCAAGCACGTGGACAACCACGCCATGTGGATCGACCCGGTCCACACCGAGCACCTGCTGGTGGGGTGCGATGGAGGTCTGTACGAGACCTTCGACCGGGGTGCCACGTGGAACTTCAAGACAAACCTCCCCGTGACCCAGTTCTACCGGGTGGCGGTGGACGATGCCAAGCCGTTCTACCACGTCTACGGCGGTACCCAGGACAACAACACCCAGGGTGGGCCGGTGCGCACCATCACCAACCACGGCATCACCAACTACGACTGGTTCATCACCACCGGGGGGGACGGCTTCTGGGCGGCCATCGAGCCGGGCAACCCCAACCTCGTCTACTCCGAGTCGCAGTACGGCGGCCTCGTGCGCTACGACCGGGCGTCGGGCGAGGAGGTGGACATCCGTCCCATGGAGGGGAAGGGAGAACCTCCGCTGCGGTGGAACTGGGACGCGCCGCTCCTCATCTCGCCGCACTCGCCGACGCGCCTCTACTTTGCCGCCAACAAGCTGTTCCGTTCCGACGATCGCGGCGACTCCTGGCGGGCGGTGTCGGGGGATCTGACCCGCCAACTGGACCGCAACCAGCTGCCGGTCATGGGCAAGGTGTGGTCGGCGGATGCGGTGGCGAAGAACGCTTCCACCTCGTTCTACGGCAACATCGTGGCCCTGTCCGAATCGCCGCTGCTGGAGGGGTTGCTCTACGTCGGCACCGATGACGGCCTCGTCCAGGTGAGCGAGGATGGGGGCAGCAACTGGCGGCGGATCGAGAAGTTCCCCGGCGTGCCGGAGCGGACCTACGTGTCGCGCCTGGTGGCGAGCCGGCACGAGCCCAACGTGGTTTACGCGGCCTTCGACAACCACAAGAACGGGGACTTCACCCCGTATCTGCTGCGTTCGGCGGATCGCGGGCGGAGCTGGACCTCGGTGGTGGGCGACCTCCCCAAGGGCGAAGTGATCTACGCCCTGGTCGAGGATCATGTTGACCCCAAGCTGCTCTTTGCCGGGGGGGAGTTCGGGGCGTACGTGACCGTGGACGGCGGGACCCACTGGGTCAAGCTCACCGGCAAGATGCCCACCATTGCCGTGCGCGACCTGGCCATCCAGCGGCGCGAGAACGATCTGGTCCTGGCCACCTTTGGGCGCGGCTTCTACGTGCTCGACGACTACACGCCGCTGCGCGGGCTGAGCGAGGCTGCGCTCCAGGAGGAAGCGCTCCTCTTCCCGGTGAAGGAAGCCTACGCCTACATCCAGTCTTCGCCGCTGGGCGGGGAGGGGAAGGCGTCGTTGGGCGACTCCTTCTGGGTAGCGCCGAACCCCCCGTTCGGTGCCGTGTTCACCTACTACCTGCGGGACGGCCTGAAGACCAAGCGAGAGTTGCGCCGGGAGGCGGAGAAAGAGGCCGAAAAGCAGGGGCGGCCGATCCGCTACCCCACGGCCGACGAGCTGCGGGAGGAGGCACTGGAGGAGAAGCCCGCGCTCATCCTCACGGTCCGGGACGCGGCGGGCAACGTGGTGCGCCGCCTCTCGGGCGACGTGGGCAAGGGGTTCCACCGGGTGGCCTGGGACCTGCGCCTACCAGCGGCCAATCCGGCCAAGCTCCCCGACGAGAGCGTGGAGCGGGACCCCTGGGATGCCCCGGAGCGCGGACCGCTGGCAGTGCCTGGTTCCTACCAGGTGGAACTCTCCAAGCGTGTGGGTGGCCGGGAGACGCTCCTGGCGGGGCCGCGGACTTTCCAGGTGACGCCTCTGGGGCTTGCCACCCTTGGCAATCCCGACAAGGCCGCCCAGTTCGCCTTCCAGGACAAGGTGGCCCGCCTGCAGCGCGCCGTGCTGGGGGCTGGCGAGCTGGTGGGCGACCTCAAGAAGCGCATGGCCCTGATGAAGGTGGCGCTGGAGAACGCGCCCAAGGCGGATCCAGCGCTGCGGGACCGCCTGCGCGAGCTGGAGCGGCGTCTCGAGACGCTCGACATTGCCCTTTCGGGCGACAAGGAGCTTGCCAAGCGCAACGAACCCACCCCGCCCTCCATCACCGAACGGGTGGAGCGCATCGTCTACGCCAGCTGGGGTGCCACCGCCGCCCCCACCGCCACGCAGCAGGAGAGCTACCGGGTCGCTGCCGAAACGTTCGGCGAGCTGCTGCCGCAACTGCGTCGTTTGGTGGAGACGGATCTCAAGGCCATCGAGGAGGCGATGGAAGCGGCCCAGGCCCCATACACGCCGGGTCGTCTGCCGCAGTGGGAGTGAGCGACACGGGGGGTGGCTGGGGAGCAGGGATTCGAACCCCGATACCGTGATCCAGAGTCACGTGTCCTAGCCGTTGGACGACTCCCCAGCACGGCAGGAGACCTCATTCTAGGCTTCCCGCGCCGGCTGTCAACCGCGCTGCCAGAGGGGATGCCGGCTGCTGCTAGACTCTTGGCGGCGAAGGTGACCTAGGGGTCGTGGAGAACCACATGAGCGGTGGCGTGAGAACCCGGATTGCACCGAGCCCCACAGGCGATCCGCACGTGGGGACGGCGTACGTGGCGCTGTTCAACTACGCCTGGGCCCGAAAGAACGGCGGACAGTTCATCCTCCGCATCGAGGACACCGATCGCGAGCGCTCCAACCCGGCCTCGGAACGGATGATCTTCGATAGTCTGCACTGGCTCGGCCTTTCCTGGGACGAGGGTCCCGACGTGGGCGGTCCCCACGCCCCCTACCGCCAGAGCGAGCGGAGCGCCGTCTACCGCCAGCACGTGGAAGCGCTCGTGGCCAGCGGTGCCGCCTACCCCTGCTTCTGCACCAAGGAACGGCTCGACGCCTTGCGTGAGGAGCAGCGTGCCAGGAAGGCACCGGTGATGGGGTACGATCGGCACTGCCGGGCCATTGCGCCAAGCGAAGCGGCCCGCCGCCGGGCGGCCGGCGAGCCACACGTGATCCGTCTCGCCATGCCCACCGAGGGCGAGACCGTGGCCCACGATCTGCTGCGCGGTGAGGTGGCCTTCGACAACGCCCTCATCGATGACCAGGTGCTCCTCAAGTCCGACGGCTTCCCCACCTACCATTTGGCCAACGTGGTGGACGACCACCTCATGGGGATCACCCACGTGATCCGGGCGGAGGAGTGGATCTCTTCGCTGCCCAAGCACGTGCAGCTCTACCGCGCCTTCGGCTGGGAGCTGCCCACCTTTTGCCACCTGCCGCTGCTGCGCAACGCCGACCGCTCGAAGATCTCCAAACGGAAGAATCCGGTCTCGCTGGAGTACTACCGGCGCGCCGGCTTCCTCCCCGAGACGATGCTGAACTACCTAGCCCTCATGGGCTGGATCATGCCCGACGGGGAGACGGAGGAGTTCACCCTGGAGGAGTTCATCGCCAACCTCACCCTGGAGCGCATCACCCTGGGGGGACCGGTGTTCGACCTGGCCAAGCTCACCTGGCTCAACGGCCGGTACATCCGGCGCCTCCCGCCAGCCGAGGTGCTGGCCCGCCTGCGGGGCTGGCTGCTCGCGGACGCGTACCTGGAGCGGGTGGTGGAGCTGGTCCACGAGCGCTTCGATACCCTTGAACAGTTCATGGCGTACGCCCAGTTCTTCTTCGTGGGCGAGGTGGACTACGACGCGGAGGCACGCGGGAAGCTGGTTGCCAAGAAGCGGAGTGCGGCCGAGACGGCCGCTGCCCTGGACCGCCTCCTGGAGGAGGTGCTCGACCCGCTCCTGGAGTGGGAGGCGCCCCGTCTTGAGGAACGCTTGCGGGCGTTCGCCGAAGCGCTGGGGTGGAAGCCCGGCGATCTGTTCATGCCGGTGCGGGTGGCCGTGACCGGTCGGGCGGCGACGCCGCCCCTGTTCGAAACCATGGCGGTGCTCGGCAAGGAGCTGTGCCGCCGGCGGCTGCGCCGCGCCATCGAAACCCTGGGCGAGGACTCGTGAGAAAGGTATACTCTGACACCAGAGGCGCAGTGCGAGAGGAGGAGTGCCAATGGATTTTCGTGCGAGCCGTCTTGCCGTCGTCGCGTTGGCCTTGGCAGCGCCGTTCCTGGTTGTACCCCGGACCGCCACGGCCCAGGCCTCCGATCCCGGTTTCTGGACGGGTGCCGCGGTAGTGTGGGCCAACTTTGCTGGCGAGCACCGAGGGGTCGCTCTGGACGACGACACCTGGAGCTTCAAAGTCAACGTCGGAGTGGACGTTCTCCCCTACCTGGGCGTGGAGCTTGCCCGCACGGACCTGGGCGAGGTGGAGGGGCGGGAGGGGACCACGCTCCTGGCCGTGGACGCCAACACCTGGGCCTGTGCCCTGGTGGGCCAGCTGCCGGTGAGGGAGCGCTTCGCCGTCTTCGGCAAGGCCGGCTACCACATCTGGCAGTACGAGGCGCGCCTGGGCGACGGCGCCCGCCGGCTGGAAAAGGACGATGGGGGCGACCCCTTCGTCGGTCTCGGGGTGCGCTGGTACCTGACAGAGCACCTGTTCCTGCTGGGCGAGTACGAGGCCTACCGCGTCCACCGCTTCGACTACGACAACCTGAACCTGGGTCTGGGCTGGAAGTTCTGACATTCCCCTCCGCGCGGCGCCGCGAGCGCGCTGTTTCGTGGCGCGGCGGATTTCTGCTCTGCGGCACGAGGGGGATAGGGTCTTCACCAGGCGAGCTCCACCGCCTTCGCTCCGTCACTGACACGCGGCCGCTGGAGCAGGCCAGCGGCTACCGCCAGCTCGGCGTTCAAGAGGGCCCCGCCCGCTGCGCCGCGCAGGGTGTTGTGGACGAGCAGCACAAAGCGGACATCGAGCACGGGGCAGCGGCGTAACCGACCGATCCGCACCGCCATACCCCCGCCCGCCTCGCTGGCGCGGCGGGGTTGGGGGTGCAGCGGATCCTCCAGGAGCTGGATGGGGGTGGGAGGCGAGGAGGGGAGGCTCTGGCTCACCGCTGCCCCGCGGAAGCTCTGCAGACACTCCCGCACCTGCGCCAGCGCCGCCGTCCGGGAGAGCTTCACCGAGACCGAGAGCAGGTGCCCGTCCAGCACCGGGACGCGGTTGGCCTGGGCGGAGATCCGCAGCGGGTGCAGCTGCACCTGTCCGTCCACCACCTCGCCCAGGATCTTGGCAGGTTCCTGCTCGATCTTTTCCTCTTCGCCGGCAATGAAGGGGATGACGTTGCCCAGGGCATCCAGGGCGGCAACGCCGGGGTAGCCGGCGCCGGAGAGAGCTTGCAGGGTGGTCACCTGGACCGCCTCCACGCCAAAGGTGTCGGCAAGGGGCTTGAGCGCCAGCACGAGCCCCGCCACCGAGCAGTTGGGGTTGGTGACGATGAAGCCCGGCCCAAACCCCTGGCTGTCGATGAGGGCGAGGTGCTGGGGGTTCACCTCGGGGACGATGATGGGGACGTGGGGGTCGGTGCGGAAGGCACTGGCGTTGGAGAAGACGGGCACGCCAGCGGCGGCAAAGAGCGGTTCCACCTCGCGCGCCGTTTCGCTGTCGAGGGCGGAGAAGACCACGTTACCTGGCAGCGGCGGCACTGCCGCCTGCAGGCGCAGGGCAGCAGCCATCTCGGGGAGCGGCGCTGGATCGAGCCAGTGCACCGCCTCGCCGTACACCTTCCCCGCCGAGCGGGGAGAGGCAGCCAGGGCAACCAGCTCGAAGAGGGGGTGACGGGCGAGGAGCGCCACGAGTTTCTGGCCCACGGGCCCGGTGGCGCCCAGGACACAGGCAGCAATCTTGTGGTCGGGCATCGTTTACCTCCCATAGAGGGTTGCAGCGGTTGGCGCCGCGGCGGCTACGAAGCGCTGGTGGAGGACCCGCACGGCCTCGGCCCGCAGTCCCCGCGGCACCACCACCGCTGCGGAGAGCGGCGAGCCGGTGGCCACCGTGGCGAGCACCGGCAGCCGGACTGCCCGCACCGCTGCTCGCACGGCAGCGGCCGGTGGCAGCGGCTCCAGCCCTCGGCCCACCACCGCCACCAGGGTCACCCCGTGCCGTACTTGCGTGGGGCGCAGGGGCATCACCCGTGCCAGGCTGCTCGCCGGCACCACCCACATGGTGGGGAGCGGCCCCGGTCCGGGGCAGGGAAAGGCCCCCGCCGCTCGCAGCAGCGGGCGGGGCGGCACCTCTCCCTCCCAGCCCAGCAGCACCGCCTCCTCCACAGCCGAAACTGCCTTGGCTGCAGGTGTGGGGTGCGGCTCTCCTGGGCCCACCAGGGTGCCGCTGGCCAGCGGGGCGAAGGTGTTGCGGACGCGGATGGGGATGCGGTGCCGCGCGGCGGGGGTCATGGTATTCGGGTGCAACACCTTGCCGCCGAAGCGGGCAATTTCCAGCGCCTCTTGGTAGTCCAGGTACGGGATCGGAACGCCGCCAACCGCCAGGGCAGGCGGGGCGGAGAGCACCCCGTCCACGTCGGTCCAAATTTCGATGCGATCGGCAGCGAGGCTCGCCCCCATGAGGCTCGCGGTGTAGTCCGAACCCCCGCGGCCCAGGGTGGTGGTACGGCCGTACCGATCGGCACCGATGAAACCGGTGGCCACCACCACCGCGTTGGTCGGGGTGGCGTGCCAGGCGGCGCGCAGGGCGGCTGCTGTGGCGCCGCTTCTGACGCGCGCCTCGCCAAAGTGCGAGTCGGTGCGCACGAGCCGGCGGGTGTCCCACAGCACCACGGGGAGCCCCGCCTCCCGCAGCGCTGCCCCCGCCAGCACCAGCGACAGCCGCTCCCCGGCTGCCAGCACCTCGTCCCGGGCCGGGGGAGCCGGTGCGCCGGCCTGGACCGCCGCCAGGCACGGCTCCACCTGGGTCAGGATGGCGTCGAGGGCAGCCGCCTCCTCGCTTTGCCCGTGGAGGGTCTCGAGCTCGACCCGGTGCCGCTCACCCAGGGACGCCCAGGTGTCCTGGTACCGCTTCCCCTCCACGGCAAGCTCGAAAGCGGCGGCGAGGGCGTCAGTGACGCCGGCCAGCGCGGAAACCACCACCACCACTCGCTCTGCGGACGCTGCCTCGCCCACCAGCGACGCCACGTGCCGGAGTCGGTCCGCACCGGCCACGGAGGTTCCACCGAACTTCATCACGCGCATCGCACACCTCCCAGCGGATCGGCATTGGCCCCGGCTGCGAGGAACTGGCGGGTCAGGGCCGCGACGGCCTCGGCTTCGACGAGGAAGGCGTCGTGGCCGTGGGGCGAGGCCAGCACCGCCCAGCGGGCCTGGGGGATGGCCTGGGCAAGCTGGTGGACCTCCGAGACGGGGTAGAGCACGTCCGAGTCGATCCCCACCACCAGCACCGGCATGGGGAGGGCGGCCAGCGCCTGGCGGCAGCCGCCGCGACCCCGCCCCACGTCGTGGCTGTCCATGGCGTAGGTGAGGGTGATGTAGGTGTTGGCGTCGAAGCGCGCCACCAGCCGCTCGCCGTGGGCGCGCAGGTAGCGTTCCACCAGGAAGGAACCGTCCGGGGTGGTGGCGCGGTCGAAGCGGGCCGCCAGGCTGGCCGGGGAGCGGTAGGTGCACATGGCCATCATCCGGGCTGCTGCGAGCCCCGCCCGGGGGGGGTCGGAAGGTGGGTAGCGGCCGTGGCGAAAGCGGGCATCGGCGCGGATTGCGGCACGCTGTGCCTCGGAGAGCGCCGTGGCCCAGGCGGAGTGTCGCGCCGGGGCCGCGATGACCGCAGCCCGCTCCACCAGCTCCGGAAAGCTCACCGCCCACTCCAGAGCCTGCATCCCCCCCAGGGAGCCACCGATCACCAGCTGCAGCCGTCGCACCCCCAGCTCGGCCAGCAGCTGGCGCTGCAGCCGCACCATGTCGCGGATGGTGATGGCCGGGAAGTCGGGGCCCCAGCAGGTGTGGCTGCCGGGGCGCGGGGAGGTGGGGCCGGTGGTGCCGTAGCAGCCGCCCAGCACGTTGCTGCAAACGATGAAGGCTCGCTCGGGGTCGAGGGTACGACCGGGACCCAAGAGGGCCGGCCACCACTGCTCCACGTCGGCACTCCCCGTGAGGGCGTGGCAAACCAGCACCGCGTTGTCGCCGCCCGGCTGCAGGGTGCCCCAGGTCCGGTAGGCGACCACCACCTCGCTGAGGGTTGCCCCCGACTCCAGGGGAAAGTCGGCCGGCAGGCGGAAGGTGCGGGTATGCGGAGAAGGGTTCGGGGTGTTCATGCGGCCCTCCCGCGCTGCGCCGCCGCAAAGGCCTGGGCAAAGTCCTCGGTGATGTCGTCAATGTGCTCGAGACCCACCGACACGCGGATGAGCTCCGGTGTGACGCCACTGGCGAGCTGCTCGGCTTCCGAGAGCTGCTGGTGGGTGGTGCTTGCCGGGTGGATGACCAGGGTGCGGACGTCCCCCACGTTCGCCACGTGCTGGGCCAGGCGCAGGGCATCGATGAAGCGCTGGCCCGCCGCCACACCCCCCTCGATGCCAAAGGTGAGCACGCCGCCAAAGCCGTGGTGGAGGAGACGGCGGGCGCGGTGGTGGTAAGGGTGGCTGGGCAGGCCCACGTAGGAGACCCACCGCACCTCCGCTCGCCGCTCCAGCCAGCGGGCCAGCGCCAGGGCGTTGTCGCAGTGCCGCTGCACGCGCAGAGCCAGGGTCTCCAGCCCCTGGAGGAGGAGGAAGGCGTTGAAGGGGGAGAGGCATCCGCCCAGGTCGCGCAGCGCCTCGACCCGGGCGCGCACGGCAAACGCCACGTTGCCGTGGGGACTGCCAGCGCCAAACGCCTGGGCGAAGCGCAGGCCGTGGTAGCCGGGGGAAGGCTCCGTGAAGGCGGGGAAGCGCCCCGAGGCCCAGTCGAAGCGTCCCGAGTCCACCACGATGCCGCCCAGCGACGTGCCGTGTCCGCCGATCCACTTGGTGGCCGAGGCGACGATCAGGTCGGCCCCGTGCTCGAAGGGTCGGCACAGGTAGCCGGCGCAGCCGAAGGTGTTGTCCACCACCAGCGGGATGCCGTGCCGGTGCGCCAGCTCGGCGAGGGCTGGCAGATCGGGGACGACGAAGGCTGGGTTGCCGATGCTCTCCACGTAGATGGCGCGGGTCCTCTCGTCGATGGCGGCGGCCATTCCGTCCAGGTCATCGGCGTCTTTGAAGCGAACCTGGATGCCGAGGCGGGGCAGCGCCACCTTGAACTGGTTGAAGGTGCCGCCGTACAGAGCGGTGGCCGAGACGAGGTTGTCCCCCGCCTGGCAGAGGGTGGCGACGGCGAGGAACTGCGCCGCCTGACCACTGGCGGTAGCCACGGCGGCGAGGCCACCCTCCAGGGCGGCCAGGCGCTGTTCCAGGATGGCGACGGTGGGGTTGCCGAGGCGCGAGTAGATGTGCCCCGGCTCCTGGAGGGCGAAGAGCCGTGCGCCGTGTTCGGCGCTGTCGAAGGTGTACGAAGCGGTTTGATACAGGGGCGGGGCGCAGGCGTGGCTCGTGGGGTCGAGCTCCTGGCCGGCGTGGATCTGGAGCGTTTCAAAGCGATAGTTCTTCTTGCAACGATTGCTCATGACGCTTCAACCTTTCTCGCGGTCGTGCCGCGACGGCAGGGCAGCGGGTAGCGGTTTCGTGGTTGCAGGGTGGTTGCCAGTGACCGTTTCGCATTCGCATGGGCTTCTCCTCCTCGGTTCGTGCTGCCATCAAACGAAAGACCCGCGAGGCTGGCTCGCGGGTCCGGGGTTGCTCCACGTTGGGGTACGGCTACGGAGCAGCACACCTCGCCCGCATGGGTCGCATGCACATGACCATCCGGGCGTCAAGGCGGCTCAACATGGCGACGGCATATCTACCAGAGCGGCCAAGGCCCTGTCAAGTCCAGGGGTGCTACCATCGCGGCGCCCGGCAGCACCGGGGCTGGAAGGATCACGGGGATGGATCGGAACGATTCCCACACGGCCGGCACGACTGGCCGCGAAACGCCAGTGGCAGGGGGGCCCAACTTCATCGAGGAGATCGTGGCGGCGGACCTGGCCGCCGGCAAGCATGCGGCCATCGTCACCCGCTTTCCGCCCGAGCCCAACGGGTACCTGCACATTGGCCACGCCAAGTCCATTTGCCTGAACTTTGGTCTCGCCGCCAAGTTCGGAGGCCGCACCCACCTGCGCTTCGACGACACCAACCCGTTGAAGGAGGAGCAGGAGTACATCGACGCCATCAAGCGCGACGTGCGCTGGCTCGGGTTCGATTGGGGGGAGCACGAGTACTACGCCTCGGATTACTTCGAGCGCCTCTACGCCTGGGCCGAGCAGCTCATCCGCCAGGGGCAGGCGTACGTGTGCGACTGCACCGCCGAGGAGGTGCGCGCGCAGCGGGGGACGCTCACCGAACCGGGGGTGCCCTGCGCCCACCGGGAGCGCAGCGTGGAGGAGAACCTGCACCTCTTCCAGCGCATGCGCGCCGGCGAGTTTCCCGACGGGGCGCGGACCTTGCGGGCCAAGATCGACATGGCGCACGGCAACGTGAACATGCGGGACCCGGTCATGTACCGCATCCTCCACGCCCCCCACCCCCATGCCGGCAGCGCCTGGTGCATCTACCCCACCTACGACTGGGCCCACGGTCAGTCCGACTCCATCGAGGGGATCACCCACTCCATCTGCACCTTAGAGTTCGAAGCCCACCGCCCGCTCTACGACTGGTTCCTGGACGCCCTGGGCATCTACCACCCACGCCAGATCGAGTTTGCCAGGCTCAACCTCACCTACACCGTGATGTCCAAGCGGCGCCTTCTGGAGCTGGTGCGCGACGGGGTGGTGCGGGGGTGGGACGACCCCCGCATGCCCACCATTTCGGGGCTGCGGCGGCGCGGGTACACGCCGGAGGCGATCCGGGCCTTTGCCGAGCGGATCGGTGTTGCCAAGCGCGACAGCGTGGTGGACGTGGCGCTCCTCGAGCACTGTTTGCGCGAAGATCTCAACGCCCGGGCTCCCCGGCGCTTTGCCGTGCTGCGGCCAGTGCTCCTGATCCTGGACAACTACCCCGAAGGGTTGGTGGAGCAGTTCGAGGTTCCCAACAACCCGGAGGATCCTTCCAGCGGCACGCGGCTCGTGCCCTTCTCGCGCGAGCTGTGGATCGAGGCGGAGGATGTGCGCGAGGTCCCACCCCCCAAGTACTGGCGGCTCTTCCCGGGGAACGAGGTGCGGCTGCGCTCGGCGTACCTGGTGCGGTGCACCGGTGTGGTGAAGGATGCCACGGGCGCCATCGTGGCGGTGCACGCCACCTACGATCCGGCGAGCCGGGGCGGCAGCGCCCCCGACGGGCGCCGCGTGCGGGCCACGCTCCACTGGCTTTCGAGGGCCCACGCCGTGCCGGCGGAGGTGCGGCTTTACGACCACCTGTTCACCGTCCCCGATCCCGATGCGGTGGCGGGGGCGGAATGGCGCTCGCTGCTCAACCCCCGCTCCGAGGAGGTGCTCACCACCTGCTGGGTGGAGGCGGCGCTGGCCGGCGCCACGGTGGGGGAGTTCTTCCAGTTCGAGCGCCTGGGCTACTTCACGGTGGACCCGGACAGCGGCGGGGATCGGCTCGTCTTCAACCGCTCGGTCACGTTGAAGGACGCCTGGGCCAAGGAGGCCGCCAAACACGCCCCGTAAGCAGATTGGCGCGGCGGGACGGTTGCTGCCAAGCGGGCCGCGCGCTAGAGTATGCAGGCCGGCGCGGAGAGGTGCTGGAGTGGTCGAACAGGGCTGCCTGCTAAGCAGTTGTACCGGGTTGACCGGTACCGGGGGTTCGAATCCCCCCCTCTCCGCCAGCTGTGCCGCCGCACCGCCGCACCGGTTTGCCTTGCCGGCCTGATCGCTCGGGAGGGCTGCCGCATCGAGGCCGCAGCGTGGCCTCACCCTGCCCCCGACGCGTGGGTGACCGTTGGGGCCGGACCCTTCCTGCTAGGAGTCGCTCGGTGTCTTGTCGGGGTGGGTGGCAGCATCCAGGTGGCGGCGCACCACGTCCAGGAGGCGGTCGGCTACCGCTCCCTTGCTGGCGGCCGCCACCTCCACCGGCTCCCCCTCCCGCTCCACGAACCAGACGGTGGTGAGAGCATCGCCAAAGGCCCCGCTCCCCGCCGAGACGTCGTTGGCCACCACGAGGGAGAGATCCTTGCGGAGCAACTTGTCGCGGGCGTTGGCGAGGATGTTCTCGGTCTCGGCGGCAAAGCCGACCCGCACCGGCGGATGGAAGGAGCGCACCAGCTCCGCCAGCACGTCCTCGGTTCGCTCCAGTTCCACACTGCGGCGCGCCTCCCCTTTCTTGAGTTTCTGGGAGGCCCGCTGCAGGGGACGGTAGTCCGCCACGGCCGCCGCCGCAATCACCACCTGGGCAGGGCGCGCGGCGAGCTCCGCAAACACCGCCTCCCGCATGTCGGCAGCGGAAACCACGTCGATGCGCCGCACCCCGGCAGGGGTGGGCAGCGCCACCGGCCCGCTCACCAGCGTCACCTCCGCGCCGCGGCTGGCGGCGCGGGCGGCGATGGCGAACCCCATGGTGCCGGTGGAGGGGTTGGAGAGGAAGCGCACCGGGTCCAGATACTCCCGGGTGGGGCCGGCGGTCACCAGCACGCGCACCCCCGAAAAATCCCCACCCGAGGCGGCGGCCACGGTCAGCTCCACGATACGATCCAGCCCCGGCAGGCGGCCGGCGCCTTCCCAGCCGCAGGCCAGTTCGCCGCTCTCCGGCTCCACCACCTCCACGCCACGCTGGCGCAAGCAGGCTACGTTTGCCTGCGTAGCCGGGTTTATCCACATGTTGACGTTCATGGCGGGGAACACGATGCGCCGTGCCCGGGTGGCGAGGAAGCAGAGCGAAACTGGCTCGTCGGCCATGCCGGTGGCGAGGCGCGCCAAGGTGTGGGCGGTAGCCGGGGCCACGGCGACGACGTCGGCCCAGTCGGCGAGGGCCACGTGGGCAACCCGCTCTTCGGTGGAAAAGATACCTTCCAGGACCCCACCGTCGGCCAGGGTGCGCAGCACCAGCGGCGAGACGAAGCGGGTGGCGGCGGGGGTGAGGGCCACCGCCACCTGGTGGCCGGCCTTCTGGAAGTGACGCACCAGCTCGGGGGCCTTGTAGGCGGCAATACCGCCGCAGACGCCAAGGAGCACCTTCATGAGGCGCATGCTAGCCCTTTCCGGCTGGCGGGGCAAAGCGGTTCAGGGCAGGAGCACCAGCGAGCCGGTACTCTGCCGGCTCTCTAGGTAGCGGTGCGCCTCGGCTGCCGCGGCGAGGGGGTAGGTGCGGCTCACCGTGACGCGGACAGCGCCGCTGCGTACCACCTGGAAGAGTCGCGCGGCACTGGCCAGCAGCTCTTGGCGAGTGGCGGTGTAGGCCATGAGCGTGGGACGGGTCAGGTAGAGCGAACCCTTTGCCGACAGCAAGAGGGGGGTGAACGGTGCCACGGGACCCGAGGCGTTGCCAAAGGAAACCATCATCCCCCGCGGGGCCAGGCAGTCCAGGGAGCCCTCCCAGGTTGCCTGCCCCACCGCATCGTAGACCACGGCCACGCCGGCGCCGCGGGTGAGCTCGCGCACGCGCTCCACGAACGACTCGCGGGTGTAGACGATGACGTGGTCGCAGCCCGACTCGCAGGCTAGACGCGCCTTGTCCTCGTTGCTCACCGTGCCGATCACCGTGGCGCCCAGGTGCTTGGCCCACTGGCACAGGAGCAGCCCCACCCCTCCCGCGGCCGCGTGGACCAGCACCCAGTGGCCTGGACCCACGGGGAAGGTCCGGCAGACCAGGTACTCGGCGGTCATCCCCTTGAGCAGCATGGCCGCCGCCTCGAGGTCGGAGATGTCGTCGGGGAGGGGAACGAGCCGCTCGGCGGGGAAGCAGCGGCGTTCGCAGTACGCTCCCACCTCGCCGCCCGCGTAGGCGACACGCTGCCCCACCTGCACCTCGGACACCCCCGCTCCCACGGCCTCCACCACCCCCGCCGCCTCAAGCCCCAGCCCCGAGGGGAGGGGCAGGGGGTACAGCCCGGTGCGGTGGTAGGTGTCGATGAAGTTCACCCCCACCGCCGTGTGGCGAAGCCGCACCTGGCCCGGTCCGGGCTCGCCAGGCTCTACCTCTTCCAGGGTCAGGACCTCGGGACCTCCGCACCGGTAGATCCGGATCGCTCGCGTCATGGTCCCAGTGTAGTGGAGCTTGCCACCCCCTTGGTCCGCCAGGGGGACTGGACAACGGCTGGTGGAGGCATTACACTAGGAGAAAGGAAAGGCTGGAGGGAGGCGGCGGACAAGCAACCAGTCAAGACAACCAACCATCGAGAAGCCACTCTGTAACTGCCTGTCAAGGTTGTTCCCGCCAAAGAAGGCCAACCAAAAGGGCTTGATACCACCGACCTCCCGTTTTTCCTCTCGAACCGCCGGCTCACCCGGCGGTTCACCTTTTACCACGTGGGCTTCCCCGGTGCCGAGCCGGCGGCACCACGCCTCGCCGCCAGGGTGAAGGGGGCCAGCGCGCCTGCCGTGACGCTCTCCTCGTTCAAGTGGAGGGCTGCCATGCGGCGGGAGAGCGCCACGAGGCGTGCGGCCGCCTCCAGGGCGGCCTCCTGGATGGGCGGTGTCTCGCCGGGCACGCTCTGGAGGATGGCCCGGGCAGCGAGGAGCGGTCCCTGGGGCAGCTTCCCGATCAGGCACGCGCCGGTGACGAGGGCCAGGGCATCGCCGCGAAGCGCGTCCCGCAGCCGGCTGGCCAGTTCGGGTAGCACCGTGGCCAGGGACACGGCCTCGGGGTTGGCAAGGAGGGAGGGGCTGCTATGGAGGGCACGGAGTTTCTCGGTGGCTGTCTTGCTGTCCAGGCCGTGCCTTGCGGCGAGGAACGAGGTCAGCTCCTCGGCCGTGGGGTTGGGCAGGCGCAGCATCACCGCTCGCGAGCGAATGGTAGGCAGGAGCCGGCCCGGGTTGCTGGCCAGCAGGACGAAGGTCAGGTGGGGGGGCGTCTCCTCCAGGAACTTGAGCAGGGCCGACGCGGCATGTACGTTGAGGGGGGGTGTGTGGGCTGGGGTGAGGACGACGACGCGGCGACGCCCCTCGTAGGGGACCTGGTGCATCGTTGCCACCAGGTTTTTCACCTGGTCAATGGAGATCTCGCTGGCGTTCTCTTCGATGGAAACGATCTCCACGTCGGGGTGGACGCACCGGCGGATCCGCTCGCAGGAGTGGCAGGTGCAGTGGGGCCCGCTGCCGCTGGGGCAGACGAGGCTGGCCGCCAGCTCGATGGCAAAGGCCTCTCGCCCCAACCCCTCTTCGCTCAGGAGGAGCAGGGTGTGGGGCAGCAGGTCCTGCGCCTCCAGGGCCAGGCACCGGCGCAGCAGCTGCTCCACCTTGGGCCACCGGCTGGCCAGTAGGTACGCCTCGGGCCAGGGCAGGAGGGAGTTCACGGCAGCACGCCTCGCAGCGCCGCGAGCACCCGCTGCTGCACCGCCTCGGCAGGACCGGTCCCGTCCACGATCCGCACCCGGTCGGGGAACTGGCGGGCCAGGTGCTGGTACCCCTCCGCTACCCGGGCGTGGAAGGCCAGGGTCTCGTCTTCGAACCGGCGGTTGGTGGCGGTGGTGCTGGGCCGGCGGCGTGCGCGGGAGAGGGAGATGGCCACGGGCAGCTCCAACAGCACGGTGCGGTGCGGCACTACCCCGGCGCACGCCACGGCGTTGAGGGTCGCCACCTGCTCCCAGGGAAGACCCCGGCCGGCTGCCTGGTAAGCCAGGGAGGAATCGGCGTACCGATCCGCCAGGACGAAGGCGCCTGCCGCTAGCGCCGGGACGATCACCTGGGCGGTGAGCTGGGCGCGGGCCGCCTCCAGCAGGAACAGCTCCGCCAGGGGAACCGGGTCGCTCTCGGGGTGGAGCAGCACCTCGCGGAGTTTCTCGCCCAGCGGCGTGCCCCCCGGTTCCCGCACCGCCACCACCCGCTGTCCTCGCTCGCGCAGGTGGGTTGCCAGCAGTTTGAGCTGGGTTGTCTTGCCGCTCCCCTCGATGCCTTCAAACGTGATGAAGCACCCGCCGGACACGGGGCGATTCTAGCAGCGGGCCGGCCGGCGCCGAACCGGAAGGGGCACGCCGCGTAGTATCGTTGTGCGGAGCATGCGCTGCCTCTCCCGCGCTGGCACCCTTCCGGTCCTGGGCTTCGGGGTCGTTGCCCTGGTGGTGGCGTGCCTGTCAATTCTCGACATGTTCCTGCCGCGCGCCTCCGACGGCGTCGTCCTCGACCCCGACCGCAGCGATCTGTTGGTGCGCAGCGTGCTCCCCGAATCGGGTGCTGCAGCCGCGGGGATCCGCAGCGGCGACCGCATCGTGGGTATCGACCGGATCATCGTCCGCACCCCCTCCGAAGCAGCCCGAGCCTTGCAGCAGCAGCGCATTGGCCAGAAGGTGCCGTACCTGGTGGAGCGGGATGAGACGCTCGTAGAGGTGGAGGTGGAGCTGGGGCGTCGGTCGCTGGGAACGCCACTGTACCTGTACGCCTGCTTCTTGGGGTTCCTGTTCTTCGTGATCGGCCTGTACGTGCTGCTGCAACGGCCAGATGCCCCCCCCGGCTCACCCGCCCACGTCTTCTTCATCCTCTGCACGCTCTTCCTCCTGTTCCTGGTGTGCCGCCTGCGCCCGGCCTCCTACTCCTGGGTGGACGGTGTGGTGCTCACGACGGGCACCCTCTCGTTGCTCGCCTTGCCGGCGGCGTTCCTGCACTTCTTCTTGGTTTTTCCCCGCCGCCTCACGGCGAAACTGGTGCCCTCCGAGGGCGAGGCGGGTGGGACGGTGCGATTCCTGCGCGCGGTGGAGCGGTTCCTCAACACCTCGCCGTACCTCTTCCCCATCCTCTACCTGCTCCCCCCCAGCGTCTACGCCGGGACCCTGCTCCTGGCGCCGCTGTTTGCCGGGCGCCTGCGGGTGGTGTCGGGGGCTCCCGTGACGAGTTGGGTGCTGATGGGGGACTACCTGGTCCTGGGTCTTCTGGCACTTTTGGCCTCGCTGCTTCAGGCGGAAGGGGGCAGAGAGCGGCGGCAGATCGCCACCATCTTTGCAGGGACGGTGCTGGGCGTGACGCCGTTCTTGGTCTTGGGGGTCGCCTTCCCCTCGGTCCTCAACGACGACCGGTACGTGCTCACCGGTGTCCTGCCCCTCGTCCTCGTGCCCCTCACCTTCGGCTACGCCATCGTGCGCTTCCAGTTCTTCGACATCCGCATCATCGTGCGCCGCTCGCTGCTCTACACCGCCACCACGGCCGTGGTGTCCGGCTCCTACGCCGTGGGCATTGCGGTGCTGAACTTCCTCTTCCGCGACGCCGAGCTGGGCCAGTCACCGATCTTCCCGCTGCTCCTGGCGGTGGCCATCGTGCTGCTCTTTGATCCGCTGCGCCGGCGCCTGCAGGTGCCGGTGGATCGCTTCTTCTTCCGGGAGGTGTACGACGCCCGGCGCGCCGTGGAGGAGATCAGCGAGGCGCTGGCGCGGGAGTTCTCCCGGCAGCGGCTAGAGGAGCTGCTGACGGCCCGGCTCTCCGAGGTTCTGCACCTGGAGTGGGTGAGCCTGTACCGCCAGAGCGGGGGAGACGCGCTGCAACTTGCTGGGAACGCGAACCTGCCGGCGGCGGTACCGACGGGCTCCCTCCTGGTGCGGGAACTGAGCCGAATCGGCAAGGCCACGCGGCTCGCCGTGCTGGAGCCGCTCAAGATGCTGGACCCCGCCTGCCGGCGACTTCTGGACCAGTGGCGGGCCGCCGGTGCCCGGCTCGTGGTGCCGCTTCTCACCCGCGAGACCCTCCACGCCCTGCTGCTGGTGGGGGCAAAGCGCTCCGAGGAGGAGTTCAGCTCGGAGGATCTGCAGCTCATCAACACCGTGGCCAACCAGGGCGCCATCGCCATGGAGAACGCCCGGTTGCTGGAAGAAAAGACGCTCCAGGTGGAGCTGGAGAAGGAGCTGGAGATTGCGCGGAGGGTGCAGTTTTCCCTGATTCCCACGGAGCTTCCCCGCGGCCACGGGTGGGAGCTGGCCGGGCGCTGCCGGCCTGCCCGCCAGGTGGGGGGAGACTTCTTCGACGCCCTGGCGGGACCGCAGGAGAACTCCTTTGCCGTGGTGGTGGGCGATGTGTCGGGGAAATCGGTGGCGGGTGCCATGCTCATGGTGGCGGCCCGGGAAATCCTGCAGACCGCTGCGCTCGCGGGGGCAGCGCCGGAGCGGATCATGGAGATTGCCAACCGGGGTCTGTATCGCCCCGGCCCGCGCCTGTTCGTGGCCCTGGCCTACCTCCTCCTGGAGCCCTCGGGACGGGTCACCTACGCGCTGGCCGGCCAGCCGGCGCCGCTGCTGCGACGGGGGGGCGTGGTGGAGTCGTTGCCCTTCCCGGAGCATCGGCTGCCCCTGGGGGCACTCCGCGCCGCCTCGTGGGACACCCACACGCTTGAGATGGCGCCGGGGGATGTGCTGCTGGTCTACTCGGACGGGGTGACGGACACGCGCGGGGCGAACGGAGAGGCGTTCGGGTGCGAGCGGCTGGAGGCGGCGTTGGCAGCTGCCTCCGGTACCAGCGAAGAGATCCTCGCGTCCCTCATGGCCGAGATCGAGCGCTTTGCCGTGGGGGCGGAACCTTACGACGACATGACCTTGCTGGTCGTGGCAAGGGGAGAGCCGTGAACGCCCCCCACCGGACCTGGCGGCTGGCGCGGCTGGAGTCCCTGCTGGACTTCTCCTTGGCGCTGGCCGGTCCCCGGGGCGAGGCGGAGGTGGTGGAAGAACTGGTGCAGCGCGCGGTGGGTCTGCTGGATGCAGCGCGGGGCGTTGCCGTGGCCGTCTCGCCGGCCCTGGAACCGGTGCGTACCGCCAACGTTGCCTGGCCGCTGGCGCTGCCGGCGGCGGCCCACTTCCTCACCGCCCCCGAACTGAACCGTCTGCGCGGGGGGGAACCGGTGCGCCTGCGCGGTGGCGTGGCGGGCCTGGTCTTCGACGAGCTGCTGGCAGCGGCCTGCCTATGGCGGGACGAGCTGTTCGGCGTGGTGGCGGTGGCCGACAAGGAGGCGCGGGGGGGGCGGGCCTCCTTCGACGAGGAGGACGCCACGTTGTTGCGCTCCCTGGCACTCTTGGCGGCACCGGCCATTGCCTCGGCGCGCGAGCTCGAAGAGGCGCGGCGGCGACGCGAGCTCCTGGAGGAGGAGAACCGCACCCTGCGCGCAGAGGTGACCGGGGAGGAGGGCCTGATCGGCGAGTCCGCCGCCATGCGCACGGTGCTGGAGCGGGTGCTGCGGGTGGCACCCACCGATGTCACCGTCCTCCTGCGGGGGGAATCGGGGACTGGCAAGGAGCGGGTCGCCCGGCTGCTCCACTCCCTGTCGGCCCGGGCGTCGGGGCCGTTTGTGGCCCTGAACTGTGCCGCGGTTCCGGAGACCCTCCTGGAGGCGGAGCTGTTCGGCATCGAGCGCGGGGTGGCCACCGGGGTCGCCGCCCGGGTGGGCAAGCTGGAGCTGGCCAACGGCGGAACGCTCTTCCTGGACGAGGTGGGGGACCTGTCGCCGGCGCTGCAGGCCAAGCTGCTGCGGGTGGTGCAGGAACGGGAGGTGGAACGGGTGGGGGGGCGGCAGACGGTGCGGGTCGACGTACGGCTCGTCACCGCCACCAACCGGGATCTGGAGGCCATGCTGGCCAGTGGGGAGTTCCGCAGCGACCTCTACTACCGTCTGCGGGTCGTGGAGATCACCCTCCCGCCGCTGCGGCAGCGCCGGGAGGACATCCCGTTGCTCGCCCACCACTTCGTGCAACGCCACGCGCGCAAGCTGGGCAAGGGGCCCGTGGCGCTCACCCGGTCGGCACTGGAGGTGTTGCTGCGCCACGATTTCCCCGGCAACGTGCGGGAGCTGGAAAACCTCCTGGAGGCGGTGGTCGCCCTCTCCCAGGACAACCGGTTGTCCGCCGACGACGTGCAACTGGCATTGGGCGCCACTCGTCAGGCGGCCGTCGCCAGCGATCGCCTGGAGGACGTGGTGCGCTCCCACGTGCTGCAGACCCTCGCGCGCTGTCACGGCCAGCGGAGCCGCGCTGCCCGCGAGCTGGGGATCGACCGGACGACCCTGTACCGGATGCTCATGAGGTGGAATGCAACATCCGATGCAGATCGCAACAATGCGGCCCCGACGGCGCGACGAAAGCGATCTGACCGGACGTGGCGGCCGTAATGAACGGTGCGTGTTGCGATCTGCAACAGCGGGGCCTCCAGGGGCAGGGGGGCGAGGTGGGGAAGAACTCCGTTCTCATGGGCTTATTGGCCGATGGCATGAGCTTTGCCCTCCTCCCGCGGCGTGAGCCTCCTGGCACCGGCCGCCCTCGCCCACCGCTTTCTGGATCCCTTGAACCACCCTCTCTCGGCGCTGGCGGTTGCCCTGCTGCCGGCTGCCGCCCCGACGGGGGGCAGCGCTCTCGTGGTGGTGGAGGCGGCGCTGCGGCTCGTGCGACTGCTCCTCGCCCTTTGAGCCGAAAAGACGGTGCGGGGGCCCATGGCTGAGGCGCAGCGCGTCCGCATCCTCCTGCCGCTGCAGCCGCAGGCGGAGCTGATGGCCACCGCCGCGGTGGAGCGGGTGGGGCGGTCCATCGGCTTTTCCCGTGATACTCTGGCAGAGGTGAAGCTGGCCGTGGTGGAAGCGTGCCTCAACGCGCTGGAGTACGGTGGGGGCCAGGTCGAGGTGGAGGTGGTGGGATTTCCAGAGAAGCCGCCGCGCCTGGAGGTGGTGGTGGTGGACCACGGGCCGGGGTTCGAGCCCGCCACCTTGCCCACGCCGAGTCTCCAGGCCCAGCTCAGCGGGGAACGCAAGCGCGGATGGGGGCTGGAGTTGATGCGGCACCTCATGGACGAGGTGGATATTCGTTCGGCACCGGGCTGCACGCGGGTGCGGATGACTCGTCGCGAGGGAGGGCGGTGAGGGTGGAAACCTTCGAACTCGAGGTTGCGCTGCTGCGCGGCCCGTTGGCCGTGATCGAGGTGGGGGGGTACATCAACAACGAGGCGGGGGAGGCAATTGTTGCCACCGCCCGACGCCTGCTGGAGGAGGGCCACCGGCAGCTGCTGTTCGATCTCAAGGCGACGCGGATCATCAACTCCATTGGCATCTCGCTGCTGCTGGAGGTGCTGGAAATGGTGATGGAGGCCAAGGGCACGTTGGCCTTCTGCTCGCCCTCCCCCAGCATCGCCAAGACGTTCCAGATCATGGGGTTGGCCCAGTACGCGCGCATCTTCGAAAGCCGCGCCGCCGCCCTCGACGCCCTCTCCACCCCTTCATGAGCGACGTGGCCGCCGTGCTGGAGCTGCTGCGGCACCCCAGCCGCGAGGGGGGGGCGGACATGCCCCGGGCGGTGCTGGCGGAACTCCTGCGGCGCACCGGCGCGGCGGGGGGCGCGGTGGGGGTGGGGCCCCGCGAGTTGGCCCGGGTGCCAGGCGGTGGGGAGTGCTGGCGGACCACGCTCCCGGCGGGTCGCGACGAATTCTGGCTGGAGCTGGCCGGGGGTGCCGAGCCGGACCCGCCCTTGAAGCTCGCTGCCGGGGTGGTGCTCGGCTCGTGGCTGATGCGGGAGGAGCTCAAACAGGCCCGCTTTGCGGAGCGACGGCGCCTGTGGGAGGTGGAGTCGCTGCGGGCCATTGCCGAAGCCCTGGGCGGCACCCTGGAGCCGATCCGCCTGGCCGAGGAGTTAGTGCTGCGGGTGGCGGCGCTGCTCGATGCGCGCCGCGGCGAGGTGTGGCTGGTGGGGGGCGAGGGGTGGTGGCGCGGCGCTGGGAGCTCCGGGGGAGCGGCTCTGCTGTCGGGCCACACCTACCGGGTGGCGGCCCGGGTTGGGGGGCCGGTGCTCACGCCGGAGGAAGCGGCAAAGATTCCCGACGAAGGGTGGCTCGCCGCGACGCGCATGGCCCTGCCGGTGGTGGGGCGGCGCGGGCGAGTGGGCGTGCTGGCCCTGGCCGAGCGGGAAGTGCGCGGTGGGACCACCCCGTTCACGCCAGCGGATCTGGACACCCTCTCCCTGTACGCGGCCCAGGCAGCGGTGGCGTTCGAGAACGCGGCCCTGCACGGGGAAGCGGTGGAGCGGGAGCGGCTGGAGCGGGAGCTGGAACTGGCGGCCAGCATCCAGAAGCAGCTCCTGCCAGCCTCCTTTGCTGCCCCTCCCGGCTTCGAGATTGCTGCACGGAGCGATGCTTGCCGCCACGTGGGGGGCGACATCTACGACGTGGTCGAAGCGGGGCAGGGCAGTGTGCTGATGCTCGCGGACGTGGCCGGGAAGGGCGTACCGGCCGCCCTGATGGCCAGCTCCTTGCACGCCGCCGTGCACCTCTTGGCGGCAGGGAGCGGCGACATCGGCGAGCTGGCGCACCGCCTGCACCAGCACCTCCTGGCCGCAACTCCCGCCAACAAGTTTGCCACTGCCTTCATGGCGCGCCTGGCGGCGGACGGGACGCTGGAGTACACCTCGGCGGGGCATACCCCAGCCCTCTTGGTGTTCGAGGAAGGGCGCGTGGAGGCGCTGCACCCGGTGGGTCCACCCCTGGGCCTGCTCCCCGATCCGCACTACTCCTCGCAACGGGCGTGGCTGCCGCCGGGAACCGTGCTGGTTGCCTTCACCGACGGCCTGTCGGAGGCCCCCTCGACCAGCGACGGGGAGGAGTACGGCGTGGAGCGGATCCGCGACGCGGTTGTGAGGCTGCGGCACGAACCGCTGCCGCGCCTGGTGGACGGTCTCTTTGCCGACGTGGACCGGCACACCGGTGGGGCCGCCCTCCACGACGACCGATCGGTGCTGGCGCTGCGCCGCTCCGGAATGTGAGCTGCCGCACGGAAAGATCGCGCACCCACCCGGCATACTGAACAACGAAGACGCCTCCTCCTTTCCTTTCTGCCCCCTCGGGGGCAGTTCTGTTGTACCCCCCATTGACGTGGGGGCCTGACCTTCCTACAGTAGGGGCCATCAGGTCCCGTCGCTATGGGCGCGGAAAAGGGGAAGGAGGCAAGCATGAGCAATCCAACACACCGGCGCTGGGTAGTGGCCCTGGGGCTGCTGCTCGCGCCAACGCTAGCGTTCGGATCGGGGTTCGCACTGTTCGAGCACGGCGCCCGCGGCGTCGCCATGGGCGGCGCCTTCGGAGCCATTGCCGACGACGCCACGGCCGGCTACTACAACCCGGCCGGTCTGGCCTTCCAAGAGGGCAGCGAGGCCATCGCCGGCGCCTACTTCATCAGCTTCGACAGCAAGTTCCGCGGTGACAACCCGTTCCCGGGGCAGGGCTACCGAGGTACGCAGGAGGACCAGATCTTCTACCCCCTGCACACTCACGCCACTGGCCCGATCGCCAAGAACCTGCGGTGGGGGTTCTCGCTGACGACTCCCTTTGGCCTTGGCACCTGGTGGCCGAACGAGTTTGCCGGGAAGTTCCTCTCCAAGCGTATCGATCTCAAGGTTTTCAACTTCAACCCCAACCTGGCGATCCGGCTCTCGGACCACATTGCCGTAGCGGTGGGTGCTGACTACTTCATGTCGCAGGTGGACCTCACCAAGTCGGTGGGCGTCATCAACCCCTACACCCAGCAGGTGGTCGAGGTGGGCCAGGTGCACATGTACAACGACTGGAACGGCAGCTGGGGGTACAACGCCGGTGTCCTCGTCAAGTTTGCAGGTGGCGTTTCGGCTGGCTTGACGTACCGCTCGCGGGTCAAGATCACCTACGACGCCGAGGCCTCGTTCGTGCAGTTCCCGAGCGGTAACAGCGACTTCGATCAGGTGGTGGCGACGCTCATTCCCTTCGATCGCAACGTCCCCGGCGAAACCGAGATCAACTTCCCGGCGGAGATCCGCTTCGGCTTTGCCTGGCAGGGGGAGAAGCTCTCCCTGGCGGCGGATGTGGTCAACATGGGGTGGGACAGCTTCCAGGATCTCCCCATCATCCTCGAGGGGTACCCGCTCCTCTCCTCGGTGCGCCCGGAGGACTTCAAGGACACCTTCACCTACCGCGTGGGTGCGGAGTACAAGGCTTCGCCCACCTGGGCGTTCCAACTGGGGTGGCTGTTCGACGAGAGCCCCATGCCCACCTACATCGTGTCACCGCTGCTCCCTGACGCCGACCGGACCGGCATTTCCGTGGGCGCTTCCTACAAGCTTTCCGACAAGATCTCCGTGGCTGTGGGGTTCCTCCACCTCATGTTCGAGGAGCGTTCCACCGAGGGGCAGAACATCGACAACTTCAACGGGACCTACAAGCAGAGTGTGGAGCTCCTGGGCGTCAGCATGGGCTACCGGTTTTAGGAGGGAACGATGAGAAATCTCATGCGAATCGTGGCCATCGGCCTGGTGATGGGGCTCGCTGCTTCCCCTGCCCTCCTCGCGCAGGCTGATCTGTCCAAGTACATTGCCCTAGGCGACAGTCTCACCGCCGGCTTTGCCTCGGGCGGTCTCATGGTCAACTACCAGAAGGATGCCTACCCAGCCATCCTGGCCCGCCAGTTCGGCATGGCCAGCTTCCAGCAACCAACGGTGAGCGACCCTGGCATCCCCTCGGTGATGATCCTGCAGGCGCTGCGCCTCACCTCCCAGGGGGTCTCGCCGGTGATCGTGCCCAAGTCCGCCTCCACCGGCGCTCCCACCAACGCAACGCTGCAGGGGCCGTACCACAACTTGGGGATTCCCGGCGCCAAGGTGAACGACCTCCTCACCAAGACCGGCGACATTCGACGCCTGGCGGCGGGGCAGTCCACCGCGGCCACCGTCATGTACGACCTCATCCTGCGCGACAACACCACCACCGCCATCCAGCAGGCCATTGGCGCAGCCGGGACGTTCTACACCGTTTGGATCGGCAACAACGACGTGCTGGGTGCGGTCACCACTGGCGTGGCCCTGGACGGGGTGACGCTCACGCCGGTAGCTGCCTTCCAGACCCAGTACGCGACGCTGTTGGGGGCGCTCAAGCAGAACCGACCCAACGCTGGCATCGTGGTGGCCAACATTCCCGCCGTGACGGCCATCCCCTTCCTGACCACCATCAAGCCGTACCTCATCAATCCGGCCAACGGCTCCCACATCCCCCTGATTGGCGAACAGGGTCTGCTCACCGAGAACGACTACCTCACGCTCGCGGCGTCGTCCCTGATCGCCCAGGGAATTGGCGTGCCTGCGGCAGCCGGAGGCACCGGCCGGCCGCTCCCTGAGGGCTCCTTCGACCCCGCTACCGGGACGCTCACCCCGGGTGTGATCCTGCGGGCGGCGGAGGTGGCGGCCATCAAGGCCCGGCATGCCGAGCTCAACACCGTCATTGCTTCGGTGGCCTCCCAGATGGGGGCGAAGGTCTTCGATGCTAACAGCTTGTTCGCCTCCATCCTCGCCAACGGCTACTTGGTGGGGGGGGTGAAGCTCACCGCCTCGTTCCTCACCGGCGGGCTCTTCTCCTACGACGGCGTGCACCTGCAGAACCTGGGCAACGCCGTGCTCGCCAACGAGATGATCAAGTTCGTCAACGCCCGCTTCGGCACCGCCGTGCCCGAGGTCAACCTGCGCTCCTACCTCATGGGCGCGGCGGCCACCACCAGCGTGCTGGCCGGGAGCACCCAGTTCAGCATGGCCGCATGGCAGAACCTGCTGGCGGTCACGGTGCCCGAGCTGGCGGCCGGGGCCAAGTTGCCCGGGCCCGCTGGCGCGACGGCGGCAGGTGCAGGGGGCAGCAGGGCAGAGTAACGCGCTGTTGGGCAGGGTTCGAGGGGCCCCCGGCGGGCGGGCCC